>NZ_JBFTHX010000002.1:0-414329 GCF_056394465.1 Variovorax sp. 10N432
CAGCGACACCGTCTTCACCACCGTCGGCACCTGCGAAGGCTGCTGCGTGAAGGTGTAGGGCCACTGGTTGTCGGCCTGCCCCAGGCTCGCCATSCGTGMRTTGAAGGTCGCCTGGTCGCCGCCGAAATAGACGCTGTTGACGTAGGTGAACAGCGGTTTCAGGTCGATGAAAGCCACCTTCTGCTCCGACTTGGAGATCACCACCGCCACCCCGCCCTTGGCATAGCGGCCGTAGTTGGCACCGCCGGGCAGGAAGCTCTGGCGGTTGGTCTGACTGGTCAGCGGCGTCTGCCAGGCGATCCCGCGGCCGTTGATGTCCAGCGTGAGCCATTGGTYCAGSCCGGTCGTGACCGCGATCTCGGTCGGCGCCGTCATCCCCGGCAGGTCGACGTAGCCCAGGATCTTCATGAAGGCGATGTTGCCCACGTTGAACAGGCCCGGGTAGGCGGCGCCCCACTCGTACCAGTAGTTGACGGTGSTCGAGGGCGAGTACGGATCRCAGCCAGGGCACAGGCCGGCCAGCGCGACCACCGCGACCTGGCCCTTGAGGGCGGTCGTGTCCCACACCGTCACCAGCGCGAATTCGCTGTCGTTGGTCATGGCGATGCCGGTMGGCACCTTGTTCGCAGGCAGTTTGACGGTCGTCGGGGTGCTCGCGGTGTTCGAGCCGGCGGTGCCGATCACGCCGTTCTGGTAAGCCACCAGGCTCTGGTTGCAGAAGCCGGTCTGGCCGCTGCAGCGGCCCATCGCCACGGGATCGCCGGTGACGACGCCGGCCYTCTTGTAGCTCGCGGCAGTGAAGCTGTCCATGAGGCCGGCGGCCGTCCCGCCCACGGTCCAGCTGAGCTGGGGCGTCTGGGCGAAGGTGTTGTACTGGTAGCCGGTTATCTGCAGATCGGTGACGCCCATGCGCTGCGACGGATCGTCGGCGACATAGGTGAGGTTGGCCGGTGGTCGTGGTGGCCGCCGCTGCCGTGGCCGGCGTCGTTGTGCCAGCGCTGCCAGCGCTGGCAGCGCCCAATGCGGCGATGCTCCCGCCCCCACCGCCGCCACCGCCTCCGCCACACCCCACAAGCGCGGTTGCAGCTACTGCGAGCAAAATCGCGCTGTTGTGTAGAACTTTCAAGAAAAACACCTCCAAAATGACAAGTTGGTGGTTTGTACGTGGGAGTGGTCCTACAGGGCAACCCTTCTTGCATTTCTTTTCTTGATGTTTTTCAGCCTCTTCCTACAGCCGTTACATCAGTAGCGCATGGTGACCTTATGACCGCGAATTATCAAGTCCAGCGTCGATTACTACTTTCTTCTAATATAGGAAAGGACGGGATCGCCATCATCCCGACGGCGCCCGAACGGCAGCGCAACCGGGACAGCGACTTCCTGTACCGGCACGACAGCTACTTCTATTACCTGACCGGCTTCACCGAGCCCAATGCCTGGCTGGTGATCGCAGGCGACGGGCGCTCGACCCTGTTCTGCGCCCCGAAGGACCTGGAGCGCGAAATCTGGGACGGATACCGGCTCGGCCCGGAAGCGGCACCGGCGGCGCTGGGGGTGGACGAGGCCTATTCGATCGAGGAGCTCGACGCCCGGCTGCCGCGCCTGCTCGAGAACAAGAGCGTCGTCTGGTATCCGTTCGCGACCCACAAGGGCCTAGAAACGCGGGTCGACGGGTGGCTGTCGTCGGTGCGAGCCCGGGTACGCTACGGCGCGCTCTGTCCCGAAGAGCAGCGAGACCTCTGCGGTCCGCTGGACGAGATGCGGCTCGTCAAGGACGCGACCGAGCAGGAGACCATGCGCCGTGCCGCCCAGATCAGCGCCCGGGCCCATGTCCGCGCCATGCAGCTGTCGGCGCGCATGCTGCGCGAGGGCCGGGAAGTGCGCGAATACCACCTCGACGCCGAGTTGCTGCACGAGTTCCGTCTCGGCGGCTCGCAGTATCCAGCCTACGGCTCGATCGTCGCCGCCGGCGCCAACGCCTGCGTGCTGCACTACCGCGCCGATGCGGCGCCGGTGCGCGACGGCGAACTGGTGCTCATCGACGCCGGCTGCGAACTGGACGGCTACGCCAGCGACATCACCCGCACCTTCCCGGCCAACGGCCGCTTCACCGGCCCGCAGCGCGCTCTGTACGACCTGGTGCTAGCCAGCCAGGACGCCGCCGTAGCGGCGACCCGGGCCGGCCAGCGCTTCACCGACCCGCACGAGGCCACCGTGCGGGTGCTGTCGCAGGGCATGCTGGACCTCGGGCTGCTCGACGCCGACAAGGTGGGCGGGGTCGACGACGTGATCGAGAAGCGGGCCTACTTCGCCTACTACATGCACCGCACCGGCCACTGGCTGGGCATGGACGTGCACGACTGCGGCAGCTACATCGAGCCGACCCAGGTCGGCGAAGTGAGCGAGCGCCGGGACCCGCTGTCCAACGAACTGATCCAGAACCGGCCCAGCCGCATCCTGCATCCTGGCATGGTGCTGACCATCGAGCCCGGCATCTACGTGCGGGCGGCGGAGGGCGTGCCGGAACAGTTCCACAACATCGGCATCCGCATCGAGGACGACGCCATCGTCACCGAGACCGGCTGCGAACTGATTTCGCGCGGCGTGCCGGTCAAGGCCGACGAGATCGAGGCGCTGATGCGCGGCTGATGCGCGGCTGATGCGCGGGCCCCCGGGGCCCGTCAAGCCGCCGCGAGGTGGCCGCGCGTGAAAGCCTCCTCGAAGATCGAGTAGCCCGACCAGTCGGCGTGGGCGAAGGCCAGCCGGCCGGCCTGCACGCGCGCCGGTGCGCCCATGCGCGCCAGCCAGCCGGTCGCCGGGATCGCCATCGCGTGGCCATGGCGCGTGATGTCGATCCGGGTCGCCAGTGCGGCGATGTCCGGATGCGGCAGCGACAGCTCGGCCAGCAGCGCGTCGCGCCAGTTGCTCCAGGGTCGCTCCAGCAGCTGGCGCCGGGCGTCGGGCCCATCCCAGCGGCTCGGGCCGAGCGGCCGGTACCAGGTCAGCACCGTGGCCCGCGGCGTCGGGTCGAGCGCCTGGTGCCGCGCATCGACATAGCCGAGCCCTGCGCCGCCGTGAACCACGTTGTCCCACGAGGGCGCGGCGCCCGGCCGATCGGCGAGCGCTGCGCGCAAATGCACGTTGGCCACCAGCCAGGGCGCGTAGCGCAAGGTGGCCGCCGCCTGCCGCAAGCGCTCGGGCGCGGCTTCCACCACCCGGGCGGCGATGAACGCCGGCAGCGCCACGATGCAGCGCTCGGCCTGCCAGCGCACCCGCGACCCGCTGGCGACATCGACCGCATCGACTTCGACCCCATGGCGCGTCTCGGCGATGCGGGTCACGACCTGGCCGGTCCGCAGCCGGTCGCCGAGCGGCTGCGCGAGCCGCCGGGCCAGCCAGGCGTTGCCTTCGGGCCAGGTCAGCACCGCCTCGCGCTCGCCGTCGTCATCGCCGGGCGCATGGAAGCCGTGCCGGCTGGCGAAATAGTGGATGCCGGCCCAGGCCGATACGTGGGCCAGGCCGGCGCCATAGTCGTCGCGGCAGCAGTAGTCGAGGTACCAGCGCAGATGCGCGTCGGTGAAGCCTTCGCGCGCCAGCCAGGTCTCGAAGGGCAGCGCGTCCAGCGCCAGCAGCGCGGGCGCAAGTTCGGCGCGCAAGGTCGGGATCGAAAACCGCGCCTCGCGCCGCAGCGCGTCCACGCGGGCCGAGAAGCGACGGTAGGCATCCAGCGTGCCGGCGCCCACGCCCTGCATCGGCAGCAAGCCGTCCTGCCAGCTGCCTTGAAAGAACAGGCGCTCCTGCGGGCTGTGGCAGAGATGCCGCTCGTCGTAGGTCCAGCGGCCGGCCACGCGCCGGCGCAGGCCGAGCTCCTCGAGCAGGTCCTGCACTTCGGGGGCCTGGTCGCCAGGCAACGGCAGATAGTGCGCACCGAGCGGGCAGGCGATGCCCTGCAGTTCGCCGGCGCGGCTGTTGCCGCCGGCCGTGTCCTCGAGTTCGAGCAGCGCGAACTCCTCGATCCCGGCCAGGCGCAGCGCCCGCGCCGCCGCCAGTCCCGCCACGCCGCCGCCCGCGATCACGACCCGGGTTCGCCGGGTGACATCGGGTGCAGCCTTCGCACCCAGCGCGCCGTCGCGCAGGGCGTGGCCGCGCCCGACGTCGATGCCCGTGAACCCGCCCTCGATGGCGGGCGCCCGCTCGCAGCCGGCAAGTGTCGCCGCCGCGGCAGCCGCGCCCAGGAACGCGCGCCGCCTCATCGCGTGCCCCACTCGTGCTCGTAGGTGGTCACGAGGATCTGGTTGGAGAGCCGGTTCACCTCGGTCGGGACCCGCGCCATGTCGCGCGGAAAGTCGAACAGCAGGGGCAGGGTCGCCACCGACAGGAAGCGCAGGCCCTCGGGCAATGCGTCGGGCATCCGGAACGGCCGCCGGCTGGCGACGATGTAGCCCCATTCGCCGAAGCTCGGCACGTGCGCGTGGTACGGCGTCGCGGTCAGGCCGACCGACTCGATGGTGGTCGCCACGGTCCAGAAGCTCTTGCGCGCCACCAGCGGCGAGGTGGTCTGGACGACCGCATAGCCGCTCGCAGCCAGCCGCTGGTCGAGCAGCGCATAGAACGAGCTGGTGTAGAGCTTGCCGATCGCGAAGTTGGTCGGATCGGGAAAGTCGACCACGATGACATCGAAGACCTCGCCGGCCTGCTGCAGCCACTGGAAGGCATCGGTGTTGACGATCTTCAGCTTCGGCGACGCCAGCGAATGGCCGTTGAGCGCCGCCAGCGTCTCGTGATCGCGAAACAGCCGGGTCATGTTCGGATCGAGTTCCACCAAGGTCACGCTCTCGACCGAGGGGTACTTGAGGATCTCGCGCACCGCCATGCCGTCGCCGCCGCCCAGCACCGCCACCTTGCGCGGCGCGCCGTGCGCCGCCATCACCGGATGCACCAGCGCCTCGTGATAGCGGTACTCGTCGCGCTCGGCGAACTGCAGGTTGCCGTTCAGGAACAGCCGATGCCCGGCGGCCCCGCGGGTGACCACGATGCGCTGGTAGGGCGAACTCTCGCTGAAGACGATGCGGTCCTGGTAGAACTTGTCCTCCGCCAGCGTCGTGATGCGGTCCGCCAACGCGAATGCCACCGCCAGTGCTGAGAGCGCCAGCGTGCAGGCCAGCGCATGGGCGCCGACGCGGCGCAGCTCGTGCCGGAACAGCCAGAGCGCCCAGACCGCCACCGCCGCATTCATGAATCCGAACAGCAGCCCGGTGCGGATCATGCCGAGTTGCGGCACCAGCAGCAGCGGGAAGGCGATCGACACCGCCAGCGCGCCCAGGTAGTCGAAGGTCAGGACCTGCGACACCAGGTCCTTGAGCGCCACATTGCGCCGCAGGATCCGCATCACCAGCGGGATCTCGAGCCCGACCAGCGTGCCGACCACCAGCACCAAGCCGTAGAGCAGCAGCCGGAAGGCGCCCGGCACGTAGGCGTTGGCGATGAACAGCAGCGCCGGCAGGGCACCGCCGACCAGGGCCACCATGAGCTCGATGCGCAGAAAGTGCGCCGGCAACTGGCGCTCGAAGTAGCGCGACAGCCAGGAGCCGACGCCCATCGCGAACAGGTAGGTGCCGATGATGGTGCTGAACTGAAGCACCGAATCGCCGAGCAGGTATGAACTCAAAGCCGCGGCACTGAGTTCGTACACCAGCCCGCAGGCCGCGACCACGAAGACGCTGGCGAGCAGCGCGATCTCGACCGGCCGCGGTCCTGCCCGCTCGACGGGCAGCGCCGACAAGGCCGCCTCCCTCAATGGATCGCCGCGGCGACGATGATGCAGATGCCGAGGCTCATCGCCGCCACCACCAGCCCGAGCGCCAAGTTCTGCTTCTCGACGATCTCCTGCCACAGGTCATAGGGCGTGAGCTTGTCGATCAGCAGGAAGGCCAGCCAGAAGACCGCCAGGCCGATCACCGCATAGATCAGCGATCCGAAGATCACGGCCGGCTTCAACCATTCAATTCCCATGATGAGAACCTCCGAAAAAAACGTTCACTTGTGGCCGCCGCCACTCGAATAGCCGCCATACGAGCCGCCCGCGCTGCGCGAGCCGCCGGAGCCGCCCCCACCGCTGCAGGTACTCAGGATGATCAGCAGCACGATGATCACCACCACGATCAGCACGATGGTGCCGCAGCCCAGGCTCGACGCCGCGCTCACCGGCAGCACGTCGCTGCGCCTGAACATGTCCTTCTTGCGTTCCAGCTTGAACGCCGCCGCGACGGCCGCGCTGTCGATCCGGTTGCCGGACGACCAGGTCAGCTCGTTGGCCGAACGCTCCATCGACAGCAGCGCGCTGCCGTTGGCGAAGTCGCGGTTGAAAGTCTTCTGGCCGCGTTCGACCCGCCAGTAGAACTCGCCCGCCACGTAGCCGGTCTCGGCGTTGTAGGCGTACTGCTGTTGATAGACCTTGCCCAGGTAGGTCGCGCGGGCCCCGCTCTCGGCCATGGTGGGCGCGCCGGTGGTCGGCTTCACGAGGCTCCAGCCGTCTTCGGCATCGACCAGGAAGCTGAAGCCGCGCTTCTTGTTGTAGAGCAGGTACTCGCTCCAGCCGAAGTGCTCGTCATCGCCGGGCGCCACGCCCATCCGGTGCTGGAAGCCGACCACCTGCCAGTCGGCGCCCTGCAGCTGGCCGATGCTGCCGAGCGCGATCAGCGGCTGCACCGGCTCGTGCTGGGCCGCATGCCGGAGCTCGCCGCCGATGCCCTGCGAGAGGTCGATGATCTCGTTGCACGAACGGCAGGTGACGCTCTTGCTGTCGATCAAATTCACCGTCACCGGCGAACCGCAGTTGGGGCAGTTGAAGCTGCGGCCCTTCTCGTCCTTGGCCGATTCGCTGCGCAGCCCGGTGAGCTGCAGGTCTTCGAGCCGCACCGAGCGGCCGAGGCAGGCGCCCGGCGGATCGGTGTCGTAGTCGAGGCTGAGTACCTGCCCCTGGTCGCTGCGAAGCTCCACCACCGCGAACGGTCGGCCGAGCTCCGGCAAGCGCGGCAGTTCGCCCTGGGCCGAGACCAGCGCCACCTGCTCGTTCGAAGCCACGGTGTAGGCCTGGCCATTGAAGGCGGTGGTCGCGCCGACGCGCAATTCGGCCGGCGGCGGCGCGGCGCGCTGCAGGTCGACCGGCAGTGCGAACACGAAGGCGCCGTTGTCCTCGCTCAGGATGCCGCTGCGGTCGCCGTCGAGCGCGGCGATCCATTCGGTCCAGCGGCCGCCGGCGTAGCTGTATTGCAGCCGGCCGACCAGGGTGAATGGCTGGTTGTCGATGCGGCCGGCCGCCAACAGCTGCAGTGGGCTGAAGTCGTCGAACAGCTCCGCCATCTTGCCGGTGCGCGCCAGGGTCTCGCCCTCGCGCACCACGGTGCTCTGGCAATAGGGACAGACGGCGTGCGTCGACTGCGCCGATCGGAATTCGACCGGCGCACCGCAACCGGGGCAGGGCGCGCGGTAGTAGCGCTGGCTGCCGCTCGCGCTCACACGAGCTTTTTCAGCAGCTCCGCCTTCTTGGCGTCGAATTCTTCCTGCGTGAGGATGCCCTTGGCCTTGAGTTCACCGAGCTTCTCGAGCGTGGTCATCACGTCGGCCGGATTCACCACGGCCACCGCCGGCTGCTGCTGCACCGCGGCCGGCTGCGCCTGCAGCCCCTGCGACAAGTTCTGCGCCAGCACCTGGCCCAGCGCAACACCCGCGCCGAGACCCATCGCGTCGCCCGCGATGCCGCCGCCGCCGCCCGCGCCTTCGGCAAATTTCGGGATCGCCTGGGCGGTCTGGTACTGCATGAACTTGCCCATGTCGTTGCCGACCATGCCCATGCCGATCTTCTGGTCGAGGATCTTCTGCAGTTCTTCGGGCAGCGAGACGTTCTGCACCGTGAGGGTCTCGAGCTGGATCCCGAGCTTCGCGAACTCCGGCACCAGCTGCTTGGCGAGCGCCTCGGCGAACTGGACCTGGTTGGCCGCCAGGTCGAGGAACGGCACCCCGCTGCCGGCGATCGCGTTGCTGATGTTCTGCAGCAGCAGGCCGCGCAGCTGGCCGTCGATGTCGGCCACGGTGTAGATCTCGCGCGTGCCCGAGATCTCGGTGTGGAACAGCCTGGCGTCGCCGATACGGAAGCTGTAGTTGCCGAAGGCGCGCAGCCGCACGGCGCCGAAATCCTTGTCGCGCACCGTGATCGGCTGCGGCGTGCCCCACTTCTGGTCGACCTGCTGGCGGGTGCTGAAGAAATAGACGTCGCTCTTGAAGGGCGACTCGAAGAGCTTGTCCCAGTTCTTGAGGTACGTCAGCACCGGCAGCGTCTGCGTCGTCAGCTTGTAGAGGCCGGGCCCGAAGACGTCGGCTACCTGGCCCTCGTTGACGAACACCGCCACCTGCGACTCGCGCACGGTCAGCGACGCACCGTTCTGGATCTCCATGTCGGCCATCGGGAAGCGCCAGGCCAGCGTGCCGTCGCCGGACTCGGTCCACTGAATGATGTCGATGAACTGCTTCTTGATGAAATCCATCAGCGCCATGCCGGCTCCTCGTCGAAGGGTGTTTCTGTGGCGGCATATTGCCACAGCGCCCAAAGGACAACCCTGGGGACAGTTCCGGCACAACAAGGCACTTGTCCACAGGCCGACGGCCCGGCCCGAAGTTGTTCGCCTCGGCGCGACAGCAGCGAAGCGCGCCTGCGCACAGCCAGCGGGCTGCCGCAAGTCCTTGTCGCACATGGAAAAAATGCGCCTGTCCACAGCGAAGGCGCGCCCTTACTACTACTACTAATTTAAATAAGAAGAATAAGAAGAAAAGATAGCAACAGCCGTTTTCCGTCTTTGGCCGAGCTGGGCGATCCAGAGCCGTGCGCGCCGCAGGGCGTTGGCATCGAGGTCTACAATCGGCGCCCTTTACAAGAAGCGTCCTAGGAGGCACGGCCCAATGTCCGATTCGACTTCGCAGATCCCCACGCCAGAAGACAAGCGCGCCGAACTGCGCCGCGCCGCGCTCGAGTACCACGAGCATCCGGTCCCGGGCAAGATCTCGATCGCGGCCACCAAGCAGATGGTCAACCAGCGCGACCTCGCACTGGCCTACTCGCCTGGCGTGGCGGCCCCCTGCGAAGAGATCGTCAAGGACCCGGTCAACGCCTTCAAGTACACGGCGCGCGGCAACCTGGTCGGCGTCATCACCAACGGCACCGCCGTGCTCGGCCTCGGCGACATCGGGCCGCTGGCCTCCAAGCCGGTGATGGAAGGCAAGGGCGTACTGTTCAAGAAGTTCGCCGGCGTCGACGTCTTCGACATCGAGATCGACGAGAAGGACCCGGTCAAGCTGGTCGAGGTGATCGCCGCGCTGGAGCCGACCTTCGGCGCCATCAACCTCGAGGACATCAAGGCCCCCGACTGTTTCTACGTCGAGCGCGAGCTGCGCAAGCGCATGAAGATCCCGGTCTTCCACGACGACCAGCACGGCACCGCGATCACGGTGGCGGCGGCGATGCTGAACGGCCTGAAAGTGGTCGGCAAGGACATCGGCCAGGTCAAGCTGGTCACCTCGGGCGCGGGCGCCGCGGCGCTGGCCTGCCTCAACCTGCTGCTGAAGGTCGGGCTGAAGCGCGAGAACGTCTTCGTGACCGACCTCGCCGGCGTGGTCTACGAAGGCCGTACCGAGCTGATGGACGACGACAAGCGCCAGTACATGCAGAAGACCGACGCCCGCAGCCTAAACGACATCATCGAAGGCGCCGACGTCTTCCTCGGCCTGTCGGCCGGCGGCGTGCTGAAGCCCGCCATGGTCGCCAAGATGGCGGCCAAGCCCGTGATCTTCGCGCTCGCCAACCCGAGCCCCGAGATCGCGCCGGAAGACGCGCACGCGGTGCGCGACGACGTGGTCATGGCCACCGGGCGCACCGACTACCCGAACCAGGTCAACAACGTCCTGTGCTTCCCCTACATCTTCCGCGGCGCGCTGGACTGCGGTGCCACCACCATCACCGACGAGATGGAAGTCGCGGCCGTGCATGCGATCGCCGAGCTGGCGCAGGCCGAGCAGAGCGAGCGCGTGGCCGCGGCGTATGCGGGCGAAAAGCTCAGCTTCGGGCCCGAATACCTGATCCCGAAGCCCTTCGACCCGCGGCTCATGATGAAGATCGCGCCGGCGGTCGCCAAGGCCGCGGCCGACAGCGGCGTGGCGCTGCGCCCGATCACCGACCTGGACGCCTACCGCGACAAGCTGCAGACCTTCGTCTACACCTCCGGCAGCATGATGAAGCCGATCTTCGATGCCGCCAAGCGGGCGCCGAAGAAGCGCGTCGCCTTCAGCGAAGGCGAGGAAGAGCGCGTGCTGCGCGCGGCCCAGATCGTGGTCGACGAAGGCATCGCCCGGCCGACCTTGATCGGCCGGCCGGCGATCATCGCCCAGCGGATCGAGAAGTTCGGGTTGCGGCTCAAGGAAGAACTCGACTACGACATCGTCAACGTCGAGCAGGACCATCGCTACCGCGACTTCTGGCAGACCTACCACCGGATGACCGAGCGCAAGGGCACGACGGTGCAGACCGCCAAGATCGAGATGCGCCGCCGCCTGACCCTGATCGGCTCGATGCTGCTGCACAAGGGCGAGGTCGATGGCCTCATCTGCGGCACCTGGGGCACGACGGCGATCCACCTGCACCACATCGACCAGGTGATCGGCAAGCGCCCCGGCGGCTGCGCCAGCACCTCGCAGGACCTGCCGATCTACGCCTGCATGAACGGCCTGCTGTTGCCGGACCGCCAGGTGTTCCTGGTCGACACCCACGTCAACTACGACCCGACGCCCGAGGAACTGACCGAAATCACCACGATGGCGGCCGAGGAAATGATGCGCTTCGGCCTGAAACCGAAGGCGGCGCTGCTGTCGCATTCGAATTTCGGCACCAGCAACCAGCCCAGCGCGGTCAAGATGCGGCGCACGCTCGACCTGCTGCGGGTCCAGGCACCCTGGCTGGAGGTCGACGGCGAAATGCACGGCGACGTTGCGCTGGACGGCAAGCAGCGCGCGCAGGTCATGCCGCACAGCGCCTTGGCCGGCAACGCCAACCTGCTGGTGTTCCCGAACATCGACGCCGCCAACATCTCCTACAACCTGCTGAAGACCGCGGCCGGCGGCAATATCGCGATCGGCCCGGTTCTGCTGGGTGCGGCCAAACCCGTGCACATCCTGACACCCAGCGCCACGGTGCGCCGGATCGTGAATATGACAGCTCTGACCGTGGCGGATGCCAACGCCGACCGCTAAGCCGCTTGTCGATAGCGATCGCTAACTTCAAAACGGTCGCTTGCCCCTGTCGCCTGCTCAAAGATTGAGCAGGCGCTTGCTATTTGCGCGTCCCTGGTGCACACTTGCGGGCTTGAATTTGCGGGTTAACCCCAAGATGCGCTGCGGAGTGTGTCCTGGTCGGTCGACCCCCGGTTCGGTTCTCGCTCTATTCCTTCTGGTGCTCCATGGCGGCTTACGCCTCGATCTCGTCCCCGGTTTCCAAGTTTGCGCTCACTAGCGTCCTGCTGGTGGCCCTGACGGCGGGAGCCCAGGCTCGCGAATGGTTCGGCACCGGTGCCGGCATGCCGGCACAGGAAACGGTCGCGCTGGCCGAACTGCCGGTGCAAGGCCAGCGTACCTACGGGGCCATTTTGAACGGTGGTCCTTTCCGGCACGAAAAAGACGGCACGGTGTTCGGCAACCGCGAACGCCTCTTGCCGCAGGAACGGCGAGGCCACTACCGAGAATACACGGTCGATACGCCCGGTTCGCGTGATCGTGGCGCCAAGCGCATCGTCTGTGGAGGCGAGCGCACGGCGCCATCGGCCTGCTGGTATACGGCAGACCATTACGCGAGCTTTCGGCGGATCGTGCCATGAGCGAGCAACTGAATTGGAGCGGCGCTGCAAGGCGTCCTGAAGAAATGACGACGACGACAACCACGGAAAGACCAGCGGAGATGACCTTATCCCTTCGTGCAGTGCGACCCAACATCGTGCAGTCGATTCGCGCCTTCCGCGTGAACGACTTGCAGGAAGCGGCGCATGCGGCCGGTCAGCATTTCCTGTATGCGAACCTGGGCAATGCCCAGACCAAGCAGGATGTGCTTGACCTGATTGCCCAGCAATTCACCTTCCCGCAGCACTTCGGCAAGAACTTCGACGCGTTGTACGACTGCATGACCGATCCCTTGCACAAATCGGGCCCGCAACCGGGTTTCGTCATCGTGCTCGAGCAGATCCCGGCCAACGCCAAGTTCGACAAGGAGGCGCGCGAGCAGCTGCTGGACATCTTCCGTGACGCCTCGGACTACTGGGGAGACCGGAAGATACCGTTCAGGTGCTTCTATTCTTTTCTGTAGCCCGTTCTGCACACACCAGCCAAGCAGAACGGGCGAACGAGGCTTCGCAGGACAATGCGGCCGCTCCGGCGCCCGGCATCGACCTTCAGAACACCGACCCGGCCGCAGAAAAGATGCCGACCGACAAACTGGTCGACGTGTCGCCCCTGGCGCTGCGCATGAGCAGTCCCTTCAACGCGGGTTACTGGCTGGCCGCGGCCTGACCCAGCGCCCTTCGAACGAAAGCCCGTCAGCGACGGGCTTTTTTCATTGGGGCGCCGCCTGCGCCAGCGCGACGTATTCGGCCACCGGCACTTCTTCCGCGCGGCGCTGGGTGTCGAAGCTGCCGGCGAAGCCGTGCTGGTCCAGCCATTGGCCCAGCGTGTGGCGCAGCAGCTTGCGCCGTTGGCTGAAGGCGACCTGGACGATCTCGCCGAGGCGCGCGGCATCGACCGCCGGCGGCTGCGCCAGCGGCACCATGCGCACCACGGCGCTGTCGACCCGCGGCGGCGGGTCGAAGCTTTCCGGCGGCACGAACAGCACGTTGTCCATCTCGTAGCGCCACTGGAGCATGACGCTGAGCCGGCTGTAGTCGGAAGTCGCCGGCCGCGCCACCATGCGGTCGATGACTTCTTTCTGCAGCATGAAGTGCTGGTCGGCGATGAGGTGCGCGAAGCCGAGCAGGTGGAACAGGATCGGCGTCGAGATGTTGTAGGGCAGGTTGCCGACGACGCGCAGGGGCGCAGGCGAGAACTTCGCGGCCAGGGCGGCGAAATCGACCTTCAGGACGTCGGACTCGATCACGTCGAGCTGGCCGTGGCCGCGCAGCCGCTGGGCCAGGTCGCGGTCGAGTTCGATCACCGTCAGCCGGCCCAGTCGTTCGACCAGTGGCTGCGTCAGGGCCGCCAGGCCCGGTCCGATCTCGATCATCGCATCGCCGGCCTTCGGCGCGATTTCGCGCACGATGGCGTCGATGATCCCGCCGTCGGTCAGGAAGTGCTGGCCGAAGCGCTTGCGCGCGACATGCTTCACGAGCCGGCGCCTTGGAACGGCTTCATGACTGCGGCGGCTCGCGGTATTCGACGTAGGCGCGGGCGCGCACTTCCTGGGCCCAGGTCTCGGTGGCTTGCTCGACCTTCTTCTCGCGCAGCACGGCGCGCACGGCTTCGCGCTGCTCGGCCTGGCTCAGCTTGGCTTCGCGCCGGCCCTGGACCTGGATCAGGTGGACGCCGAATCGCGTGACGACCGGATCGCTGATCTCGCCCGGGGCCAGCCGGTTCACGACTTCCTCGAACTCGGGCACGAAGAGTCCGGGCCGCGACCAGCCCAGGTCGCCGCCTTGCTTGGCGCTGCCATCCTGCGAGTTGTCGCGCGCCAGGCCGGCGAAATCGGCCGTGCCGTTCTGGATCCGGCGCTTGAACTCGGCCAGCTGGGCCACCGCTTCGGCGGTGCTGCGCTTGGGGTCGTTGAGCAGCAGGATGTGCCGCACCTCGGTCTGCGTGACGACGGCGTCGCTCGCGCCCGGCTGCGACTTGGCCATCAGCTTGAGCACGTGGAAGCCGACGCTGGAACGGACTGGGCCCGCAATGCCGCCGATCGGCGTCGACTGCGTGGCCTCGACGAAGATGCCCGGATAGCGGTCGGCGCTGCGCATGCCCATGAGCCCGCCGCCGGAGCGGTCCGGCGCGTCGGAGTTCTGGCGCACCAGCGTCGGGAAGTCCTCGCCGGCGCGGGCGCGCTGGGCCAGCGCCTGGGCCCGCTGCAGTGCCTTGGCGACTTCGTCGTCGCTGGCGCCTTCGGGCACCAGCACGACCAGTTGGGCGATGTTGAGGTTGGCGGCGATCGCCGCATTGGCGCCGGCACGCTGCTCCTTGATGAACTGGTCGACGTCGGCATCCGTGATCTTGACCTTGGCCTCGATCTCGCGGTCGCGCAGGCGGGTGAGTGTCAGCTGATCGCGCAGGTCGCGTCGGAACTGCTCTTGCGACATGCCTTCGGCCGCCACCCGGCGGCGCAGCTCGGTGACGCTGATCTGGTTCTGCCGCGCCACGGTCTGCTCGGCCTGGTCGACCGCCAGGTCGTCCACCTTGACGCCGTTTTCCTTGCCGAGCTGGAGCTGGGCCCGTTCGTTGATGAGCCGCTCGAGCACGATGCGGGCCAGTTCGGGCCGGGGCATGCGCTGGGCTTCGGGGCTTTCGCGCAGCAGGCGCTGCATGCGGGACTGCACTTCGGTATTGGTCACCGGCTCGGAGTTGACCAGGGCGACGATGTACTCGGCCGATCGCCGGGTCGGTACCGCGGCCGGTCGCGGCTCGGACGGCAGCGGGGCCGGCCCCAGCCGCTGGTTGCCGCGCATGATGTCGGTGATGCCCTGGGCGCCGGCCGTGGCGGTCAGGGTCGCAAGGCAGGCCAGGGTGATGAGGGATCGGATGGGTGTCATGGCGAAGCTCGATCTCAGTCGTAATTGGTGAAGCGGCTCGGGCCGATGCTCGGGGTACGCAACGGGGTGTAGCGCTGGATGTTCTGCGTCAAAGTGCGTCTCGGACTCGAGCCCAGGGCCGCGAATCCGACCAGCTCGAGCTGGAACATGATCCGCGTGCTGGCTGTGACCTGTCCGGTGGTGACGCGTTCCAGCACCACGCGGCCGATCCAGCAGCAGCCGTCGTATTCGAAGCCGAGCACGCCATCGGTCAGTTTGCTGGATTCCAGACTGTAGTTCAAACGGCCTACGGCGTACCAGCGCCCGCCGCCTTGACCCCTGCCGGGGCCGAGGTCCTGTCCCTTGTCGCCCCAGAGGTCGTTCAATGGCCATTGCCAGCTGACGTCGACCGCCCGGTTGCCGTCGTTCGAAGTGGGCGTGGTGTCGGCCTGGTAGCGGTAGGCGGCGCTGATGGTGCGATAGGGGCTCGGGTTGTAGCGCGCGCTGAGCGCGGTCCGCGCCGAGGTCTGGGTGTCGGGGTTGTACTGCACCGTGCCGTCCACGCTCCATTTCGGCGTCCAGTTGATCTGGGCACCCAGCAGCAGGTCGCTGAAGCGGTCGGTGACCGGCACGCCGCCGGGCATGGTGACCAGCTGGTCGGCGAAGCGCAGCCGCTGTGCGATGCCGAAGCGGGCGGCTTCGGCGCCGGTGTCGGGGTCGATCAGCCGGGTGGTCACGCCCAGGGTCAGCAGGTTGCTGTCGGAGATGCGGTCGTCGCCCGAGAACGCGTTCTCGGTGTAGACGGTGGCGAAATTGAAATCGTTCTGCGCCGTGTCGTAGACCGGCAGGTAGTTCTGGTTGCGGAACGGCGTGTAGACGTAGAAGGCACGCGGTTCGAGCGTCTGGCGGAAGGCCCGCCCGAAGTAGTTGGCATCGCGCTCGAAGATCAGGCCGCTGTCCAGGCTGAAGGTCGGCACCACCCGGTCGGCATGGGTCGCGCCGTTGGTCAGGAGCGGGCCGTCGAACTGGTAGGCGGTCGCGTTGAGCATCACCTTCGGGACCACGAAAGTGCCCGGGGTCAGGAAGGGCCTGCTCAGTGACGCCACCGAGAACACCCGCTCGCCGTTGGGCTGGCCGCCCTGCTCGAGCGGCTTGGCCTCGAAGCGGGTGTAGTCGTTGTTGAGCGAGAAGTCGAAGCCGTTCCAGTCGAACTTGTTGTAGTTCGCCGTGATCTGCGGCATCCGGTCGTAGGGCGGCACGATCGGTGCCGGTGCGTACTGCAGCGTCTGGTAGCTCAACACCCGGGCGACGCCGCTCCAGTCGCCCTTGGTCCAGTTGAGCGAGCCGTCGTTGGCCAGCAGGCGCTGGGTCAGCGAGGGCGTGCGGGTGAAGTCGCGCCAGTAGTCGTTGTCGCTCACGCGGTTGATGGCGAGCGTGCCGACCAGCGAATCGAGGCCGAAATACTGGGCATCGAAGGTCTGGGAGTGGTGCGTCCAGACGCCCCAGCGGTCGCGGCCGTCGCGCAGCCGGTCGTCCGGCATGTAGTCGGCCCGGATCTCGCCGCTGTACTTCTCTTCGAGGTAGCGGAACTCGGTGCCGAGGTTGATGCCGCGCTTGCTCATCACGGTCGGGTACAGCGTGGCGTCGCGGTTGGGCGCGATGTTCCAGTAGTACGGTGTCGTGATGTCGATGCCGTTCACGCTGTCGAGGCCGATGACCGGCGGCAGCATGCCGGACTTGCGGTCGTTGCTGAGCGGAAAGCTCAGCGACGGAAACGGCGGCGTGGTGATGCCCATGAAGGTCAGCCGCGCATTGGTGGCGACGCCGACGTTGTCCTCGGTGTCGGTGGTGAGGGTGGCGGCGCTCAGCAGCCAGGCCGGCATCCAGCCCGGATAGTCCTCCGGCCGGCAGGTGGTGTAGGTGGCCCGGCGGGCCACCGACACGTTGCTGTCGACGAAGTCGATGCGCTCGGCGTCGCCGTGGCCGCCGGTAGCGAGGAAGCGATAGCGGACCTTGTTGAAGAAGCCCTCGAAGGTCTCGATCTTGAGCTCGACCTCCGGGCCTTCGTACTCGTTGCCGGCCTGGTTGATGCGCACGTTGCCGGTGGCGCGGGCGCGGTCCTCGGGCTGGTAGAACTCGAGCCGGTCGGCCCGCATCGACATGTCGCCGCGGCGCAGGGTGGCATTGCCCTCGACCACGGTCTCGAGGTCGGGCCGGCCGGAGATCTTGTCGCCGTCGACGAAGGTCGGCAGCTGGCTGCGCAGCAGCGGCGGGATGGTCTCCGCGAGCTGGGGCGTGCGCTTGAGAACGAGCGGCCGGTCGAGGTCTGCATCCTGTGCCCATGCGCCTTGCGCATGCAGCAGCGCCAGCGACAGCAGCGCCAGGGGCAAGGGCGGGCGGCACCGGCGCCGGTTGGCTCGGTTCAAGTCAGGCATCGGTACGGGGGCAAATTTCGTCTGGGAGGGGGAGGGCGGCGACTCGGGCCGACGGGTTGCGGAGCTCCGCGCCAGGCGGATTTGTAGAATCGATTATCCATGACAGCCCCCCAGCCACCGTCCGGCGCCGCCGCCCCCCGTCCCGAAGCACCGGCCTGGAGCGATCCGGCCCGCGCCAGCGCGTTCCAGCAATGGATGGCGCGCATTTCCGATCGCCACCACCTGCTGCCCGCGACCGTGCGCCTGGCCTCGGCCGACGCCAGCTTCCGGCGCTATTTCCGCGTCGATGCGAGCGCCGGCGCGCCGACCCGGATCGTGATGGACGCGCCACCCGCGCAGGAGAACAGCGCGCCTTTCGTGCAGGTCGCCCAGCTGATGGCCGAGGCCGGCGTGCGCGCGCCGCAGGTGCTCGAATGGGAGTCGGCCGACGGCTTCCTGCTGCTCGACGACCTCGGCCGGCAGACGATGCTGGATGTCATCGATCCGAACGACCCGCAGGCGGCCCGGCCGCTCTACGACCAGGCCATCGATGCCCTGATCCGCTGGCAGCTGGCGTCCAGGCCGGGCGTGCTGCCGCCCTACGACCGGGCGCTGCTGGAACGCGAACTGGCGCTGTTCCCCGACTGGTATGTCGCGCGCCATCGCGGCGTCGCGGTCGAAGGTACCTTGAAGGAGCGACTGGAGCGCAGCTTCAAGGCGATCGTCGAGAACAACCTCGCGGCCGCACCCGTCTACGTGCACCGCGACTTCATGCCGCGAAACCTGATGGTCGGCGACGCCGATGCCCTCGGGGTGCTGGACTTCCAGGACGCGGTGTACGGGCCGGTCACCTACGACATCGCGAGCCTGATGCGCGACGCCTTCCTGAGCTGGGACGAGGAATTCGTGCTCGACGTCACGGTGCGCTACTGGGAGCGGGCCCGCAGGGCCGGCCTGCCGGTCGACCCCGATTTCGGCGCCTTCTACCGGGCGGTCGAATGGATGGGCCTGCAGCGCCATCTGAAGGTGGCCGGCATCTTCGCCCGGCTGACCTTGCGCGACGGCAAGCCGAAGTACCTGGCCGACACGCCGCGCTTCATCGCCTACATCCGAGCCACCGCCGGCCGCTACCGCGAACTGACGCCGCTCCTGCGCGTGGTCGACGAGATCGAAGGCACGCAGGCCCAGACCGGCTTTGCCTACGGACGCATGTGACGGCGCGTTTCCACTGCGAGTCGGCGCTCGCCGCCGACAGCGTGCTGGTGCTGCCGGCGGGTGCCGCGCGCCACGTCCAGGTGCTGCGGATGCAGCCGGGCGATGCGATCACGCTGTTCAACGGCCTCGGCGGCGAGTACGCCGCGACCGTCGAACGCATGGGTCGCAGCGAGGTCTCGGTGCAGGTCGGCGCGCACGCGGCGATCGAGCGCGAAGCGCCGCATCCCATCCAGCTGGCGGTCGGCATGCCGGCCAACGAACGCATGGACTGGCTGGTCGAGAAGGCCACCGAACTGGGCGTGGCCGGCATCCAGCCCCTGATGACCGCGCACGGCGTGCTGCGGCTCAACAGCGAGCGCGCCGACAAGAAGCGCGCCCACTGGGAAGCGATCGCGATTGCGGCCTGCGAGCAGTGCGGGCGCAACCGGGTGCCGGTGATCCATCCGGTGCGGACCTTCGGCGCCTGGCTGGACGCGCCGCTGGGGGACGCCGCGCGTTTCATCCTGAGCCTGGCGCCCGGCACGCGCGGCGTCGCCGATGCCGCGCAGGACCTGCAGCGCGGGGCCTGGGTGCTGAGCGGCCCGGAGGGCGGTCTGAGCGCGACCGAGGAACAGGCCGCGATCGCGCAGGGCTTTGCGCCGCTGACGCTCGGTCCGCGCGTGCTGCGCGCCGAAACCGCCGCCCTGGCCGCGCTCGTCGGGCTGGCTGGGCGCTGACGATGGCGCCGCGCTTTCCGGGGCCGAAGCAGCGGCCCGCCACCGCCATCATGGTCCTGGCCATTGCCACCCTGGCATTCGGCGGCGCCCAGGCCCAGAACTCCGCGGTGGCGCCGACGCCGACCTACGTGCGCCCGGTGGTCGACCAGGTCTATTCGCAACTGCTCGCCGCGCCCACGGTGCGCAAGCTGCTCGATGCCGTGAAGGCCGACCACGAACGCTCGATCGAGGACCTGCGGATGCTCACCGAGATCGAGGCGCCGCCCTTCAAGGAACAGCGGCGCGCGGAGGCGTTCCTGGCCCGCATGAAGGTGCTGGGACTCGCCGACGCCCGGATCGACGCCGAAGGCAACGTGATCGGTGTCCGCAGGGGCAGCGGCAACGGCCCGAGGCTGCTGGTCTCGGCCCATCTCGACACCGTCTTTCCGGCCGGCACCGATGTCCGCGTGAAAGAGCGCGACGGCCGGCTCCACGCCCCCGGCATCTCTGATGACACGCGCGCCCTGTCGGTGCTGCTGTCCTGGCTCAAGGTGCTCAACGACCAGCAGGTGAAGACCGTCGGCGACCTGATCTTCGTGGGCAATGTGGGCGAAGAGGAACTGGGCAACCTGCGCGGCATGAAGGCCATCTTTCGCGACCACCTCGACATCGACGGCATGGTCGGGCTGGAGCCGGCGGCCGACGGCACGGTGCTGGTGCTCGGCACGGCGAGCCATCGCTACGAAGTGACTTTCAAGGGCCCCGGCGGCCACAGCTACGGCGCTTTCGGCCAAGTGCCCAGCGCGGTCCATGGCATGGGTCGCGCGATCGCCCGGATCGCCGACATCGAGACCCCGGCCTCGCCGCGGACCACCTTCACGGTCGGCACCGTCAGCGGCGGCACCTCGGTCAACACCATCGCGCCGGACGCCCGCATGACGGTCGACATCCGCTCCGACGAAACGGGTCCGCTGCTGGACACCGAGAAGAAGGTGCTGGCCGCCATCGACGAGGCGGTGGCGGCGGAGAACAAGCGCTGGAACGTGAACACCCTGAGCGCGTCGACGAAGCTGATCGGCGACCGGCCCGGCGGACGCACGCCGGTCGATTCGGTGATCGTCGAGGCGGTCGTGCGCTCGAACGCCGCCTTCGGCCACCGCACCCTGCTGGTGGGCGCCAGCACCGACGCGAACGTGGCGATGTCGCTCGGCATCCCGGCGATCACGATCGGCACCGGCGGCAGGACAGGTGGCTTTCACGCGTTGTCCGAATGGATCGACGTGACAGATGCCTGGCAGGGCGCGCAGAATGCCCTGGTGACCGTGCTCGGGCTGGTCGGCGTGCAGGGCGTGAGCGAACCCCTGCTGGCCAGGCGGCCGCCGCGAGCCCGCTAGCCCTCGTTCCACCCTTCCACATTCAGGAGCCCATCATGGGATTGCTCGATTCGGTACTCGGTCAAGTGCTCGGCGGGGCGCAGCAGCAACCCCAGGGCGGCGGCGGCCTCGGTGACCTCGGTGCGCTGCTCGGCGGCGCCGGCGGCTCGGCGGGCAACCTCGGTGGCCTGGCCGGCGCGCTCGGCGGCCTGCTCGCCAACAACGGCGAGCAGGGCGGGCTGGGCGGGCTGGTCTCCAAGTTCGAACAGGCCGGCATGGGAGACGTCATCGGCTCCTGGGTCGGCAAGGGCGAGAACGCGCCGATCACGGGCGGGCAGTTGCAGGACGTGCTGGGCAGCGATGCGATCTCGGGCATCGCCCAGAAGCTCGGCATCAACAGCGCGACCTTGCTGCCCATGCTGGCCACCCTGCTGCCGACGCTGATCGATCACCTCACGCCCAAGGGCCAGGTGCCGGCCGAAGGGCTGGGCACGCACGACGACCTGCTGGCGTCGCTGAGCGGCCTGCTGCAGAAAAGCTAGCGAACGATCTGCCTCGACTTCGAGATCGAACGGCGCCGCGAGGCGCCTTTTCTTTGGCGCGAGGCAGCGGTCGGCCGTGATAGAACGGGCATCCACCTTCAGCCCCCGGCCCCATGAACCGCAATCTCTGGCTGCTCGCCATCTGCCAAGGCCTGTTCCTCACGAACAACGTCACCTTCATCGCCATCAACGGACTGGTCGGGCTTTCGCTGGCGCCGCGCGGCTGGATGGCGACCTTGCCGGTGATGGGTTACGTGATCGGCGGTGCGCTGGCCACCGGCCTGGTGGCACGCACCCAGAAGCGCTGGGGGCGCCGGCGCTCGTTCCAGATCGGGATCGCGGTGGCCTTCGGGTCGGCGCTGCTGTGCGCCCAGGCCGCGGTCTGGCAGAACTTCTGGCTGCTGTGCGCGGCCACCGTGGTGGCCGGCTACTACAACGCCAATGCCAGCCTCTACCGCTTCGCCGCGGCCGAACTCGCGCAGCCCGAATGGCGCGAGAAGGCGGTCTCGCTCGTGATGGCGGGCGGCCTGCTCGGCGCGGTGGCGGGTCCGAACCTCGCCGCCGTCACGCGCCACTGGTTCGCGGTGCCTTTCGCCGGCGCCTACCTGTCCCTGGCGGCGGTGGCGCTGCTGTCGCTGGCGCTGATGCGGTTCATCGAATTTCCGCCGCTGGCGGCCCGTTCCGCGGCGCAGGGCGGGCGTCCGCTGGCGGTGCTCGCGCGCCAGCCGGTGTTCATCGTGGCCGCCGTGGCGGGCGCGCTCGGCTTCGGCGTCATGAACCTGCTGATGGCCGCGACCCCGATCGCCATGCAGGTCTGCAGCCTGCCCTTCGAGGACGTCGCCCTGGTGCTCGAGTGGCACGTGATCGGCATGTTCGCGCCGGGCTTCTTCACCGGCCATCTGATTCGCAGGCTCGGCGTGCTGCCGGTCATGGGCGTGGGGCTGGCGCTCAACCTGGGCTGCATCGGGGTGGCGCTGTCGGGCGTGGACCTGCACCAGTTCGTGATCGCGCTGTTCATGCTCGGCGTCGGCTGGAACTTCCTTTTCACGGGCAGCACCACGCTCTCGCTCAGCGCCTACTCCCCCGAGGAGCGGGACCGCGCGCAGGGTGCGCTCAACTTCTGCATCTTCGCGACACTGGCGCTGAGTTCGTTCGCGTCGGGCGTGCTGGTCACGACGCAAGGCTGGCGGCTGCTCAACCTCGGATCGCTGGTCCCGGTGGTGCTGACCGGCGCCGCGCTGCTGTGGCTCGCGCGACACCGCCGCAGTGCCGCGGCCGCGGTGGCCTAGCCATTCGGGAATCGGGCATCGAGCCAGGCCCGCAGGGCATCGAACACCGGCTCGGCATCGCGCTCGTTGAAGATCTCGTGGTAGAGCGCCGGGAAGCAGAGGCTGCCGACGACCGCCTGCGGCGCCGCATCGGCAAAGGCTCGGCTGCCGGCCGGGTTCACGAGCCGATCGTCGCCGGCGTATAGCAGCAAGGTGGGCACCCGCCAGGCCGGCGCCGCCGCCTGCACCGCGGCACCCTCGTTGGCCAGGAAGCGTGCCAGTCGGGCACCGATGCGGTCGTGGCACAGCGGATCGGCCCGGTAGGCGTCGACCACCGCGGGCGCGTGCGAGAGGGCGTCGAGCGCGAGCCCGTTGCCTACGCGCAGGCCGGGCGCCAGGCGCGACAGGGTGGCGACCAGCAGCTTCTGGAAGGCGCTGAGTCCGGCGTCGAGCGCCGGCGAGGACAGCACCAGCGCGTCGACCTTTCGCAGTCCGAGCGCCACGGCACTGGCCGCCACCAGGCCGCCCAGGCTGTGGCCGAGCAGCACCAGCGGCAGCGTGGGGAAGGCGTTTCGGGTGTCGTCGATCACCAGCGCCAGGTCGTCGACCAGCCGGGTCGGGGACGGAAGGCCGCCGCGTGCGCCGCTCGATGCGCCATGCCCGTGGTGGTCCGCGGCGCGCGCCGCGAAGCCCCAGGCGTTGAGCCGCGCGGCGAGCGGGCCGTAGCGGCCCGCATGCTCGCCGAGTCCGTGCACCAGCACGACCACGGCCCGGGCGGCGCCGGCCGCGAGCGGCCAGTCGCGCAGCGCGAGCGTCTCGCCGTCGGGTGTGCGCAGGGTCGTCAAGCGGCGGCGCTGCGGGCGGCCGGCAGCGCGGCGATCACCTCGGCCACCGCAGCCGTCAGCTTCTTCGCATAGGGCACGTGCAGGAATTCATTCGGGCCGTGGGCGTTGCTCTTCGGGCCCAGCACGCCGCAGACCATCATCTGGGCCTTCGGGAAGCCGCGGCTCAGCATGTTCATGAGCGGGATCGTGCCGCCCTGTCCGATGTAGCCGCAGTCGGCGCCGAAATGGGCTTGCGAAGCGGTGTTCAGGGCGCGCTCGAACCAGGATTCGGTTTCGGGCGCGTTCCAGCCGGTGGCGCCGCCGCCGCTGTCGAAGGTCACCTTGGCCTGGTAGGGCGCGTTGTCCTCGAGCAGCTGCTTGAGCTGCTGCACCGCCTGGTCGGCATCGACCAGCGGCGGCAGGCGCAGCGAGAGCTTGAAGGCGGTGTAGGGACGCAGCACGTTGCCGGCGTCCTTGAGGGCCGGGAAGCCTTCCGCGCCGGTGACCGACAAGGTCGGCTTCCAGGTCCGGTTGAGCAGGGCTTCCACCGGGTCGGTGGTAGTCGGCAGGGCGAAGGTGGTCGAGCCGCCGCAGTCGTAGTGCGCCCACGGAAAGCGCTTGTAGACCTCCTCGCCGAGGATCGCGGCCGTGGCACGCGCCTGCGCCAGGCGTCCGGCCGGCACTTCGCAATGGAAGCTTTCGGGCAGCAGCCGTCCGGTCTTGCTGTCCTCGAGGCGGTCGAGCACCTGCCGCATGATGCGAAAGCTCGACGGCACCAGGCCCGAGGCGTCGCCCGAATGGATGCCTTCGGTCAGGATCTCGACCTTCAGCGTGCCGCTCGCCATGCCGCGCAGCGACGTCGTGAGCCACAGCTGGTCGTAGTTGCCGGCGCCCGAATCGAGACAGATGACGAGCGACACCTCGCCCAGGCGCGGGCGCAGCGCATCGACATACGGCAGCAGGTCGTAGGAGCCCGATTCCTCGCAGGTCTCGATCAGGCCGACGATGCGCGGATGGGCCACCCCCTGGGCCTTCAGCGCCTGCAGCGCCGCCACGCTGGCATACACCGCGTAGCCGTCGTCGGCGCCGCCGCGGCCGTAGAGCAGGCCGTTCTCGTACTTGGGCGTCCATGGGCCCAGGTCGTTGCGCCAGCCGGTGAACTCGGGCTGCTTGTCGAGGTGGCCGTACATCAGCACGGTCTCCTTCATGTCGGTGCCGCTGGCGGGCACTTCGAAGAACAGCACCGGCGTGCGGCCTTCGAGGCGAACGATCTCGAGCTTCAGGCCCTCGACCTTCTGGGCTTCGACCCAGGCGGCGGCGTTGCGCAGCACGGTTTCGAGGTAGCCGTTGCGCGACCAGTCCTTGTCGAAGCCCGGCGACTTGGCGGGGATGGCGATGTAGTCGGTGAGCTGCTTGACGATGTCGCGGTCCCATTGGGACGAGACGTCGGCCAGTGCGCGGCCGGCATCGAGCAGTCCGGCCGGCATTTCACGGTGAAGGGGGGCGTTCATGGAATTCTCCGCGGGGTCGGGAGAACGATGTTAGTGCGTCTTGCGACCTTCTGCCCGGATGGCACCGCCGCGCCGGATGCGATAAAAATGCGGGCTTCGCCACAGCGACCAAGGCCAGCCATGAGCGCGCGCACCGACAAGGACTCCCCAACGACCCCGCTGCGCATCCGGGTCGGCATCGGCGGCTGGACCTACGAGCCCTGGCGCGACAACTTCTACCCGGCCAAGCTGCCTCACGCCCAGGAGCTGGCCTACGCCAGCCGACAGCTCACGGCGATCGAGGTCAACGGCACCTACTACAGCACCATGAAGCCGGCCAGCTTCAAGAAGTGGCACGACGAGACGCCCGAGGGCTTCGTGTTCACGCTGAAGGCCTCGCGCTTCGCGACCAACCGGAAGTTGCTCGCGACCGCCGGCGATTCGATTGCGCGCTTCATCGACAGCGGGATCGAGGAGCTCGGCGACAAGCTCGGGCCGATCGTGTGGCAGTTCATGCCGACCAAGGCCTTCGACGCGGAGGACTTCGCGGGCTTCCTGGCGCTGCTGCCGGAAAAGGCCGGCAGCCGTGCGCTGCGCCACGTGATGGACGTCCGGCACGAGAGCTTCAAGGCGCCCGAATACCTCGCGCTCGCGCGCGAGCACAAGGCGGCGACCGTGTTCACCGATTCGGACAAGTTTCCGTCCTTCGCCGACCTGACGGGCGACTTCGTCTACGCGCGGCTCATGAACAGCGATGCGGCCCAGAAGACCGGCTACGCACCGAAGGCGCTCGATGCCTGGGCCGAGCATGCGCGCACCTGGGCCGCAGGCAAGGCACCGGCGGCGCTGCCGCATGTCGAGGACAGCGCGCCCAAGGCCGGCAAGGCACGCGATGTCTTCGTCTTCTTCATCAACGGCGCAAAAGAAAAGGCACCCGCGGCTGCGAGTGCCTTGATCGAAAGGCTGGGCTGACGCCCAGCCGGCCCGGTGATCAGGCCGCGGCTTGCAGGGCTGCGGCGGGCTTCGATGCGCCGGCCGACGGTGCCGAGGTGCCGAAGCTGATCTCGCCCGACAGCTGGCCGCCTTCTTCGACGACGATCTTGCCGTAGCGGATCTTGCCGGTGACCTTGCCGGTCGAGTGGATCACGAGCTTTTCGCGCACCGTCAGGTTGCCGTCGAACAGGCCGCGAATCTCGGCGATGTCGATCTCGGCCGAGCCCTTGAAGGCGCCTTGTTCGGCGATCTGCATGACGCGCGAATCCATGGTCGCTTCGACCAGGCCTTCGACCACCAGCGTGTCGCAATCGGTGATCTCGACGCCCTTGAGCTTGATGTTGGGGCCGACGGTGAGCTTGCTGCCGCCTTCCTTGGCGACGCTGGCGGCGGCGTTGGCGGCCTGGGTCGTGAGCGTCGACGGATTGACCGGCGTGCCCGAGAGATTGGTGTTCGAACCCATCAGCGGCGCGGGACGGGAGGTAAGACTTTCGGCTTCGCGATCGCGTTTACCGAAGAAGGGGGACTGTGTGGCCAATGGGTAGCTCCTCAAAACGTCTATCGTAAGAACGACATTTCGCCTCACCGTACTTCATTGCGCAAGAGGCGTAACTGAATAAATCGTCCTCGGCGGAGAATCGCGAACTTTTGCCTACTGTTTGCGGTATCTCGACCCCTCAAGGCTGCAGCCAGGCGGCGCGTCCCTGCGTGGCATCGTCCAGCCGGGAGATGAGAGCCCCGGCGTTCGGATCGGGCAGGCTGAAGTCGAAGTGCACGAGGCCTTCGTGGCGCACCTGGTTCAAGGTCGCGTCGGCGGCCGCGAGTTCGCGCCGCAGCAGGCCTTCGAATGCATAGGGCACGGCGCAGTGCAGCGTGCGCTGGCGCACCTGCGGCAGCAGCGGTGCGTCGATCAGCGTCTGCGCGATGCTGTCGGTGTAGGCCCGCACGAGTCCGCCGGCACCGAGCTTGACGCCACCGAAGTAGCGCACCACCGTCGCCAGCACGCCGTCGAGATCGTGGTGCCTAAGCACTTCGAGCATCGGCCGTCCGGCGGTGCCGCCGGGCTCGCCGTCGTCGTTGGCCGCGGACTGCCCGCCCGCCATCAAGGCCCAGCACACATGCGCCGCCGCCGGATGCGCGACGCGCAGCGCCTGGACCACCGCCAGGGCCCCGGCCCGGTCGGCCACCGGTTGGACGCAGCCGATGAAGCGGCTCTTCTTGACGATCAGCTCGCTATGGCGCGCGGCGGCGAGAGTGAACGGCATGGCCCCGTCCGTCTATTCCCGCTCGAACTTGAAGACCGCGGTGCTGGCGCGCGCATTGGGCAGCCAGCGCACCTCGCGGTCTTCCTGCAGGCCGAAGGCATCGAGCACGCGCAGCCGGTTCTTGCGCGCCAGCACCTCGAAGTCCTTGAAGGTGCCGACCCGGATGTTGGGCGTGTCGTACCACTGGTAGGGCAGCCGGCGCGTCACCGGCATGCGGCCGCGCGCAATGCTGATGCGGTTCGGCCAGTGGGCGAAATTGGGGAAGGCGACGATGCCGATGCGGCCCACGCGCGCGGTCTCGCGCAGCATCACCTCGGCATTGCGCAGGTGCTGCAGGGTGTCGATCTGCAGCACGACGTCGAAAGAGGCGTCGTCGAACATCGCGAGGCCCTCGTCGAGGTTGAGCTGGATCACGTCGACGCCACGGCGCACGCATTGCAGCACGTTGCCGTCGGCGATCTCTACGCCGTAGCCGGTGCAGCCGCGCTCGCGCTGCAACAGATCGAGCAGCGCGCCGTCGCCGCAGCCGAGGTCGAGCACGCGTGCGCCTTCGGGAACCAGGCGGGCGATCAGGTTCTGGGTCGGGCTGTCGCTCACTGGGCAGCTCCTTCGAAGGTGGCGGCGATGCGCTCGAAGTAGGAGCGCACCACGCTCATGTAGCGCGCGTCGTCGAGCAGGAAGGCGTCGTGGCCGTGCGGCGCATCGATCTCGGCGTAGCTGACGTTGCGGCGGTTGTCGAGCAGTGCCTTCACGATCTCGCGGCTGCGCGCCGGCGAGAAGCGCCAGTCGGTGCTGAAGCTCACCAGGAGGAACTTGGCGCTGGCCTGCGCCAGTGCGGCGCGCAGGTCGCCGCCGAAGTCGCGCGCCGGGTCGAAGTAGTCGAGCGCACGCGTGATCAGCAGGTAGGTGTTGGCGTCGAAATACTCGCTGAACTTGTCGCCGTTGTAGCGCAGGTAGCTCTCGATCTGGAACTCGACCTCCTGGGTCGAATAGAGGAACTCGGTGTTGGCGGCGCTGCCTTCGACCGCACTGCGCAGGGCGCGGCCGAACTTCTCGTTCATGACGTCGTCGCTCTGGTAGGTGATGTGGCCGATCATGCGGGCGATGCGCAGGCCGCGCCGCGGGATCACGCCCTGCTCGTAGAAGTGTCCGCCGTTGAAGTCGGGGTCGGTGACGATTGCGCGGCGCGCCACTTCATTGAAGGCGATGTTCTGTGCCGTGAGGCTCGGCGCGCTCGCGACCACCACCGCGTGCTGCACGCGGTGCGGGTACTGCAGCGTCCACGACAACGCCTGCATGCCGCCCAGGCTGCCGCCCATCACGGCCGCCAGGCGTTCGATGCCGAGCGCGTCGAGCAGCGCGGCCTGCGCCGCGACCCAGTCCTCGACCGTGACCACCGGGAAGTCGGCGCCGTAGGCGCGGCCGGTGGCGGGGTTGTCGTGCATCGGCCCGGTGGAGCCGAAGCAGGAGCCGAGGTTGTTGATGCCGATGACGAAGAAGCGGTCGGTGTCGACCGGCTTGCCGGGACCGATCATGTTGTCCCACCAGCCTTCGGATTTCGGCTGGTCGGCATAGACGCCGGCGACGTGGTGGGACGCATTGAGCGCGTGGCACACGAGCACCGCGTTGCTGCGGTCGGCGTTGAGCCGGCCGTAGGTTTCGTAGGCCAGCGTGTAGTGGCTGATCGATGCGCCGCTGCGGAGTGCCAGCGGGCCCTCGAACTGCATCGATTGCGGAGTGACGACGAAGGACATGAATGAAAAAGACCCGGCCTCGCCAAAAACGAGCCGGGTCCCGGCGTCCGTCTTTAGCTGCATTTGTAGAGCGCCCGCAAGCTGGAGCAAATCGGCGCGTGGAAGAAGTATATGCGGCTCAACCCCAGCCGATCAACGCGACCACGCCGAGCACCAGGAAGATCGCGGCCGAGATGCCGTGCACGAGTTTGATCGGCACCCGCTTCACGATCCGGTCCCCGAGCCAGACCACCGGCGCGTTGGCCAGCATCATGCCGAGCGTGGTGCCCATCACGACCCAGACGTAGGCGTCCACGTAGCGCGCCGCGAGCATCACGGTGGCGATCTGGGTCTTGTCGCCCATCTCGGCCAGGAAGAAGGCGAGCACCGTGGTGCCGAAGACGCCGAACTTCGAGGACTTGGGCACGTCGCCGTCGTCGATCTTGTCGGGAATCAGCATCCACAGCGCCATCGCGATGAAGGACCCGCCCAGGATCCATCGGAGCAGGTCGGCCCCGAGGAAGTGAGTGACCCAGTTGCCGACCGCGCCGGCGAGCGCGTGGTTCAGGACGGTGGCGGCGAAGATGCCCGCCACGATCGGCCAGGGCTTGCGGAACCGGGCCGCGAGGATCAAGGCGAGGAGCTGAGTCTTGTCGCCCATCTCGGCGAGCGCAACCACGCCGGTAGCGACGAAAAATGCTTCCATGAAAAAAGGGACTCCTACGGCCGAAGGACGCAATTGACCGCGCAACACCTTCGGCCGAATCCCGAAGTTGCGCGGTCAAAGGTCTCGCCAGGCTGGCTGCTGCTTGCGCCATGTGCTGCCGGAGGCAGTACAAGTCTGTTGACGCAAACCCTTCTCACGATGGAAGGCGGCTACTCCCCAATGACTCGTCGATTGTAGCGTGTCCGGCAGCAATTATGTATGCAAGTACTGACTTCAAAAATATTTGCCGGGCGCCGGGGTGCGTGCAAATTCCTACTTGCATTTGTCGCATTTCACCCATAATGCACGAGCCTTCCTTCAAAATTCGAGGGCGAATCGGTGATCGGTCAGTTTCGCGCAACTCGGCGGATGTTCCGCCGGATTGCTGCTCTCGGGACTCCATCGCTTTTCTTGATGTGTTTATAGGAGTCCCTTGATGGGCAACAAACTGTACGTCGGTAACCTGCCTTACTCGGTGCGCGACGGTGATCTCGAGCAGGCCTTCGGCCAATTCGGCGCGGTGACGAGCGCCAAGGTCATGATGGAACGCGACACCGGTCGCTCCAAGGGTTTCGGCTTTGTCGAGATGGGCAGTGATGCAGAAGCACAAGCAGCCATCAACGGCATGAACGGCCAGCCGCTCGGCGGCCGCAGCGTGGTCGTCAACGAAGCGCGTCCGATGGAAGCCCGTCCGCCGCGCAGCGGTGGCGGCGGCTACGGCGGCGGCGGTGGTGGCTATGGCGGTGGTGGCGGCGGCGGCGGCTACGGTGGTGGTGGCGGCGGCTATGGCGGCGGCGGCGGTGGTCGCAGCGGCGGTGGCGGCGGCTATGGCGGCGGTGGCCGCAGCGGTGGCGGCGGCGGTGACGGCGGCTTCCGCAGCCCGTACGGCGCTGGCCCGCGTGGCGGCGGCGGTGGTCGCGGCGGCTATGGCGGCGGCAACGGTGGCAACAGCGGCTACTGATCGCGCCCCCAACGCGAACCCCCATCAAGAAGGCTCCTGCAGGAGCCTTTTTTCATGGCCGCGCGAGGCTCACTCGCCCTGGCGGCGCTTGCGGCCGCGGCCCTTGAAGAGCCGGTCGAACAGCGGATTCGGCAGCATCCGCATCAGCTTGGCGACAACGCCCATCTGCCACGGGATCACGCGGTAGCTGGTGCCGGCCTGGATGGCGCGGAAGGCGCGGTCGGCGAACTCGGCCGGCTGCAGCAGGAACGGCATGGCGTAGCGGTTGCCCTGTGTCAGCGGCGTGTCGACATAGCCGGGGCAGAGGGTGACGACCTTGACCCCGCTGGCGTTCATTTCGCCGCGCAGGCTTTCGCAGTAGGCCACCACCCCGGCCTTGCTCGCGCAGTAGGCGCCGTGGCCCGGCAGGCCGCGGATCGCGGCCACGCTGCCGATGCCGACCAGGCGGCCGCTGCCGCGTGCCGCCATGGCGGCCACGAAAGGATGGAAGGTCGCCGCCAGGCCGAGGTTGTTGATGGCGAAGGTGCGGGCCATCACATCGAGGTCGCCGCGGACGGCGGTGTCCATGCCGATGCTGACGCCGGCGTTGGCGATCACGACGTCCGGCAGGCCTTGCTCCGCGATGCAGGCGGCGCCAGCCGAGACGATGGCGTCGAGCTCGGCGACGTCGGCGCCGTAGACCCGCCAGCGGCGGGGGTCCAGCTGGCGCGCCGACGCCCAGGCCTCGATCTCGGCCGTTCGCCTGGCCACCAGTGCAAGGTCGTAGCCGGCGTCGTAGAAGCGCATGGCCAGCGCCTGCCCGATGCCGCTCGAGGCGCCGGTGACGAACAGCAGGGGGGTCTGGGTGGAGGCCATGGACTCAGCGCTTCGGTGCCGGCGCCACGGCCGAAGGCGGCGGCATGATCAGGCCGTGCACCCGGCCCTGGAGATTGGCGATGCCGGTCAGGCTGTCGTAGTCCATCGCATCGGAGGTGAACTTGTCGGACCCGCGGATCAGCGTGACCGGCTTGTGGGACTTCACGCGTTCGGTGTCGATGAAGGCATGCAGGAACTCGCCGCGGAACTCGAGGCGCGGCAGCAGCGTGCCGTCGGCCGCCTTGGCGGCGTCGCGGATCACGATCGCATTGCCGAACAGCTGGATCTCGGTGCCGTCGCCGTTGGACACGCCGCGGTCGGCCGAGCCGTGCGTGACCAGCCCGAGGGGCGAGATCGAGCGCCAGCGCACCTGATCGACCTCGAGCGTGTCGGTGTCCGGGTAGTGACGGCCCTCCTTGCCGAAGACTTCGGTGCGCAGGTCGCCGTTGGGCTGGAAGTTCTTCACCGAGAAGCCGCGCATGAAGTAGTCGGGCTCGTGCGTCGGCGCTTCGGCCGGCTGCGGCGTGAGCATCTCGGGCGCGTTGCGCACCAGCCAGTAGGTGCCCAGCGCGAGCACCGCCGTCAGGATGATCGGCAGGTAGATGGTCAGCCGGTCGAAGGCATCGCGCAGCACGCGCCACGCGGACTTCATTCGGCCCGGCCTCGCGCGCGGTCCAGCAGGCGGCGGTAGTGGCCGCCGGCGGTCAGCAGCAGGTCGCAGAATTCGCGTGCCGCCCCCTCGCCGCCGCGCGCGGCGGTGACATGGCGGGCGATGGCGCGCACCTCGGCATGGGCATTGGCCGGCGCGGCCGCGAAGGCGACGCGCGACAGCACCGGCAGGTCGGGCCAGTCGTCGCCGATCGCGGCAGCCTGCGACCAGTCGAAGCCGAGCTCGGCCAGCATCGCCTCGGCGGCCGGCAGCTTGTCTTCGGTGCCGTAGCGCACGTGCGCGATGCCGAGCGCCTCGAGCCGCACGCGCAGCGGCTTGGAGTCGCGGCCGGTGATGACGGCAGGCGTGATGCCGGCGCTGCGCAGCAGCTTGAGGCCGTAGCCGTCGAGGATGCTGAAGCGCTTGAGGGTTTCGCCGTGCTCGGTGAAATAGACCCCGCCATCGGTCAGCACGCCATCGATGTCGAAGAAGGCGATCCGGATGTCCTGGGCGGCGAGCAGGGTCTCGGGGCTGAATTCGACGCCCATCAGATGACCTTCGCGCGCATCAGGTCGTTGATGCTGAGCGCGCCGATCAGCAGCCCGGCCGCGTCGACCACCAGCACGCTGGTGATGCGATGCTGCTCCATCAGGTCGGCCGCCTCGGCGGCCAGCGCGTCGGCGCGCAAGGTGCGCGGTCCGGCATGCATGACGTCGGCGGCGGTGAGGGCGCGCAGGTCGGCGCCGGTCTCGACCTGGCGCCGCAGGTCGCCGTCGGTGAAGATGCCGATCGCGCGGCCGTCGGGGCCGACCACCGCGGTGGCGCCGAGCCCCTTGGCACTCATCTCGCGCATGATCTCGCTCAGGCTCGCCCCGGGAGCCACGCGCGGCACCTCGTCGCCCGAGCGCATGACGTCGCTGACGTGGGTCAGCAGCTTGCGGCCCAGCGCGCCGCCCGGATGCGAGCGGGCGAAGTCCTCGGTGCCGAAGCCGCGGGCGTCGAGCAGCGCCACCGCGAGCGCATCGCCCATCGCCATCTGGGCGGTGGTGCTGGCGGTCGGCGCGAGGTTCAGCGGGCAGGCTTCCTTCTCGACCCCGCTGTCGAGCACGATGTCGGCATGGCGCGCCAAGGTCGAGTCGCTGCGGCCGGTGATCGCGATCAGCGGCACGCCCTGGCGCTTGACCACCGGCAGGATGGTGGTGAGTTCCTCGACCTCGCCGCTGTTGGAGATCGCGAGCACCAGGTCGACCGCCTTGATCATGCCGAGGTCGCCATGGCTGGCTTCGGCCGGATGCACGAACATCGCCGGCGTGCCGGTCGAAGCCAGGGTGGCGGCGATCTTGCGGCCGACATGGCCGCTCTTGCCCATGCCCATCACGACCACGCGGCCGCGGACGTCGAGGATCTTTTGCACCGCGGCAGGAAAGCTCGGACCGAGCCGTTCCTTGAGCCCGAGCACCGCAGCCGCCTCGATGTCGAAAGTGACGCGCGCGCGCGCCAGCAGGGCGTCGGGATCGACGGAGGGGGTCGCGGGGGGGCGGGAGCTCATCGGCGGATTTTATCGGCCGGCCGCGTCGAGTCCCCCATGGGGATGAAATGGCGCCGGAAGCGGGCAGGCGTGTTGCTAGCATGCGGGCATGTCCTCGCTCGATCTGACGCTGATGTATTTGCTCGCTGCGGTGATCGGCGTGGTTGTCTGCCGCCTGCTGCGGCTGCCGCCGATGCTCGGCTACCTCTCGGCCGGGGTGCTGATCGGACCCCATGCGCTGGCACTGGCGCAGAACTCCGAGGGCATCCGCCACCTGGGCGAATTCGGCGTCGTCTTTCTGATGTTCGTCATCGGGCTCGAGTTCAGCCTGCCCAAGCTGCGGGCGATGCGCCGCCACGTGTTCGGGCTCGGCCTGCTGCAGGTGATGCTGACGATCTCGGTGGCCACCGTCGGTGCGCTGCTGCTGTCGCACTGGCTGCCGCCGGCCTGGCGGCTGCACTGGCAGGCCGCGCTGGTCTTCTCGGGCGCACTCACGATGAGCAGCACGGCGATCGTCGTCAAGCTGATGGCGGAGCGGCTGGAGATCGACAGCGAGCATGGCAAGCGGGTGATGGGCGTGCTGCTGTTCCAGGACCTGGCGGTGGTGCCGCTGCTGGTGCTGATCCCGGCCCTCGGCGCCCCGCCCGAGACCTTGCTGAAGGCGCTCAGCTTCGCGCTGCTGAAGGCCGGCTTCCTGATCGGCGTGCTGCTGTATGGCGGGCCGCGCGTGATGCGCTGGTGGCTCACGCTGGTTGCGCGCCGGCGCAGCGAGGAGCTGTTCATGCTCAACCTGCTGCTCGTCACGCTCGGCCTGGCCTGGCTGACCGAACTCGCCGGCCTGAGCCTGGCGCTGGGTGCCTTCGTCGCCGGCATGCTGGTGTCGGAGACCGAGTTCAAGCACCAGGTCGAGACCGACATCCGGCCGTTCCACGACGTGCTGCTCGGGCTCTTCTTCATCACCATCGGCATGTCGCTCGACTGGCACGTGGTGGTCGAGCGCTGGGCGCTGGTGGCGGTGCTGCTGCTGCTGCCGCTGGCCTTCAAGCTGGTGCTGGTGACGGCACTGGCGCGGGTCCTGGGCGCCACGGCCGGCGTCTCGCTGCGCACCGGCCTCTACCTGGCGCAGGCCGGCGAGTTCGGCTTCGTGCTGCTGGCGCTGGCCCAGGGCCAGGACCTGCTGCCGGCGTGGCTGGCGAATCCGGTGCTGGCCTCGATGGTGCTGTCGATGCTGTCGACCCCCTTCATCATCATGTACAGCAACCGGATCGTGCGCAAGCTGGTGGCCAGCGACTGGCTGCAGCAGTCGCTGCAGATGACCACGATCGCCCGCAAGACGATCAACACGGCACGCCACGTGATCATCTGCGGCTACGGCCGCTGCGGCCAGAACCTGGCGCGGATGCTGGAGCGCGAGGGCATCCCCTACCTGGCGCTGGACCTCGATCCGGACCGGGTCCGGCAGGCGGCCGCGGCCGGCGATTCGGTGGTGTTCGGCGATGCGTCCCGGCTGCAGGCGCTGATGGCGGCGGGCCTCGCGCGCGCCAGCGCCCTGGTCGTGACCTACCAGGACGTGCCGGGAGCGCTGAAGGTGCTGGCCAACGCACGCGCCCATGCGCCGCAGGTGCCGGTCATCGTGCGCACCCAGGACGACCGCGACCTCGAGAAGCTGCAGGCGGCCGGCGCGACCGAGGTGGTGCCGGAGGCGATCGAGGGCTCGCTGATGCTGGCCAGCCATGCGCTGGCGCTGGTCGGGGTGCCGATGCGGCGCGTGATCCGCGTCGTCCAGGACCAGCGCGATGCGCGCTACAACCTGCTGCGCGGCTATTTCCACGGCGCCGACGACGACAACGCCGACGAGATCGACCATGAGCGCCTCAACACCTTCACCTTGACGGCCGGCGCGCGCGCCATCGGCCAGCCGCTGGCCAGGCTGGCGCTGGCGGGGCTGAACGTGCGCGTGGCGAGCCTGCGCCGCCGCGACGGCAAGGCCGCCGATGCCGACGACGACACGGTGCTGGCCGACGGCGACACGCTGGTGTTGTCGGGCAAGCCCGGCGCGCTGGCGGTGGCGATCGACAAGCTGCAGAAGGGCTGAGCGCGGGGACCGCTCAGTTCAGCAGCGTCGGATTGCGCTTTTCTTCCTCGACCTGCTGTTGTCGGCGGACCGCGTCGCACTGGGCCGTCGTCCTGAATTCCGCCCTGGCGCACTGCGCGGCCATGCACTGGGCGCGGGCGATGAAGTTCAGGCCGGCGCATTGCGCCTGCGGGTTCGGGGGCGGGGGCGGCGGGGCTGGCGCGGGTTCCGGCTGCGGGGCAGGTGCGGCGGCCACGGGCGCCGGTGCGGCCGCCGGTGCTGACGGCTTGCGGGGTTTTGGCGGGCTGGGCTTGGCGGGGGCGGCTGGTGGCGCGACCGCCTGGGCCGTTGGCGCCGGCGGCGGTGGCTCTGCAACAGGCGCGCTGGCGACGGGCTCTGGCGCCGGGGCCTCGGCCTGCGGCTGGGGCTCGGCCGCAGGCGTGGGCGCAACGGGTACCGCCGCCTCGACCGGAGCGGGCGCCGGCGTGGCCGCCGGCGAAGGGGGCGCGGACACCGCCACCGCCACCGGCGGCGGCGAACCGGACGAGAACAACCAGGCGGCCAGCGCCACCACAAGACCCACGGCCGCCAGGCCGATCACGGCCGTGCGCAGCGGGTTCGGGCGCGGCGGGGCGCCGGCTCGAGGCGGATGCTTCCGGGGCGTGGGGGACGCTTCGCGAGGGGGCGCCTTCCCGTTGGAGGGGATGGCCGGCCGACGGGGACGGGGGGTCGGCAGCGGCGGCGGAAGCTCCACGTCCCTCGCCATGCGCTGGGTGGCGGGCCATTCCGCTTCGGCGCCGGGGAGGGCGGCCGGTTGCGGTGCGGTCAACGCGACCAGCCTCCGTCCGCAGCCCTTGCAGAACTTGGCGCCGTCACGGTTGTCCGTGCGGCAGTCCGCGCACACCAGGGTCATCGTGCGCTCAGGTCACCGCCACCCGCTTCTGCTTGTTCACCAGACGCTTGGCGATCACGGCGCCGAGCCCCATCGTGAGCTCCAGGGCCAGGTTGGGCTGCCGGTTCGACAGTTCGGCGAAGCGGATCCCGGTCAGTCGCCAGACCCGGGCCGCCCCGGTGGCGACCACGTTGGCCGAACGCGGTGCGCGCGAGAAGAAGGAGCCTTCGCCGACCACCGAGCCCGGATTCAGGATCGCCAGCTGCATCTGGCCCTTGTCGCCGATCAGGTGCACGCTGAGTGCGCCGCTCTCGATGAAGAACACCGTGCGGTCCTGGGCGCCCTGGTCGATCAGCACCTGGCCCGCGGCCAGGTCGAAGGGCTGCAGATAGGCAGCCACCGTTTCCCATTGCAGCGAATTGAGCGCCGGCGCAAAGGCGTCGTAGCTGGTGTTCTGGGCGATCGCGCGGCAAAGATCCTGAATGCTGGATGACATCGTTCGTTTGTCCTGCTGTGCGTCGGAAGTATCTGCGAAAGGCCAAATCTGTGGTGACAGATGTCACAGAATGACACACTCTCGCTCACTTGCCGATGCAGAAGCGGGAAAAGATCACGCCGAGCAGGTCGTCGGCGCCGAACTCGCCGGTGATTTCGTTCAGTGCGTTCTGCGCCAGCCGCAGCTCTTCGGCCAGCAGGTCGAGCAACTGGGCATGGGCTGCCAGGTGGGCGGTCGCCAGCGCGATGTGTTCCTCGACCCGCGACAGCGCCTGCACGTGGCGGGCCCGCGCCAGGTAGACGCCTTCCGGAACCGCCTGCCAGCCGGCGACCTCGAGCAGTCGGCGACGCAGGGTTTCGATGCCGGCCCCGGTGCGCGCCGACAGGCTGACGCCGCTGTCGGGCGGCGGCTGCGTGGCGGGCAGCGCGTCGAGCTTGCTCCAGACATCGATCACCGGCACGCTGGCGGGCAGCCGGCCGGCCAGCAGCCCAGCGATGTCGGCATCGGCCTGCGCATAGGCAGGGGCCGCACTGCGGGTCAGGTCGTGCAGGAACAGCACCGCGTCGGCCCCTTCGATCTGGCTCCAGGCGCGGGCGATGCCGATCTGCTCGACCTCGTCGACGCTGTCGCGCAGGCCGGCGGTGTCGACGACATGCAGCGGAACGCCCTGGATCTGGATGGTCTGCGAAACCACGTCGCGGGTGGTGCCCGCGACCGCGCTGACGATCGCCAGCTCGGCGCCCGCCAGCGCATTCAGCAGCGAGCTCTTGCCGGCATTCGGCTGGCCGGCGATCACGACCTTGATGCCCTCGCGCAGCAGGGCGCCCTGGCGGGCCCGCTGCTGCACCGCGGCCAGCTGGGACTGCAGCGCCACCAGCTGGCCCGCGGCGTCGGCCTCCTGCAGGAAGTCGATCTCCTCGTCGGGAAAGTCGAGCGTCGCCTCGACCAGCATGCGCAGGCGCACTAGGGCCTCGAGCAAGGTGTGGATCTCGTCGGAGAAGGCGCCCGACAGCGACCGGCTGGCGCTGCGCGCCGCGGCTTCGGTGCTGGCGTCGATCAGGTCGGCGATCGCCTCGGCCTGCGCCAGGTCGATCTTGCCGTTGAGGAAGGCGCGCTGGCTGAACTCGCCGGGCTCGGCCACCCGCAGGCCCGCCAGGCGCGGCCGGCCGGTCGCCGGATCGGTCTCGGCGGCCGCCGCCAGGCAGCGCGCCAGCAGCAGCTGCAGCACCACCGTGCCGCCATGGGCCTGCAGTTCGAACACGTCCTCGCCGGTGAAGGAATGCGGGGCCGGAAAGTGCAGCGCCAGGCCGCGGTCGATCGGCGAGCCGTCGGCATCGCGGAACGGAAGGTAGCTGGCCTCCCGCGGCTTCAGCGCGCGGCCGCAGAGGGCGTCGATCAGCGGCGCCAGCTCGCGGCCGGAGACCCGCACGATCCCGACCGACCCGCGGCCTGAGGCGGTGGCGATGGCAACGATCGGATCGGCGGTGCGGGCGAGCATGGGAACGATTCTTCCAGTAAAAAGGGCCGCTTTCGCGGCCCTTCGGGTCGATGGCCGAAGCCTTACTTGCCTGGCTTCGCCAGGATCGGCGCCTTCGGCTTCTTGGGCGGATTGCCTAGCACGCCCAGGCGCTTGTTGATGAACCACTGCTGCGCGATCGACAGCACGTTGTTGGTGATCCAGTAGAGCACCAGGCCGGCCGGGAAGAAGATGAACATCACGCTGAAAGCCAGCGGCATGATCCACATCAGCTTGGCCTGCATCGGGTCCGGCGGCGTCGGGTTGAGCCAGGTCTGGAACAGCGAGGTGGCGGTCATGACCACCGGCAGGATGAACCACGGGTCCGGTGCCGAGAGGTCATGGATCCAGAGGATCCACGGGGCGTGGCGCATCTCGACCGACGACAGCAGCACCCAGTAGAGCGCGATGAACACCGGGATCTGGATCACGATCGGGAAGCAGCCGCCCATCGGGTTGACCTTCTCCTCGCGGTAGATGCGCATCATCTCCTGCTGCATCTCCTGCGGCTTGTCCTTGAGCCGCTCGCGCATCTCCATGATCTTCGGATTGATGGCCTTCATCTTGGCCATGCTCGCGTAGGCCTTGGCGTTGAGCCAGTAGAACGCCGCCTTCAGCAGCACCACCAGCGCGACGATCGACCAGCCCCAGTTGCCGAGGATGCCGTGCAGCTTGTTGAGCAGCCAGTAGAGCGGCTTGGAGATGATCGCGAAGATGCCGTAGTCCTTGACCAGGTCGAGGCCGGTGGCGATCGCCTCGAGCTTCTTCTCTTCCTCGGGGCCGGCGAACAGGTTGCTGTCGATCGCCTGCGAGGCGCCCGGTGCCAGCTCGGGCAGCTTCAGCACCATCGCGACCGAGAACAGGTTGTTGCCGAGGTCGGCGACCCGGAACTCGCGCTTGATGGTGTCGCTGCCGGGCACGTTGAGCAGCCAGGCCGAGACGAAGTAGTGCTGGACCATCGCCACCCAGCCGTTGTCGGCCGGCGCGGGCAGTTCGACCTTGCCCTTGGTGATGTCGGTGAAGGCGATCTTCTGGAACTTCTTCTGCTCGGTGTAGATGGCCGGGCCGGTGAAGGTGTTGGTGCCGAACATGGTGCCGGCGGCGACCGTGCCGTGGCGCGTGAACTGCAGGTAGAGCTGGGCGTCGCGCGGCTTGTCGCTCACGTTGACGACCTGGTGATTGACGCGGATCGTGTAGTCGCCGCGCTGGAACACGTAGGTCTTGACGTACTTGATGCCGCCCACGGGCTGCGACTCGAACACGACTTCGAGCTTGTTCTGGCCTTCGGCGAGTTCGCGCGGGCCGGGGCGCGCGGTCATCAGGCTCAGGTGGTTCGGGAAGCGGTCGCCGGTGTCCACCGTGTTCAGCAGCCCGGTCTGGGCCACGTAGCGGGTGGCGGGCGAGCCGTTCTCCATCAGCATGACCGGCCGGACCTCGTTCTGCGGCACCGGCAGGCCGACCAGGCGGCGGGCCCATTCGACCAGGCCGCCGTGGTTGGTCTGGTCGAGGAACTGGAGCAGCTGCAGTTCGGACAGCGTGCCGCCTTCACCGTCGATGGTCGCCTTGAAGACGTCGGTGGACACCGTGACTTTCTCGCCGATGGCGGGCGCCGAGCCCTGCACCGGGACCGCACCGGCCGCCGGTGCGGCAGCCGCCGGGACGCCGCTGGCACTGGCAGCGGGCGGCGCCGACGAATCGGCGGGGGCGGCGGTCTTGGCCGAGGGCAGGAAGGTCGGCTTGTGGCCGTTGTAGACCTGCCATTGGTCCCACAGCAACACCAGCGAGAAACCAAAAATCACCCACAAGATGGTGCGGCGGATATCGTTCATGAAGAAGACTTCTTGTCGTCGGGGGAGAGAAAGGCGAACAGCGACCCGCGCCTGGGCGCCGGTCGCTGTGTCTTTGGAGGCACCGGATCGTGGCCGCCCTGGCACCAGGGCTGGCAGCGCGCGATGCGGTGCAGTGTCAGGTAGCTGCCCTTGGCGGCGCCGTGCTGCTCGAGCGCGCCGATCGCGTAGACGGAGCAGGTCGGCTCGAAGCGGCAGGACTGCCCGAGCCAGGGGCTCAGCAGCAGCCGGTAGCCCTTGACCAGGGCGATCAGCAGGCGCCGCATCATGCGCGCGCCGCCCCGGCCCGCGCCAGCAGCTGCTGGAGTTCGGTGCGGACGGCGGCCTTGAGCGCGTCGGACGACGCGCTGACGAATTGCTTGCGATCGAAGGCCGCACGCAGGCGCACCACGTGCGCCGCGCGCGGCAGCGACTCGGCGACGGCAGCGCTCACGGTGTAGATCTGGCGTTTGATCGCGTTGCGGGTGACCGCCCGACGGGCCCAGCGCTTGGGAACCATGGCGCCCAGCCAGACATCGTCGGAAGCGAACAGCGGCGCAGCCCCGCCCGGCGCGTCGAGCGCGCAGCGGTGCAGTGCGAAGTGGGCTGTGCGCGCCACGGTGGCACCTGCGAGGACGGCCTGGAACTGCGCGCGGGTCTTGAGCCGCTGCATGGAAGCCAACCGCGGGACGCCGTCGAACGGTGAGGGCGGCAGCGGGTCGACTGGCAACGGAGCCGGCGAAAGTGTCTGGCCTTAGACGGCCAGGCGCTTGCGGCCCTTGGCGCGGCGTGCGTTGATCACGGCGCGGCCGCCGCGGGTCTTCATGCGGACCAGGAAGCCGTGGGTACGGGCGCGGCGGACTTTCGATGCTTGATACGTGCGTTTCATGATGATTTCCTGATTCACCGGCTGGGCCGGCGTTTTTGAGCCTCCGGGCCTCGAGGGGCCGGGGACTGTTCTCTACCGCGCAACCGGAAGGGCCCGGCGAGGCGCGATGATGCGAATACCCCGAAACACACAAAGAAGGTTTTCAGGGAAACCCGCGATTATCGCAAAGTTTCGGTTGCGCCACAATGACCGGTTGGTTCGCAAGCGTTTCCGCCACCGTCCAGACCATGTGGATAAGGTTTTGACAAGTTAGAATCCAGGGCGCATCGCGGGTGCGACTATCCACAATACCAAGACGAGAGAATGGCTGAGGGACAAACCACTTTTCAGAGCGCCCATGCCGGGTGAAGGCATCGGTGACAGCCTCTGGCAGGCCTGTGTCGACCAGCTCGCACAGGAACTGTCCGAACAGCAGTTCAACACCTGGATCAAGCCGCTGACCGCGAAGGTCACGGACGATCTGTCGCGGGTCACGGTGTTCGTGGCCAACCGCTTCAAACTCGACTGGATCCGGGCCCAGTACGCCGGCAAGATCGCCTCGATGGCCGAGAAGCTCTATGGCCAGCCAGTCATCATTGAGTTAGCGCTCGCTCCTCGGGAAATCGCCAGCCGGCCGGCATCTATGGCGATCGTGTCTGAAACCGATGTGCCGCGCGAAATGGTGCCTTCGGGCGAAGACCTGGCCGCCGCCGCCTTCAAGAACCGGCTCAACTCGGGCCTCACTTTCGACACCCTGGTCGAAGGCACGGCGAACCGCATGGCGCGTGCCGCGGCGATGCACGTGGCCGGCATGCCGGGCCACCTCTACAACCCGCTTTTCATCTATGGCGGGGTCGGCCTCGGCAAGACCCACCTGATGCACGCGGTGGGCAACCGCCTGCTGGCCGACCGCCCCGAATCCAAAGTTCTCTACATCCACGCCGAGCAATTCGTCTCGGATGTGGTCAAAGCGTATCAGCGCAAGACTTTCGACGAGTTCAAGGAACGCTACCACTCGCTCGACCTGCTGCTGATCGACGACGTCCAGTTCTTCGCCAACAAGGACCGCACGCAAGAAGAATTCTTCAATGCCTTCGAGGCGCTGCTGGCCAAGAAGTCGCACATCGTGATGACCAGCGACACCTATCCCAAGGGACTGGCGGACATCCACGAGCGGCTGGTCTCGCGCTTCGACTCGGGGCTGACGGTCGCGATCGAGCCGCCCGAGCTCGAGATGCGCGTCGCGATTCTCATCAACAAGGCGCGCGCCGAGAGCGCCGAGATGCCCGAAGAAGTCGCCTTCTTCGTCGCCAAGAACGTGCGCTCCAACGTGCGCGAGCTCGAAGGCGCGCTGCGCAAGATCCTGGCTTACTCGCGCTTCAACCAGAAAGAGATCTCGATCGCCCTGGCGCGCGAGGCGCTGCGCGACCTGCTGTCGATCCAGAACCGGCAGATCTCGGTCGAGAACATCCAGAAGACGGTGGCCGACTACTACAAGATCAAGGTCGCCGACATGTACTCGAAGAAGCGTCCGGCCTCGATCGCGCGGCCGCGCCAGATCGCGATGTACCTGGCCAAGGAGCTGACCCAGAAGAGCCTGCCCGAGATCGGCGAGCTGTTCGGTGGCCGCGACCACACGACGGTGCTGCATGCGGTGCGCAAGATCTCGGGCGAGCGGCAGCAGCTCACCGAACTCAACCAGCAGTTGCACGTGCTGGAGCAGACCCTGAAGGGCTGAGCGATGCGTGCGGTACAGCCATCACCATCGACCCCTGTCAAAGGACAACTCTGGGGACAGTTCCGGCACAAGAAAGGGCTTGTCCACAGGCGGGCGCTGCGCGCCGAAGTTGTGCGCCCTGGCGCGACAGCCCCGAAGCAGGGCTGCGCACAGCCGGCCGGCAGCGCCAAGTGCCTGTCACGAAAGCGGAAAACGACGCTGTCCACAGCACAGTGCGTCCCTTATCTACTACTACTAATTTGAATTAAAGAAATAAGGAAGAGGTAAGACAATGATCGTTTTGAAGGCTACCCAGGACAAAGTCCTCGCCGCGCTGCAGTCCGTGGCGGGCATCGTCGAGCGCCGCCACACGCTGCCGATCCTGGCCAACGTGCTGATCCGCAAGACCGGCGGCCAGCTGCAGCTCACCACCAGCGACCTCGAGATCCAGATCCGCACCCATGCCGAACTCGGCGGCGACGAAGGCAACTTCACGACCACCATCGGCGCCCGCAAGCTGATCGACATCCTGCGCACCATGCCGGCCGACCAGACCGTGAGCCTCGAGTCGAGCGCCAGCAAGCTGGTGCTCAAGGGCGGCAAGAGCCGCTTCACCTTGCAGTCGCTGCCGGCCGAAGACTTCCCGCTGGTGCAGGAGTCGGCCAATTTCGGCCCGGTGTTCAGCGTGCCGCAAAAGACCCTGAAGGACCTGCTGGGCCAGGTGTCGTTCGCGATGGCGGTGCACGACATCCGCTACTACCTCAACGGCATCCTGTTCGTCGCCGAAGGCAAGCAGCTGAGCCTGGTCGCGACCGACGGCCATCGGCTGGCCTTCGCCTCGGCCACCCTCGACGTCGAGGTGCCGCGCCAGGAGGTGATCCTGCCGCGCAAGACCGTGCTGGAGATGCAGCGTCTCCTGTCCGACGCCGAAGGCGCGATCGAGATGCAGTTCGCCAACAACCAGGCCAAGTTCAGCTTCGGCGGCATGGAGTTCGTCACCAAGCTGGTCGAGGGCAAGTTCCCCGACTACAACCGCGTGATCCCCAAGACCCACAAGAACACGGTCACGCTGGGCCGCGCACCGCTCCTGGCCAGCCTGCAGCGCACCGCGATCCTGACCAGCGAGAAGTTCAAGGGCGTGCGGCTCAACATCGAGCCCGGCACCTTGCGCATCGCGTCGAACAACGCCGAGCAGGAAGAGGCGCAGGACGAACTCGACATCGACTACGGCGGCGACGCGATCGAGATCGGCTTCAACGTGACCTACCTGATCGATGCCCTGGCCAACATGAGCCAGGACATGGTGAAGCTGGACCTGGCGGACTCCAACAGCTCGGTGCTGATGACGATTCCCGAGAACGCGTCGTTCAAGTACGTCGTCATGCCGATGAGGATTTAGCACAAGGACCTGGCACACCCCCAGGTTGGCTCACTTCGTGTAGCCGCCCACCCCCTTGCAGGGGGCGATACCAGCGGCCCGGCAAAGCCGGTTCCGCGGTATCTCCCGAACAGACGGTGCCCAGCGCGGCGCCGAGAGAGAAAGAAAGTGATGAGCGAAGAAAACAAGCCGGAAGTGCCGCACACCGAGCCGGTTTACACCCCTGAAATCGACAGCGCGATTCCGATCGAGGTGACACCGGCCGGCGACACCTCCTATGGCGAAGGCTCCATCACGATCCTCGAAGGGCTGGAGGCGGTGCGCAAGCGCCCGGGCATGTACATCGGCGACACCTCGGACGGCACCGGCCTGCACCACCTGGTGTTCGAGGTGGTCGACAACTCGATCGACGAGGCGCTGGCGGGCTACTGCGACGACATCGTGGTCACGATCCACACCGACAACTCGGTCTCCGTGACCGACAACGGCCGGGGCATCCCGACCGGCGTCAAGATGGACGACAAGCACGAGCCGAAGCGCTCGGCGGCCGAGATCGCGCTGACCGAACTGCACGCTGGCGGCAAGTTCAACCAGAACAGCTACAAGGTGTCGGGCGGCCTGCACGGGGTCGGCGTGAGCTGCGTCAACGCGCTCAGCAAGATGCTGCGCCTGACGGTGCGGCGCGACGGCAAGGTCCACACGCTCGAGTTCAGCAAGGGCTTCGTGCAGAACCGCCTGCTGGAGACGGTGGGCGGCGTCGAGGTGTCGCCGATGAAGGTCATCGGCGAGACCGAGAAGCGCGGCACCGAGGTGCACTTCCTGCCCGACAMCGAGATCTTCAAGGAAAACGCCGACTTCCACTACGAGATCCTCAGCAAGCGGCTGCGCGAGCTGAGCTTCCTGAACAACGGCGTGCGGATCCGCCTGATCGACGAGCGCACCGGCAAGGAAGACGACTTCTCGGGCGCCGGCGGCGTCAAGGGCTTTGTCGAGTTCATCAACAAGGGCAAGACGGTGCTGCACCCGAACGTGTTCTACGCGATGGGCGAGAAGCCGGCCGATACCTACGGCGGCATTCCGGGCACGCACATCGGGGTCGAGGTCGCGATGCAGTGGAACAGCGGCTACAACGAGCAGGTGCTGTGCTTCACCAACAACATCCCGCAGCGTGACGGCGGCACCCACCTGACCGGCCTGCGGGCCGCGATGACCCGGGTCATCAACAAGTACATCGAAGAGAACGAGTTCGCCAAGAAGGCCAAGGTCGAGGTCACCGGCGACGACATGCGCGAAGGCCTTTGCTGCGTGCTGAGCGTCAAGGTGCCCGAGCCCAAGTTCTCGAGCCAGACCAAGGACAAGCTGGTGTCGAGCGAGGTGCGCGCGCCGGTCGAGGACATCGTCGGCCGCCTGCTGACCGACTACCTGCAGGAGCGCCCGAACGACGCCAAGATCATCTGCGGCAAGATCGTCGAGGCGGCCCGCGCGCGCGAAGCCGCCCGCAAGGCGCGCGAGATGACGCGCCGCAAGGGCGTGCTCGACGGCATGGGCCTGCCGGGCAAGCTGGCCGACTGCCAGGAGAAGGACCCGGCGCTGTGCGAGGTCTACCTGGTCGAGGGCGACTCCGCCGGCGGTTCCGCCAAGCAGGGCCGCGACCGGAAATTCCAGGCCATCCTGCCGCTGCGCGGCAAGATCCTGAACGTCGAGAAGGCGCGCTACGAGAAGCTGCTGACCAGCAACGAAATCCTGACCATGATCACCGCCCTGGGCACCGGCATCGGCCGGGCCGGCGCGACGACCTCGGGCGGCGGCGCCGACGACTTCAACGTCGCCAAGCTGCGCTACCACCGGATCATCATCATGACCGACGCCGACGTCGACGGCGCCCACATCCGCACCTTGCTGCTGACCTTCTTCTACCGGCAGATGCCCGAGCTGGTCGAGCGCGGCCACATCTACATCGCGCAGCCGCCGCTCTACAAGGTGAAGGTCGGCAAGGAAGAGCAGTACCTCAAGGACGGTCCGGCGCTCGACGCCTTCCTGCTGAAGGTGGCGCTGAAGGATGCGAGCGTGTCCACCGGCGGCGCGAGTCCGACCCTGCTCAACGGCGACACCCTGGCCGAACTGGCGCGCAAGCACCAACTGGCCGAAGCCGTGATCGCCCGGCTCGGCGTGTTTCTCGATGCGGCGGCGCTGCGCGCGATCGCCGACGGCGTGTCGCTCGACCTCGACACCACGGCCAGCGCCGAGGCCTCGGCCGTGGCACTGCAGAACAAGCTGCGCGAACTCAACACCACCGGCGCGCCGGCGGATGTGTCGAGCGAGTTCGACACCCGCACCGACAAGCCGCTGCTGCGCATCAGCCGCCGCCACCACGGCAACATCAAGAGCAGCGTGCTGACGCAGGACTTCGTCCACGGCGCCGACTACGCGGCCTTGTCCGAGGCGGCCAAGACCTTTCGCGACCTGCTGGGCGAAGGTGCGGTGGTCAAGCGCGGCGAGGGCGAGCGCGCCAAGGAAGAAAAGGTCAACGACTTCCGCGAGGCGATGCGCTGGCTGATTGGACAGGCCGAGAACGCCACGGCGCGCCAGCGCTACAAGGGGCTGGGCGAGATGAACCCCGAGCAGTTGTGGGAAACCACGATGGACCCGGCGGTGCGCCGCCTGCTGCGGGTGCAGATCGACGACGCGATCGAGGCCGACCGCGTGTTCACGATGCTGATGGGCGACGAGGTCGAGCCGCGGCGCGAGTTCATCGAGCAGAACGCGCTGCGGGCGGCGAATATCGACGTTTGAGGGACGCTGAGCGGGGCGCCGGACTCAACTGCGGACAAACGCAAGCAGCGGGTGATGGTCACCCTGGTCGGCGGCGCGCAGGGCCGCCAAATACCGCGAGCGCGCATCGTTGGCGGACACCAGATCGCCGCCGCCTCCCCAGGAGAACGCAGGCTGGCCAAGGCTGCGCAAAAGCGCGTCGGCCATCATGCGTGCGTGTCGGCCGTTGCCATTGGGGAAAGGGTGAATCCAGACCAGGTCGCGGTGAAAGCGCGCCGCGATCTCGTCGAATGGAAACGTGGCGTTGTCGACCCACCAGCGCGTGTTGTCGAACAGATCCTTGAGCCTCACCGCAACGTGAGTCCAGTCGCAGCCGATGTTCTTGTCCGAGCGGCGGAAGGTGCCGGCCCAAGTCCAGGTCTTGCCGAACATCTGCTGATGCAACTGCCGGCAGAAGCCCTCGCTGAGCACGTCGGGCGAACGCGCCCGCTTCAGCCAACGCACGGCGCGCAGGATGTTCTCCTGCTCCCAGTCGTTCAGTTCGCTCTTGGTGGCCAGATGGTCCGGGATGAGCCCGGCGTTCTCATCCGGGTCCAGAGGCGTCTGGCCATCTTGCTCGTCGAGGTCTATCGCCACAGGTCTGACCAGCGCCCGCGCAGCAGTTCCTCGGTCCTGCGGTCCACCTGCTTGCGAAGTCGCTCCGCGCCGGGGCGCTGGTCCTCGAGGCTCATCGTGTGGGCCACCCCGCCGACCTCTTCGATGGCGATGGCTCGGGCGCGCTCCTCGACCATGTCCGTCAATGGGCGGCGGGGCACCAGGGCGTAGACGAGCTCGCAGTCGAGCCCGTCTGCGAGCTTGCGCAACTGGCCCAGCGTGATGCGGTCGTCGGCTTCCGACTGTTCGGACTTGTGCAGCGTGGGCCCCGAGATCCCCAGGCGCTGGGCTTGCTGGCGTTCGGTGCGCCCCAGCGCTTCTCGAATCAGCTTCAGCCATCCGCGTGACGGCCGAGGCCGCTTCATCATGTCTGCGAAGGCAGACATGGTGGCTTGCAGTTGTTCGAGTCGAAGCCGGCTCAGCTCAGGGGACATTTGCTAGCCCATAGGCTTTCTTGGAATAGCAACATGATACCTTATGATGCAGCAATCTTATATAATTTGCTAGTCCATAAGGAAGCAGATTGATGGCGCTTGCTTCCGTGCCCGAGGTTGCCGATGGGCTCAGCCCCGCTCAGCCGACGCGGCCAGTGTTGCGCGCCGGGGCGCCCGCCCCAGCCCACCCACCACGACGGCGGCCACCAGCACCAGTCCACCGCTCAGCAGCATCGCGCTCGAGATGCCCCAGCCGTCGACCACCAGGCCGCCGAGCAGGGCGCCCGAGGCGATCGCGACCTGGAAGCCGCTCACCAGCAAGGCCTGGCCGGCTTCGGGCGCATCCGGAACGGCCTCCATCATCCAGCCGGTCAGGGCGACCGGGATCATGCCGAAGGCGATGCCCCAGGTGACCACCACCGCGGCGCCGGCCAGGAAGCCGCTGCCCACCACCGTCGACAGCAATAGCGCGGCCGCGAGCAGCACGGCCGCCAGCAGCGCCGCCGCACGCACGCTGCGGGCGACCAGCGAGCCGCCGACGAAAGTGCCGAAGAAGCCGACCGCGCCGTAGGCCAGCAGCAATGTCGTGACGCCGTTGGCGTCGAGCCCGAAGACCTGCTGCAGCAGCGGCTTGAGATAGGTGTAGGCGGCGAAATGGCCGGCCACAAGGAACAGCACCGCCAGCAGGCCGACCTGCGCCATGCGCCGTGTCAGCGGCGTCAGCAGGTCGCGCGGCCGGATGGCGCGGGCCGGCGGCATCGCGGGCAGCAGCCAGACCTGGATCGCCAGCACGACCGCCGCCAGTGCGCCCGTGAGCCCGAAGGCGGCGCGCCAGCCAGCCAAAGTGCCGACCAGCGCGCCGGCAGGCACGCCGAGCACGGTGGCCGCCGAGACGCCGGCCAGCACCAGCGACATGGCGCGCGCCTGCGAACCGGATGCCACCAGCTGGGTGGCGGCGCTCGGCGCGAAGGTCCAGAAGCCGCCGATGCACAGGCCCAGCAGCAGGCGGGCCACGAGCATCGTCGCGAAATTCGGTGCGAAAGCCGCCAGCAGGTTCGACGCCACCAGCATGGCGGTCAGCGTCACCATGACGGTGCGGCGGTCCAGTCGGCCGGAGGCGACGATCAGCGCCGGCCCGGCGAAGGCCGCCAGCACGCCCGGCATCGTGACCATCAGCCCGGCGGTGCCGTCGCTGACCTGCAGCCCGGCACCGATGTCGGTCAGCAGGCCGATCGGCAGGAATTCGGTCGTGACCATCGCGAAGGTGCCGACGGCGATCGAGCCGACGGCCAGCCAGGCGGACCGGGAGGTGTCGGGAGCGGCTTCGGAAAGGGCATCGGTGCAGGGGGAGCAGGGGGCGTTCATGTGTGGCAATCCACCGTCTGTTGTGGGCTGTCGAGTCTGACGGCGTCGAGGCGGCCCTCGCAGCGCCGTGCGGAACATCTCTATTTCCGGGACGCCAACAATGAAAACCGTCGGACCTCATGCGGTTTTTGGTCTTGGCGCGTGGCACCGGCACGACTGCGTGTAAACGCTATTCCTAGCCCGACTCTTGCTAAGGAAAATTGCCGGCGAACTCGCCGCCATTTCCATTTCTCAGCAAGGAAAGCACAGCAATGAACCCGACCCGCTTCTGGCACTCCGCCGCGGCCCTGGCGATCTTCGGCATGTTCACCTCGGCGCAGGCGCTGACCAATCCGCCGATCCGCGTGGCCCAGGGCATCGAGTACATGTGCGGCGGGAAGAGCAGCGCCGAAGCGGCCTTCATGCAGACGGTGGCGCCCCGCTGGGCCGCGACCTTCGAATTCGCGGTCAGCCGAGGCAAGCCCGGCCAGTTCCCGAGCGACGTCAAGGTGGTGGTGCGCGACCGCTATTCGGGCCGGCTGGTGATGGAGACCGCCACCGGCTCGCCGTTCATGCTGGCCCGGCTCGACCCCGGCGCCTACGAGGTCGAGGCCACGCTGGCCGGGATCACGCTGCAGCAGCCCCTGACCGTGTTCAACGGCCTGAGCGCCAAGGCGCAGTTCGTCTGGCCGTCGAACGTCGATTTCGCCGCTGCGATGGGATTGCCGCGGGCCGAGCAGCAGGCCTCGGTGCGCACCGGCAACTGAGCCCCGGCGCCCGGCGTCCGGGCGCTGAAATCAGGTTCGCTTAAGGCGCCTTGCCGACAGTGGCGGCGTGAAGCTCCCTTCACGCCAACCCGAGCAAAGGATTCCGCGATGAACACAGGTCGATCCTGGCGGCCGCTGGCTGCCCTGGCATTGGGCGCAGCGGCGCTGTCCGGTGCGCTGGCGGCGCATGCGGTCTACAACCCGCCGATCCGCATGGCCAACGGCATCGAGTACATGGGCGGCGGCGGCAGCAGCGAAGAGGCGGCGCTGATGCAGAGCGTCGAGCCTCGCTGGCCCGCCAGCTTCGAGTTCGCGGTCAAGGACGGGACGCGACAGGTCTCGGCCGCCGATGTCGTCGTGACGGTGCGCGATGCATCCGGCCGCGAGTTGCTGAGCCAGGTCGAAGCGGGTGGCCCGTTCCTGGTGGCCCGGCTCGAGCCGGGCCGCTACCAGGTCGAGGCCACGCGGGGAGGCCAGACCCTCACGCAGGAGATCGAGCTGCTGCCCTGGCAGTCGAAGCGGACCGTGTTCGTCTGGCCCGCCGGCGTGCAAGTCCCGCGTTCCTGAAGTCCGGGAGCGCCCGGGCGCTCTTTCAGAAGATGCTGAAGGCCGCGCAGGGCCGGCCATGGGAAAATTCAAGGTTGCCCGCGCATGGCACGCACCTTGAATGTGGGTCGTGTCGCTCGCACATGGTGTGTCCGGGCGCAGTCCCGTCTTCCTAGGCCCCGATGCCGCTTCGTCCCCTCGTTCTCCTCACCACGCTGCTGCACGCCTATATCGGTCTGCGGCTGCTGCCCGCGCTGGCGGGCCTGCCCTTGGCGGGGCCGCTGCTGGGATTGGCACTGCTCGTGTCGGCCGTCACCATGCCGCTGCCCTTCGTCGGGATGCGGTCCCGGCGGCGCCAGTTCGCGGACGTCTGGAAATGGATCGGGCTCATCAGCATGGGCTGGTTCTCGTCGTTGCTGGTGCTCACCGTGGTGCGCGATGCCGGCCTGCTGCTCGGCTGGCTCGGCGCGTCCGTGTCCGGGCTGACGCTCGATGGGGCGCGCTGGCAGCTGTGGAGCGCGGCCGCCGTGCCGCTGTTGGCCAGCGCGACTTCGCTGGTCGGCTTGCTGAACGCGCGCCGGACGGCGGGCGTGGTGCGCATCGACGTGCCGATCCGCGACCTGCCCTCGGCGCTGAGCGGCTTCACGATCGCGCAGCTCAGCGATATCCATGTCGGGCCGACCATCAAGCGCGGCTACATCCAGCGCATCGTCAACGCGGTCAACGGACTCGGCGCCGACATGATCGCGATCACCGGCGACCTGGTCGACGGCACGGTGGCCGAGTTGCGCGACCACATCGCGCCGCTGCAGCAGCTCAAGGCGCGCCACGGCACCTTCGTCGTGACCGGCAACCACGAGTACTACGCCGGGGCGCATGCCTGGATCGACGAACTCCGGCGCCTCGGCCTGCGCGTGCTGCTCAACGAGCACGTGGTGCTCCAGACCCGCAACGTGAAGGGCGCGCAGACCGACGAGGAAGTGCTCGAAAGCGCGCTGCTGGTGGCCGGGGTGACCGACTACACCGCCGGCCATTTCGATGCCGCCCACGCCAGCGACCCGCACGGCGCGCTGGCCGACGCGCCCCCGCTGGTGCACACCCGGGTGCTGCTGGCGCATCAGCCGCGCAGCGCGCCCGAGGCCGCCGAAGCGGGCTACCACCTGCAGCTGTCGGGCCACACGCACGGCGGCCAGTTCTTCCCGTGGAATCTGTTCGTGCCGTTGCAGCAGCCGTTCACGGCGGGGCTGCACAAGCTGCACGAGATGTGGGTCTACACCAGCCGCGGGACCGGCTACTGGGGGCCGCCGAAGCGCTTCGGCGCGCCCTCCGAAATCACCTTGCTGCGCCTGCTGCGGGCCTGAGCGTCAGGCCTGCTCGATCGCGAGCCGGCGGGCGTTCGAGGTGGTCTTGGCGTGGATCGGCTTGAGGCCGCGCTGGACGATCCGGGCACTCGCGCTCGACAGGTGGTTCACGGCTTCGGCCGAGCGGGTGGCCGCGTTGCCAAAGGCTTCGGCATGGCTGACGGCCTGCGCCGGGCTGGTGCTGGTCGCCAGTGAGAACAAGGCCAGGCCGCTGCCCAGCCAGTGCTTCACGGCGCGGTTCACCAGCGCGAACTGGGTGGTGTGGAGCTGGTTGGCCATCGCAGCGCCGGATTCGCTGGCCGCCGCCAGTTTTTCGTGGCCCATGAGCTGAAATTCGGCCAGGTCGACCTCGTTGGGGGACAGGCCCGCCTTGGCCATGCGTTCCGTGCGCATCTGGATCACCGAGCCGGCCGACAGCAGCATCTCGTTGGTCGTCAAGGCCACGTCCACCCACAGCATGAGCGGGTTGAAGAAGCGCGTCGAGGAGAAGCTGGGGTTCATGGCGCCATGATAGACCGAGCAGCGCCTTTTTGCTGCAGTGCAGCATCGATTGGGGATGGCATCCTACAGAGAGAAATGCCACTTGGGGGCGAGCACGGGTCTTGCGTTGCTTGTTACATTCACAATGCAACTCATCCTCATACGAATGACTCACTCATTGCGCTGCGTCGGGGCCCTGCTGTGTGCTGCGAGCCTGGCTTTCCCCCTGGCCTCCATGGCCGCTCCCTCAGACAGCACGCCAGGCATCTACATCGATCTCGGGCGAGGCGACACGGACACGGATTCGCTGACCCTCGGCTACGCCATGCCCTGGTCATGGCGCGGGTCGCCGGCACCGGGCGGGCCGCTTTCGTTCTACTGGGATTTCTTTCTCAGCCAGTGGCGCGCGCCGCTGCCCCCGAATGGGGCGGACAAGCGCAGCTACACGCAGCTCGGGGCGATCGCCAACTGGCGCTGGCGCTTCAATCAGGGCGAGTCGCCGTGGTTCGTCGAGGCCGGCATAGGCGCCACCGTGATGGACCAGCTCTACCGCACGCCCGACCGGGAGTTCAGCACCGCCTTCCAGTTCACGGAGCAACTCGGTGTCGGCCTGAGCCTCGGGGCGCAGGGCGCGCACGAGGTGTCGCTGCGCGTCCAGCACTTCTCGAACGCCGGCATCAAGGAGCCGAACCCGGGCGAGAATTTCGTGCGCTTGCGCTACCTCTATCGCTATTGATGGCGGGCTGGCGACGCGCCGCGAGGGTCTCGAAGACGTTGCGATAGCGTTCCAGGCCGTCGGCCGCCGCGTTCGGTGGTACGCCGGGCCCGAACTCGAGCACCTGACCTTGACAGCGGACGCTGCGTTCGGGCGTCAGGATGGCCCAGCGAAGCTGCGCGAAGCGGCGCGCAAAAAAGGGCGCCACCGCTTCCACCACATGGTGGTCGGGATCGAACCAGGCCAGGTGGAGCGCCTCGGCGCCCGGAGCGTCGGCGACGACGCTGAAGTGGATCAGCGTCTTCATCTTGCGCATGTCGCGCCGCACGGCCTGGGCCATGTGCAGCGCCTGGACCCGGTCGCGATCACGCGGGTCGTGCTGCAGGCCGGGTTCGTGCACCAATCGCCACAGCAGACGATAGAGCAGGCCGAAGCGCAGCGGTGCGTTGTGCAGGATGACGGTCTCGCACATCGACATGAAGGAGCGCGGAACCAGCGGATGCGTGATGCCGGCGCTCGCCGCACCGCGCGGGGCGGCGGGGCCGGCCGGCCTCGAGAAACGCTGCGTCTCGGCCCCGGCGTCGATGACCCAGTCGACCTGGTCCGGCGCGACCAGGGCGGCCAGCAGCGAGCGTGCCTCGCGCCGGAAGCCGTCGGAGTCGATGTTGCCGGCGAGGGTGATGGTGTGCGGGGCCATGGCATCAACTTAGGGCCGCCCCAAGGCCGCACCTGTAGGCGTTCAGGCGTAAAGCGCAGAGGCCTGCGCTGGCGCGGCCGAGGCGCGCCGGGCGCTCAGGAAGAGGCGCTCGGCAGCCGCCGCCGGAGCTGCCGGGCCCGCAGCTCCGTGGCTACGTAGGTGAGGGCGGCGAAGATCAGGGGCAGCAGGTAGTAGATGGCCCGGTAGGCCAGCAGCGCGCCGAGCAGCGTGCCCTGCGGCGCCCGGTGGCCGAGCAGCGCGAGGAACACGGCCTCCAGCACACCGAGGCCGCCGGGCACGTGGGTGATGACGCCGGCGACCGCGGCGACCAGCGCCACGGCCAGCACCTCGTGGTAGGGCAGCTGGCGCTGCAGCAGGAGCCAGATCATCCCGCCGATCAGCGACCAGTTCAGCATCGACATCGCGAGCTGGAGCAGCGCCATGCGCAGCGACGGCGTGTCCAGTTCGTGGCCGCGCACCCGCCAGGTGTGCTGCCGCGCTATCGCGCACAGGCCGAGGTAGGCCGCGCCCCCGGCCAGCAGCAGTGCGCCAAGGATGCGGAGCCCTTCGCCGTCCATCTTCCAGTCGGGCGGCAGCACCATCGGAAAGAAGCAGAAGACCGCGCCCGCCAGCACCAGGTACCCCAGCCAGTTGGTCAGCATGCTGAAACCGAGCACCCGCGTGATCGTCAGGTTGTCCAGGCCCAGCCGCGAGTAGAGCCGGTACCTGAAGGCGACGCCGCCGACCAGGGCGCCGAGGTTCAGGTTGAAGGCATAGCTGATGAAGGTGACGCGCATCACGATGCGGGTGCCGAGCCGGTGGCCCGTCATGCGGCGGCCCAGCAGGTCGAAGGTGCTGTAGAGCAGGTGGCTGCAGGCTGCGAGCGCCGCGGCCGCCAGCAGCGCGGGCCGTGGAATGGCGCGCAGCGCGTCGAGCACCTCGTTCCAGTCGATCGTGCGGGCCTGTCGCACGACCAGCGCCAGCACCGCGGCGAAGAAGAGCCAGGCCCCGACGCGTTTCACCAGCCGCCAGCCGCCGGCGGCCGGAGCCTCTGCCTGAGCCTTCATGCCGCGTCCGTCCGCGTGGCGCCGCCGCCCTGGTGCAGGGGTGTGTCGAGCGGCTCCAGCTTCGGCGCGTGGCGCGGCAGCCAGCCGACCCAGGAGGGGTACCAGCGCAGCAGGTGGAAGATGAAGAAGCTGCGCACCAGCCGCCAGCCGCTCCATTCGTCCAGATCGGAGGCCTCGATCCGCTTGCAGCTGTTCTGCATCAGCGCGTCGAGCCGCTCCCACAGCGTCTGGTTGAAGTCCCGGTCGCGCACGATCACGTTGGCTTCGAGGTTGAGAGACAGGCTCAGCGGGTCGAGGTTGCTCGAACCGACGGTGCTCCAGCGCTCGTCCACCAGCGCCACCTTGCCGTGCAGCGGGCGCTCGCAATATTCGTGGATCTGCACGCCGGCATGCAGCAGGTGGTGATAGAGCATGCTGGCCGCCACCTTGACGATCGGCATGTCGGGTTCGCCCTGCAGGATCAGCCGCACGTCGACGCCGCGCCGGGCGGCGCGGCGCAGCTCCTTGATGAGGCGGTAGCCGGGAAAGAAATAGGCGTTGGCGATCACGATGCGTTGGCGGGCGCTGCGGATGGCCGCGAGGTAGTGGCGCTCGATGTCGTTGGTGTGGCGCCGATTGTCGCGGGTGACGAATTGCGCCGCGGCCTCGCCCGTGGGCGCGTTGTCGTCTTGCGCGGAGGCCCGGATGCGGCGCCGGAACCAGCCTGCGCCCTTGCCGCCGACCGCGATCGCATGCAGCACGAAGCGATGGATCTCGGAGACGATCGGGCCGGTCAGCTCGACCGCGTAGTCCTGCTTCGCCTTGGGGCCGAAGTCGAGCAGGTGGTCGGACGAATAGTTGATGCCGCCGACGAAGGCCAGCGTGCCGTCGACCACCACGATCTTGCGGTGCATGCGCCGGAAGACATTGAGCCGCTGGCCGAAGATGCGCTTGCCGGGATCGAACACCCGCACCTTGACGCCCGCCGCGATCAGGCCGGCGATGAAGCCGGGTGACAGCGAGGGCGAGCCGAAGCCGTCGATCATCAGGTCGACCTTGACGCCGCGCCTTGCCGCCGCGCTCAGCGCCGCGTGCAGCTGCTCGCCGACTTTGTCCTCGAACAGGATGAAGGTCTCGACGATCACCTCGCGCCGGGCTTCGCCGATGGCCTCGAACACGCGCGGAAAGAACTGCTCTCCGTTTTCCAGCAGCGCGACGCGGTTGCCGTCGGTCCAGCGGCGGCCGGCGGCGGCCGTGTCGGGGCTGTCGCTGCTCACAGCGCGATCTCCGCCACCAGCGGGGCATGGTCCGACAGGTGCGACCAGGGCCGGCGCGGCAGCACCACCGGTGAATGGACGCGGGCGTTGCGCACGTAGATGCGGTCCAGCGACAGCAGCGGAAAGCGGGCGGGAAAGGTTCGCGCCGCGCTGCCATGGGCCTGCACGAAGACCTCGCTCAGCGAAGCCCCCTGGGCGAGGATCCGGTGGGCGCGGCCGCGCCAGTCGTTGAAATCGCCGGCGACGATCAGGGGTGCATCGGCCGGCACCTCGTCGCGCACGATGTGGCACAGCAGCTCGAGCTGCTGCAGGCGGTGGGTCTCGGCCAGCCCCAGGTGGGCGCAGATCACGTGGACGTCGATCGGCCGCGCCGGCAGCCGCAGCACGCAGTGCAGCAAGCCCCGCTTTTCGGGCCCGACGATCGAGACGTCGTGGTTGCGGTAGTGAACGATCGGGAACTTCGACAGCACGGCGTTGCCGTGGTGTCCCTTGGGATACACCGCGTTGCGGCCGTAGGCGAACTGCGGCCACATGGTGTCGGCCAGGAATTCGTAGTGGGGCGCTTCGGGCCAGTTGTCGACCTTGCGCGAGTGGCGCGAGTGCGTGCCCAGCACCTCCTGCAGGAACACCACGTCGGCGCCCACCGTGCGCACCGCATCGCGCAGCTCCGGCAGGATGAACTTGCGGTTCAGCGCCGTGAAGCCCTTGTGGGTGTTCACGGTCATGACCTTGAGCGAGGTCACCGGCGCGGCGGTGGCGCCCGTATGCAAAGGAGGCTTCACAAGCATGGTTGTAAGCCGGGCCAGGCGCCGCGGCTGTAGGAACGGACCACCTCCTTCGACGGCCTGCGCGCAAGGGGGCATGGCGCCTACAGGCAGCCCGGCCGCAGCCCCACATGGCGGCCGGCCGTGCCCTTCTACGGTGCAACCAGAGCTTGAAGAAAAGGGCTCGACTTGTTCAACGAACGACCCAGAGAGACAGGAGCCATCATGAAGCAACGATTCGTCGCCACCACCGTTCTCGCCGGACTGATGGGCATGGCAGGCCTCGCCATGGCCCAGGGCACCACCGCGATGCCGGCCCAGCCCGACCCCGCGGTCGCGGGCCAAGCCAGCACCAAGACGCCGGCGGGGGTGGCCAATCCGACCCAGCGGCCGGACGGCAGCAACCCGGCCTCGCGGGAGGTTGTGAAATCGGAAGCCCGGATTCACAACCGCAGCAATGCCACCAACAACGTGCCCAAGGGCGAGGCGTCGACCACGGTGAATCACCAGCCCAACGCGATGCCGGCGCCGACCGGCGAGATGTCGCGCATCGAAGTCAGCCAGTCGGGCCGGAAGGTGAAGCCGCATTTCGGCGAAAAGGGCGAGCGGCCTGAAGTGCCCACCAATCCGATCGACAAGACCGGCACGCCGAAGTAAGCGGCCGTATGAAAAAAGCCCCCGGCACGCAGGTGACGGGGGCTTTGCCGCGGAGGACTGGATCAGCTCTTGGCGGGCGGCGGGGCCGGGTGATGGTGGTGGCCGCCAGGAACGCCCGCACCGCGGGGGCCGAAGCGCTGCATCGATTCGGCATCGAAGGTCTTCTGCTGCTCAGGAGACAAGGCCGCGTAGAAGCTGCGCGTGGCATCGGCACGCTTGGCGAACATCGCGCTGCGCTCGGCCTGGCGCGCCTGCATCTTGTCGAGGCGCTGGGGTGTCGTCAGCTTGGCGAATTCGGCGCGATCGGCACCCGGCTGGCCGGCCGGGCGAGCCGGGGGCTGCTGGGCGGTGGTGAAGCTGTTCCAGGCGCCTTCCTGGGCCGGTGTCAGCTTGAGCTTTTCCTTCAGGGCCGCCAGCCGCTGGGCCCGGTGGGCCTGCATGCGCTCGAAGCGTTCGGCGCGGTCTGCCTCATGGCGCTGCGGCGTGGCCGGCGCCTGGGCCCCGGGCTGGGCGGCGGCGGCCGGCGGGGGAGCCGTCAGCGGCGCCTGTGCGAAGGCACCGGACGAGGCGAAAGTGGCCGAGGCCAGCAGACCGGCCCAGAGAAGGCTTTTGCGAGACGGGATCATGAGAGTGCTTCCTTTCGAAGAAGCCTGCCGCCGATGGGCAGCAGGTGAGAGGAAGTCTGGCGCCGCCATGTATCGCGATCGTGAGCCCGGGGTGAGGTCTGGTAAAGAAGCATGAACGGCGGGCGCTCGCGACTCGCCCTCCCGCGCGGTCAGCCGAGCTTGCCGTTCTGGAAGTCGTGCACCGCCTGGGTGACCTGTTCGCGCGTGTTCATGACGAACGGCCCGTACTGGGCGATCGGCTCGTGCAGCGGCTTGCCGGCGATCAGCAGCGCGCGCGCCGGGCTGTGGTTCGAGGCCGGCGCCCGCAGCACCACGCCATCGCTGCCGGGCTCGTTGGCCAGGATCGCCATGCGCTTGGTCGGGATCTCGGCGCTGCCGATGTAGAGCGACTCGCGGAACACGTAGACCAGCGCGTTGCGGTCGTCCAGCAGCGGCTGGGCGAACTCGGCCCCGGGCGGCAGCGTGATGTCGAGGTAGAGCGGCTCGGTGTGTTCCCGCTGGACCGCGCCGTGGACACCGTGGCTGACGCCCGCGATGACGCGCACGTGGACGCCGGCCGGGGTGATGAACTCCGGGATCTCGGGACTCTGGATGTCGCGATACCAGGGCTCGCGCATCTTGTCCTTGGCCGGCAGGTTGAGCCACAGCTGGAAGCCTTCCATGAGGCCTTCTTCCTGCTCGGGCAGCTCGCTGTGGATCAGGCCCCGCCCGGCGGTCATCCACTGCACGCCGCCGTTCGACAGCAGGCCTTCGTGGCCGGCGCTGTCGCGGTGGCGCATGCGCCCGGAGATCATGTAGGTCACGGTCTCGAAGCCGCGGTGGGGGTGGCTCGGGAAGCCGCCGATGTAGTCGCCCGGGTTGTCGCTGCTGAAGGCATCGAGCATCAGGTAGGGATCGAGGCGCTGCTGCAGCGGCTGGTGCAGCACGCGCGTGAGCTTGACGCCGTCGCCGTCGCTGGTCGAGACGCCGGCGACGATCTGGTCGATGCCGCGCGGCTGGGAGAGCGACAGCGGCTCGACCGCGGGGGACGGATGGGCGTGGGAGTTGGTGCTCATGCAGGCATGGTGGCACGGTCCGGCCGACCGTGCTGGCGGTGGGGCCAGTCAGCCCAGCGACTCGAGCTCCCAGGACACGTTCTGCCAAGCCACGCCGAATCCCGGGGGCGTGGCCGGCGTCTCGCCGCCGCGGACAGCCTCGAGCGCCCACTGGCCGCCGGCGCTGACGCTGTCGATCAGGGGCACCGGCACCGAAGCGGCGAAATCGCCCGCCATGCCCGCCAGGCCGGCGCCGCCGAGGATCACCGCCTGGGCCTGGAAGCGGGTCGCGGCCTCGCGGCAAGCCTCGGCCAGCAGGCTGCGGGCGCCGACCGGGTCCTGGGCCAGCTGGGCGCCGCTCGGCGCCACCGTGTGGATGCCGGCCAGTGAGGCCGAGAAGCCGAGCGACGACGCCAGCCGTTCGAGCATCGGCCGCCAGCGTTCGCCGCCGGTCACGACGGCGAAGCGGCCGTGCCGGGCGGCCGTCGCGAAGGCCGCTTCGGCCAGCCCGCCGACCGGTACGCCGGCGCCGTCGCGCAGGGCGAACAGGCCCGGGTCGCCGAAGCAGCCGATCAGGATCGCGTCGGGCCGCTCGCCGTGCGCATGGGCGCTGGCCCAGGCATCGAGGACCGCATGCTGCGCCACCGCGTAGGTGGCCTCGCTGGCGATGTACGGCGCGCCGAACCGCGCGGTGAGCGTGTGCACCGCCAGGGTCCCCTCCAGTTGCTTCTGCAGGTGCTGCTGGAGCAGCGCGCTCACCGAGGCCGAGGTGTTCGGGTTGATGACCAGCAGCCGCTTCATGGTGGACCGCTGGAGTCAGCGGCGCCGCGTCGAACGCCGCCCCAGCAGCGCCGCCGAGCCCAGCGCGATCGCCATCACGGCGAACGACACGACGGTGGTCACCGTGCCGAGCGCGTAGATCGATGGCGTGGTCACGGTCGAGGTCAGCGCCTGCAGTTCGAGCGGCAGCGTGTTGACGTCGCCGATGGCTTGCGAGGTGCGCGCGATCTCGTCCCAGCTCAGCGTGAAGCCGAACATGCCGATGCCGACCACCGACGGCCCGATCAGCGGCAGCACCACGTGCAGGAAGCTCTGCCAGGGCGTGGCGCCGAGGTCGCGCGCGGCTTCTTCGTAGGCCGGATTGAAGCGATTGAAGACCGCGAACATGATCAACAGCCCGAAGGGCAGCGTCCAGGTCAGGTGGGCGCCGAGGGCCGAGGTGAGCAGACCGAGGGCGGTGCCGTAGTTCTCGAGCAGGCCCTCGGCGCCGATCGCGCCGAGCGCGCCTTTGAGGCCGGTGTCGAGCAGGCGGAACTGCAGCCCGATGCCCAGCGAGACGATGATCGACGGCATGATCAGGCTCGCCACCGTGACGAAGAACAGGGCGTCGCCACCTCGCAGCCGCTTGCGGAACGCGAGGCCGGCCAGCACCGACAGCACCACCGTGAAGCCCATGACCACCGCGCCGAGCATCAGCGAGCGGCCGAAGGCGGCGCCGATGTCGACCGTGCCCAAGCCCTCGGCGAGCTTGCGGAACCAGTGCAGCGACACGCCGCGCAGCGGAAAAGTGAGGCCGCCCTCGGGGCCCTGGAAGCTCAGCACGAAGATGGTGATCATCGGGCCGTAGAGGAAGACCACGAACAGCGTGAAGACCAGGGCCAGGGGCCAGAAGCCGGCGCTGCGCTGTTCACCAATCCGGTGGCTCAAGTCACAGCTCCTTCCGGATGTCGACCAGCCGCGTGAGGCCCCAGATGATCATCAGCACCACCGCCAGCAGGATCATCGCGTTGGCCGCCGCCAGCGGGAACTGCAGGTACGAGGTCTGGACCTGGATGATCTTGCCGACCGAGGCGATCTGCTGGCCGCCCATCACGCCGATGGTGACGAAGTCGCCCATCACGATCGTGATGACGAAGATCGAGCCGATCAGGATGCCGGTGCGCGACAGCGGCACGATCACGTTCCACAGCGTCTGCCAACCGGAGGCGCCGGAGTCGCTGGCGGCTTCGAGCAGCGAGCGGTCGATGCGCATCATCGAATTGAAGATCGGCACGATCATGAACATGGTGTAGAGATGCACGAAGGCCAGCACCACCGAGAAATCCGAGAACAGCAGCCACTCGACCGGCGCATCGACCAGGCCCAGGCCCATGAGCCCCTGGTTCACCAGCCCGTTGCGGCCCAGCAGCGGCACCCACGAGATCATGCGGATCACGTTGGAGGTCCAGAACGGCACCGTGCACAGCACGAACAGCAGCGTCTGCATGCCCGGCGAGCGCACGTGGAAGGCCAGGAAGTAGGCCACCGAGAAACCGATCACGAGCGTGATGCCCCAGACCAGCAGGCAGAACTTGAGCGTGCTGAGGTAGGTCGACAAGGTGACGCAGAGGTCGCCGTTGTCGGTGAGGTGCGAACAGCCCTCGAAGATCGCGAAGTAGTTGCGCGGCGAGATCGCCGGAATCAGCTCGTACTCGTTGAAGTTCCACAGGCTGACCATCGCGATCAGCGCCAGCGGGATCAGGAAGAACAACAGGAACACCAGCGCGAACGGCGCCGCCTGCCACCAGGCCTTGACGGCGTGGGCAGGCAGCAAGGTCGCGTGGCTGGTGGTCGGGGGCGCGCTCATCCTGTCGTCATGCAGCCACGAACTCGTTCCACTTGCGCACCATGTATTCGTTCTCGTCCATCACGGCGTTCCAGCAGGCGATGCCGCCCATGCGTTCCTCGTAGCTGCCGCCGTCGCGCAGCGCGCCGGCCTTGGCGATGACGTCGCCTTGCGGGCTCTTGATGTCCTGCGTGGCGGGCTTGCCTTCCATCCAGTAGGCCCACTCGTAGGGTTCCATCTTGGCCTTGGCGGTTTCCAGCACGGCGCTGTAGTAGCCCTGGCGGTTCAGGTAGGCACCGGCCCAGCCGTCGAGGAACCAGTTGATGAATTCGTAGGCGCCGTCGAGCTTCTTGCCCGACAGGGTGGCCGGCAGGCCGAAGCCCGAGGCCCAGGCGCGATAGCCTTCCTTGAGCGGCTGGAAGGTGCAGGCGATGCCCTTGCTGCGCACCGCGGTCACGGCCGGCGACCACATCGACTGGATCACCACCTCGCCCGAGGACATCAGGTTGACCGACTCGTTGAAGTCCTTCCACAAGGCCCGGAACTGCCCGGCCTTCTTCGCTTCGATCAAGGTCTTGATCGTCAGGTCGATCTCGGCCTTGGTCATGTTGCCCTTGTCGGCGTACTTGTGGATGCCCTTGGCCTCGACCACCATCGCCGCGTCCATGATGCCGATGGACGGGATGTTCAAGATCGCGGCCTTGCCCTTGAACTCGGGGTTCAGCAGCTCGGCCCAGGAGCCGATCGGCCGCTTGATCAGGTCGGGCCGGATGCCCAGCGTGTCGGCGTTGTAGGTGGTCGGGATCAGCGACATGAACTGCGTCGGCGTCTTCGAGAAGGCCTTGCTCTTCTCGCCCTCGAGGAAGATCACCTTGATCGGCGCCGTGCCCTGGTCGCCGACTTTCTTGCCGGCGACCTCGCCCTTGGTGAACAGCGAGGTGATCTTGTCGGCGTTCTTGACGCGCTTGGTGTCGATGCCCTTGAGGTTGCCGGTGGGCACGATCTTCTTCAGCGAGAAGTACTCGGTGTCGATCAGGTCGAAGCTGTTCGGCGCGGTCACGGCGCGCTTGGTGACGTCGTCGGTGGTGACGGCCACGTACTGGATCTCGATGCCGGTGTCGGCCTTGAACTTCTCGGCGATCGCCTTGTCCTGGTTGACGGCGGTGCCGAGGTAGCGCAGCACGATCTTTTCCTGCGCATGGATGGCCGGGAAGACACCCGCCGCGAGGATGCCCGCCGTGCCCTGCAGCAGCGTGCGGCGCTGGACGCCGAGGGTCGGGGTTTCGATTTTTTTGGACATGGGAGGTCTCCTGAGAGGCGGTGGTGGAAAAAAGGGGGAAGAGGCCGGGGCCGGTCGCGGGCGCTGTCAGGCCGCCATCGCCGCCAGGGCCGCCAGCGGCGCGCGTCTCGGCGGCGATGTGCCGCCGCCGCGTGCTTCGGGGCGCGTGGCGCCGGGGCCCAGCGTCCGGGCATCGGACTCGGCCCACGAGACGCGCACGCTGTCGCCGACCTCGTAGCGGTGGCCGGCGAATTCCTGCTCGGACAGCAGCACCGAGATGCCGCTCTGCTCCGTAGGCACGCCGGTCAGGCGCAGGCCGAGCAGGACATAGGTGCCCTGGTACTCGACGTCGGTGACCTGCGCCGCCAGCCCCGGCTCGCCCGCCGCGCCGGTGGCCGGCGCGATCCGCGTGTGGTCGTTGCGCACCGCGACCTTGCCGTCGTCCAGCGCGAACACGTTGTGGCCGCCCATGAAGCGCGCCACGAATTCGCTCGCCGGATGGTTGTAGACCTCGTGCGGCGAGCCGACCTGCTCGATCAGGCCGTTGTTCATCACCACCATGGTGTCGGCCAGCGCCATCGCCTCTTCCTGCGAATGGGTGACGTGGATGAAGGTCAGGCCCAGCTCCTTCTGCCAGCGCCGCAGCTCGGCGCGCATCTGGATCCGCAGGAAGGGGTCGAGCGCCGACAGCGGCTCGTCGAGCAGCAGCACGCGAGGCTCGGTGATCAGGGCCCGCGCCAGCGCCACGCGCTGCTGCTGGCCGCCCGACAGCTCGCCCGGCTTGCGCCCGGCCAGGTGGCCCATCGCGACCCGCTCGAGCAGGTTGCCGGCGCGCTTGTGGCGCTCGCTTTTCGAGACGCCCTTCATCTTGAGGCTGAAGGCGACGTTGTCGAGCGCCGACAGGTGCGGAAACAGCGCGAAGCTCTGGAACATCATCGCCGTGCCGCGCGCCGCGGCCGGCAGGTTGGTGATGTTGCGGTTGTCCAGCAGGATGTCGCCGCCGGAGGCCGATTCGTGGCCCGCCACCATCCGCAGCGTCGTGCTCTTGCCGCAGCCGGACGGACCGAGCAGGCAGCAGTAGCTGCCGCTGGCGATCCGCAGGTCGATCTGGTCGACGGCGGGCGGCGTGCCGGCGGCGTAGCGCTTGCTCAGCGCGACGATTTCAACAGCTGCGGGCGGGGGGGCGGTGACAGCATCCATTGGGGATGCCATCGCAAGACATGTGCCAGCGAAGAAGCGGGTGGCGGGATCCGCGATGCGCCGACTTGGTGCGCGGCGCCAGCTGCGTCAAGGTGGTGCGAAGCGGGCCGTGGCGACACTGCGCAGCAGGGCATCGCGCTGCGCCTTGCTGATGCCGCGCACGCCCTCGGCCACCCATTTGGCCCGGTCGAGGTTGATGTTGCCCTCTTGCTGCCACTTGCGCACGGCCAGGGCCGGGTTGTTGAGCATGGCCGCCAGCCAGACCGCCTGCACCGGCTCGAGGTTGCGCGCCGGACGCTTGAAATAGGTGCGCGCCGCGGCATCGGCGCCGCAAATCCGGGCGCCCCAGGGGGCGTTGTCGAGGTAGAGCTGGAGGATCCGCGCCTTGCCCAGCGTCTGTTCCATCTCGACCGCATACAGCAGCTCGCGCAGCTTGCGGTCGGCGCTCTGTTCGCCGCCGGTCACGAGGATCTTGGCCAGCTGCTGGCTCAGGGTGCTGCCCCCGCGCTCGGCCTTGGAGGCCTTCTGGTTGATTTCCAGCGAGGCCGCGAGCTCGGTCATGTCGTAGCCCGGATGGGTGAAGAAGCGCTGGTCCTCGGCCGCGATCACCGCGCGCGCCAGCCAGCTGTCGGGGCCGAGCCGGCTCGGGGCGCCGCAGGTGGTGCGTGCGTTGGCGAGCGTCTCGGTTCCCAGCCCGTCGACCGTGAATTCGGCGATGCGCGGCTGCACCGCGAAGGTGCCGGCGGGCAGGCCGACCTGGGCGCCCAGCGCCAGCGTGCCGCCGATGCGGGCGCGCTGCAGTTCGGCCAGCTCGGGCGCCAGCACCGTATACCAGCGCGCGATCGGCGTCTCGGGGACGTGGATGTCGATGTGCAGGGCCTGCTGCGTCAGCCGCCCGGTCCAGCGTCCACGCAGGATGCCGTCGTCGCTGCGGTCGCCGACCGCCAGCGGCCGGGCAGGCGGCGCGGCTTCGAGCGTGCCGCTCAGCACGCCGGCGTCGCGGCGCACCGTCGCGCGCAGGCTGTCGAGCCGGATCGGCGCCTTGCCCAGGGCCGGGACCGTGGCGCTGCAGGGCGCGCAGTCGAGTTCCAGGGTCTCGCTCGCGGCGTTCCAGCCGAAGCGGACGGGGCCGTGGGGGGTGTCCAGCGTGCGGCCGGCCAGCCAGGGGGCGAACCAGGAGGAGGTCGCCAGGCGGATCGCGGTCGGCACGCCGACGTCGACGGCCACCGGGCCGGCCTGGAAGCGGGCCGGCCATTCGTCGCGGCCGGGTGCCAGCGCCAGCTTCAGGATCAGGAACACCGCGACCGCCGCCGTCAGAATCAGGGCCAGGGTCGCGAACAGCAGGTAAACCAGCGCTTTCTTCAGCAAATCACTCTCACTCGATCGGTTTCGCCAGGGTGACGGCTTGCCAGGGACCGTTCGAGCGGCCACTGGCCGCCGCCCAGTACCAGGCTGAAGTGTCGGTGAAAGCGCCGCCCCCGGCGTCGACGATACGCTCGCAGACCCGGATTTTTCGACCGCCGGTGCGCTCGGCGACGAAACAGCGCCACAGTCGCTCGTGCAGGTCGCGCTCCAGCCGGGCCTGCGCGATGCCGTAGCCTAGCGCGCGGTAGCAGTCGGCGGCCGGATGCAGCATGCGCGTCGGCGCGTTCACTTGGCGCAGCACCAGCACCTGCTGGCCGTCGGTCAGGCGCGCCATGCTGCCCGGGAAGCGCTCGGCGAAGCGGTTTTCGACCTCGCTCAGGGCCAGCGGGCGCAGCGGCGCGCCGTCCCATTCGCTCGGCCATTCGTGGAAGGCCGCCGCGGCCGCGGCCGGCGGCGCCCGATGCAGCGCCGCGCTGCCCGACCAGGCCAGGCAGAGCAGCATGGCGACGCCGAACAGGGCCTTGTGCAGCATGCGATGCACCAGGCGGTTGGCGAAGCAGCGGTCAAGCACGGCGATGGCCATGGCGGTCTCCTCGGAAATGGTTCATGACCCAGGCGATGCCGCCGCAGACCGCCGCCAGCAAGGCCAGGCCGAAGGCGTCGTGCAGCCAGGGCGGCGGCGCCTGGCCGGCCGCCTCCAGGGCCACCAGCAGGCTGTTGCGCACGATGTTGCCGGCCAGCACCAGCAGGCCGACCGCAGGCAGCCGGGCCAGGAAGGCGCGGTCGTCGCGCAGCGCCCAGAGCGCGACCACGCAGGCCGTGAAGTAGCCGAACCAGGCCATCTGCACGCCCGAGCAGGGCGCGTCGACGATCACCAGCCGGCCATCGATCCAGAGGCTGCTGCCTTCGCGCGCGACCTCGAAGCCCGACGCCAGCAGCCAGCGGCTGGCCTCGGCCGTCACGACGCGCAGCGGGTAGCCGGCATAGAACTGCAGCGAGGACAGCAGCGGCAGCGCCAGCACCGCCAGCCCGGCGACTGGCGTCGCGGGGACCTCGCTCGGCAGGAAGGCCAGCAGTGCGCAGGCCAGCGCGGCCATGGCCAGCAGCGCGGCGGCCAGTGGCGGCAGCGGCGGCACCGGGCCGATGCCGGTGCGGCCCAGGGTGGCGGCCAGGGTCGCCAGAGCCGCCAGCGCCAGCCAGCCGAGGCGCGGCGCCGCGCGCAGCCCGTGCCGCAGCGTGAACACCAGCAGCGCCAGCGCCGCGATCGCCAGCAGGCCGAGCGGATCGTCGGAGCGGTCCAGCATGCGCCGCGCCATCCAGGTCCAGGTGGGGGCCAGCGCGGCGGCCTGGAGCGCGAGCCAGGCGAGGGCGGGCAGGCGGTCGAGGCGGATGCCGGCTTCGAAGAGGCGGGGGTGGCGGGTGGCAAGGGAGGTTGGGGTCATGGTGGTGGTGTTTCTTCTGATCAGTTGAGGACAGAGCAAAACTGCTTCGCAGTTCTTGGTCTGTCCCGCAAGGTCTCAGGAGGTCAACCTCCGGTTGTCATTGCGCCGTGCACGCCGCCTCAACATCGCCAGCATCGACAGCACCACCGCGATCGCGCCCAGCGTCTCGGGCTCGGGCGTGCTCGGCACCTCGGCGCCCAGGTCCTGGCCGAGCGCGCTCTCGGCGACACCCTGGGGCAATGGCTGCGGCTGGTCGACACCGGCGGCGCTCTGCGGCGCCGGGTTGCGCACCACGCGGTCGATGGCGATGAAGCTGGTGTACTGCGTGAGCAGGCCGTAGCGCAGGCCGAGGTCGGTGATGCGCTGGCGCAGCGCGTCGCCGCCTTCGAGCGCCTCCTGGTCGGACAGGCTGGCGATGCGATGCCGCGCCCACAGGCTGCGCAGTGCGGCCGCATCGCGGCGCGCTTCCGGGTCGATCTTCAGCGCCTGCCGGTAGGGGCCCTCGGCGCCGCGGCCCTCGACCACGAGCCGGCCGCGGGCTTCGCCGCGCCACTTGCCGAACACGATCACCGGGCGTTCGCCGAGGACGTCGGGCAGCACCGCCGGCTCGACGTCATAGACGTCGAGGCCCTCGAAGCGCGCCTTCACCTGGGTCAGCACCGGCGACTCCACCATGCGGCGGAAGCGCGCGGCCTGCTCGGGCGCCTGGACCGGATCGGTGATCACGAAGGGCTCGCCCATGCCGGCGCGTGCCAGGCCTTCCATCAGGTGGCGATTGACCGAGGAGCCGATGCCGAAGGCGAACAGGTTGGCGCGGCCCAGGTTCTTGCGCACCAGCTCGAAGGCCTCGCGCTCGACCGTGACATAGCCGTCGGTCACCACCACCAGCGTGCGCGAGACGCCTTCGGCCTTCGGCTCGGCATAGGCGCGCTGCAGGGCCGGGATCAGCTCGGTGCTGCCGCTGCCGCCGTAGTTCTGGATCGTCGCCAGGGCCTGTGCGATGTTGGCGCGGGTGGCCGGCACCGAGTGCGGCGACAGCATGCGGTTGCTGCCCGAGAACAGCAGCACGTTGAAGGTGTCGCTGGGCCGCAGGCCGCCGATCAGGCGCTCCAGCATGGCCTTCGCGGTGTCGAGCGGAAAGCCGTGCATCGAGCCCGAGATGTCGACCACGAAGATGTAGTCGCGCGGCGAGATGGCGTTCGCCGCCACCGATTTCGGTGGCTCGACCATGGCGAGGAAGAAGTTCTCGGCGCCGTCGCCCTGGCCCTGGTAGAGCATCAGCCCGGACTGGACCCGATCGCCGGCGAGCCGGTAGTCGAGCACGAAGTCGCGGTTGTCCGCGGGGCCGCTGCCGGGCGCCAGCGTGACGTCGGCATGGGCGTCGCCATCGCGCCGTGCCAGCGAGATCGCGTGCGTCTGCGAGCGCACCTCCTGCAGCGCCATCGGCATGTCGAGCGCGACCTTCAGCTTGAAGGCGGTGCCCGGCGCAACCCCCGCGCGCAGCGTCGGCTGCGCCACCCAGCGCGCCTGCGCGTTCTCCGACTGCGGGCTGTTGTAGCGCGGCCCGACCACGGTCGGATAGACGAACTGGTAGTTGCCGCCCTGCGGCACCAGCAGCTCCGTGTAGCGCAGCGCCACCCGGACCTCGTCGCCCGGCAGGATGTTGGCGACATTCATCTGGAACACGTTGGGCAGGTGCTGCTCGAGCAGCGCGGCGGTCTTGCCCTCCTTCTTCGCGGCCTCGTAGTCGATGCGGGCCTGCGCCTTCTCGCGGATCTGCGCCGTGATCAGGCGCTCGCCGATGCGCACCTGGAGCGCGCCGACCGCGGCCCGGGTCGAACCCGGGAACACATAGCGGGCCTCGATCGCGCGCTGGCCTTCGTTGCGGTAGGTCTGCGTGACCGTGACGTCGGCGATCACCCCGGAGATCCTGACGTCCACCTCGGTCCCCTTGAGCGGCAGGCGATCGAGTTCGGGGTCGTCGCTCTTGACGAAGAAATACGGGCTCTCGGTTTTGGCGCGCGGGCCCGGCGCTTCCTGTGCATGCAGCGGCCGCACGCTCAGCGCGAGGAAGCTGGCGACGGCCAGCGTCAGGGTGACGAGCCAGAGCCGTCGGCCGGAGCGGTAGAGGGGGGCGTCCATGGTGTTTTTCCTTCTCCTTCTCGTGCGAACTTGCACGGGAGCCACTGTCCGGAGCGAGCGAGAAGCCAGTTGGAAGGCCGTTCGAAGTCCGGCGGCGCGAAAACAGCCTTGTGTGAAGCCTGTGTGAAGTCCTGCGAACAGGGCCTTCACACAGGCATCGCCCGGATGGGGAACCATCGCGGCCTGTTCCTGCTCCCTCCTTGCCATGACTTCTCCGTCCGAAACCCCCTCCCGCGCACCCGGCTGGCGCCGTCCGGTCGCCTGGATCGCCGCGCTGTCGGCCGGCACCGTGGTCGTGCTGGCGATCGCCGGCGGCATCGCGGTGGCCACCATCTACCCGCGGCTGCCCGACATCTCCGAGCTGTCGGACTACCAGCCCAAGCAGCCGCTGCGGGTCTATTCGGCCGACGGCGCGCTGATCGGCGAGTTCGGCGAGGAGCGCCGCAACCTGACGCCCTTCGCGCAGATTCCGCAGGTCATGAAGGACGCCGTGCTGGCGGTCGAGGACGCGCGCTTCTACGAACACGGCGGGGTCGACTACAAGGGCTTCGCGCGCGCCGCGCTGGCCAGCCTGCAGGGCGGCCGCAAGCAGGGCGCCTCGACCATCACGATGCAGGTCGCACGCAACGTCTACCTGAGCTCGGAGCGCACCGTGCAGCGCAAGACCTGGGAGATCCTGCTGGCGATGCGCATGGAGCGCCAGCTCACGAAGGACCAGATCCTGGAGATCTACCTGAACCAGATCTACCTGGGCATGCGCGCCTACGGCTTCGCGGCGGCCGCCGAGACCTATTTCGGCAAGCCGCTCGCGGACATTACGGTGGCAGAGGCCGCCATGCTGGCCGGCCTGCCGAAGGCGCCGGGCACCAACAACCCGGTGGCGAATCCGCGCCGCGCGAGGGCCCGCCAGCTCTACGTGATCGACCGCATGCAGGAGACCGGCTTCATCACCGCCGCGCAGGCCGATGCGGCACGGCGCGAACCGCTGCAGCTGCGCGATGCCGCGGACCCGTCGCGGCTGCATGCCGAGTACGTGGCCGAGACCGTGCGCCAGCTGATGCATGCGCAGTACGGCGACAGCATCTACACCAGCGGGCTCAAGGTGACGACCTCGCTGGTCGCGGCCGAGCAGCAGGCGGCCTACCGGTCGCTGCGCAAGGGCATCATGGACTACGAGCGGCGCCAGCCCTATCGCGGGCCCGAGGCCTTCGTCGACCTGCCCGACGACCCGAAGGCACTCGACGACGCGGTCGACGACGCGCTGGCCGAGCACCCGGACAACGGCGACCTGGTGGCCGCCGTGGTGCTGCAGGCGAGCGCCAAGGAGGTCCGTGCGGTGCGCGCCAACGGCGAGACGCTGCAGATCGCCGGCGAGGGGCTCAGGCCCGTGCAGTCGGGGCTGGCCGACAAGGCGGCGCGCAACATCCGGATCCGGCCGGGCGCGGTGATCCGCGTGGCGCGGACGCCGAAGAACGCCTGGGAGATCACGCAGCTGCCCGAGGTCGAGGGCGCCTTCGTGGCGCTGGACCCGCGCAGCGGCGCGATCCAGGCGCTGGTGGGCGGCTTCGACTACGGCAAGAACAAGTTCAACCACGTGACGCAGGCCTGGCGCCAGCCGGGCTCGAGCTTCAAGCCCTTCATCTATTCGGCCGCGCTCGAGAAGGGCTTCACGCCGGCCACGGTGGTCAACGATGCGCCGCTGTTCTTCGAAGCCGGCGCCGGCGGCACGGCCTGGGAGCCGAAGAACTACGACGGCGGCTACGACGGCCCGATCACCTTGCGGCGCGCACTGCAGCAGTCGAAGAACCTGGTCACGCTGCGCGTCATGCAGTCGATCGGCGCCGGCTATGCGCAGGACTGGGTCACGCGCTTCGGCTTCGAGCGCGAGAAGCAGCCTGCCAATCTGCCGATGGCGCTGGGTGCCGGCTCGGTGACGCCGATGCAGATGGCCGCCGGCTATGCGGTGTTCGCGAACGGCGGCTTTCGCGTCAATCCCTACCTGGTGACGCGGGTCACTGACGCCCGCGGCAAGATCCTGATGGAGACCGAGCCGCCGGTGCTCGACGAGACCCGGCGCGCGATCCCCGAGCGCAATGCGTTCATGATGGATTCGCTGCTGCAGAGCGTGGTGAAGGGCGGCACCGCGTCGCGCGCCTACCAGGCGATCCGGCGCGACGACCTGTACGGCAAGACCGGCACCACCAACGATTCGTTCGACACCTGGTTCGCCGGCTTCCAGCCGACCCGCGTGGGCATCGCCTGGGTCGGCTACGACACGCCGCGCCAGCTCGGCGTGCGCGGCGAGACCGGCGGCAGCCTGAGCCTGCCGATCTGGACCGGCTACATGCAGGCGGCGCTCAAGGGCGTTCCGGTGGCCGCGCTGAAGGCGCCCGACGGGGTAATGCAGGTCGATGGCGAGTGGTACTTCGACGACTACGCGCCGGGGCACGGCGTGGCCAGCCTGGGGCTCGATCCCGCACTGGCGCCGCTGCCGGCCGAGGACCTGGCCGGCGCGCAGGTGGCGCCCCCGGCGGCGCCGGCCGAGCGCAACCGCATCCTCGACTTCTTCAGGTAGCCGCGCCCCCTACACTCGGGGCCGATGGAAACTCTCACCCTGGTGACCCTGATCGTCATCGGCGCCTATCTCGTCAACTCGCAGCAGCAGCGCCGGCGCATCGCGCTGCTGGGCAGCCACCTCGGCCACTACCAGATCGAGAAGCTGATGGAGAACCTCACCGAAGGCTACCTGCGCTGTCTCGGCGAGGACGATCCCGACCGCCGGGCCCAGATCTGGGGCCTGCTCGACAGCACCGAGGCCAAGCTGTCGGCGCAGTTCGACAGCTTCGCGGCCGAATTCGCGCAGGTCGGCGAGAGCGAGGCGCGGGTCAGCAAGCTGCCGCTGGCGCTGCCCTTCGTTGCGCAGCTGCTGCCGGCCGCGACCTTCGATCTGCGCCAGGCCTTCGCGATCCATGCCCGCGGAATCGCCGGCGTGATGCGCAACGAAGCGCAGCGCTCGCCGAAGGCCAAGGCCTACATGATGTCGGCCGAACTGTTCCTGATGCAGCACAGCTGCCATTGGTATTGCAAGTCGAAGGCGGTGGCCTCGGCGCGGCTGTTGGCACGCCACAAGACCTCCCACGCGCAGGTGCTCGACGCCGTGAGCCCCGAGACCCGCAAGGCCTACGCGGCGCTCACCGGTCAGTGAAGTGACAGCAGCGGCAGCGTGAGCGTCGCCAGCGCGCCGCCGCGCGGCGCGTTCGCGAGTTCGACCCGGCCGCGATGCAGGGCGGCGATCTCTTTCACGAAGGCCAGCCCGAGCCCAGTGCTCTTCTTCTGGCTGTGGGGCCGGGCGAGCGAGTAGAACTTCTCGAAGACCTTGTCCTTCGCATAGTCCGGGATGCCCGGACCGCGGTCGCGCACGCTGACGGTGGCCCGGCGCGAACTGGCTTCCAGCGCCAGCAGCACCTCGGCGCCCGCGGGCGAGAAGTCGATCGCGTTGTCGAGCAGGTTGCTGATCGCGCGGCGCAGCAGGAAGGGGTCGCCTTCGACGCTGGCCTCGGCATGGATCGCGACCTGCACGCGCACTTCGCGCCGCGCGGCCGCGGCCTGGGCACCGGCAGCCACCTCGCGCAGCAGGGGCCCCAGCGCCACCGGCTCGCTGCGGTCCAGTGCACGCCGGGTCTCGAGGGCTGTGAGCTCCATCATGCGGTCGACGATCTCCTGGATGCGCTGGGTTTCGTGCGCAATGTTGCCGAGGAAGCGCTCACGCTCGGCCTGCGGCATCGACGGCTCCTGGATCAGCTCGGCGGCGCCGCGGATGGCCGACAGCGGGCTCTTGATCTCGTGCGTGAAGGTCTGCACGTAGTCGGCCACGTAGTTGCGGCCGGTGAAGGCGTCGCGCATCTCGCCCAGGCCGCTGCGCAGCGTGTCGGCGGCCCGGCGCAGCATGCGGCCCAGGCTCAGGCTGCGCTGGGCGCGCAGCCAGCCGACGTAGTCCGAGATCAGCCCGAAGGGACGCACCAGCCAGATCGAGACGATGACCGCGCCCACCAGCAGGGCCAGCGCCGAGCCGACGCCGACCCACAGCGTGCGGGCCCGCGCGTCCTCGACGAACTGGCCGAAGCTCTGCACCGGCTTGCCGACGCTGACCACACCGACGATCTCGCTGCCCCAGCGCACCGGCGCGCCCACGTACATCACCGAACTCAGCGGATCGCCGGCGATGTCGCGCGTGGTGCGCGCGCCGTAGGTGCCCGCCAGCGAGCGGCTGACGTCGCTCCAGCGCGAGAAGTCGGCGCCCAGGTTGCGGCCCTGCGAATCGAACAGCACCCGGCCGTTGCGGTCGGTCACGTACATCCGCAGTTCCACGTGGCGCTTGTGCAGGTTGTAGATCTGGGCCGAGAACTGGCGGGCATAGACCGAGCGGAACAGGGGCTCGAGCCGCGCGGTGTTGATCGCCCCGGCGATCACGTCCTGCTCGACCAGGCTGGCCATCAGCTGCGAGGCCTCGACCAGCGATTCTTCCGCCGACTCGCGATAGCGCGGGTCGATGTCGATCACCACGCGGTAGAGCAGGAAGGCGATGCCCGCCGTGTAGATCAGCAGAATGCCGAGAAAGATGCGGGTCCGGCTGGTCACGGCATGGCCCCCACGCTCCCCCACTGCGTGTGGGTCGCTGCCCCCCGAGGGGGCCGCAGGCCGCCTTGGGAGCGGCCCGGCGCCGGCCTGGTACTCATGGAGCAGGCGGCAGTTCTTCGTTCAGCGCATAGCCGGTGCCGCGCAGCGTGCGGATCGGATCGACCTCGGGCGCGATCGCCTTGAGCTTGGCACGCAGCGTCTTCACGTGCGCGTCCACGGTGCGGTCGAAGCTGTCGCTGGCCTCGTCCCAGACCAGCCGCAGCAGGTCGTCGCGGGTGTAGACCCGCCCGGGCCGCTGCACCAGCAGCCGCAGCACGCCGTACTCGTAGCGCGAGAGTTCGAGCAGGCGGCCGTAGTAGCGGATCTGCATGCGTTCGAGGTCGAGCGCGAACGGCGTCGCGGGCGCGGCCGGGGCGGGGGCCGGCGCCGGGGAGGTGGCCGCCGCCGGCACTCCCTGGGCGCCGCGGCCGCTGCGGCGCAGGATCGTCCGCACCCGCGCCACCAGCTCGCGCGGCGAAAAGGGCTTGGCGATGTAGTCGTCGGCGCCGAGTTCCAGGCCGACCACGCGGTCGATCTCGTCGCTGCGTGCGGTCAGGAACAGCATCGGCACCTGCGCCCCGCCGGGCAGGGCCTGCAGCCGCTTGAACAGCTCGAAGCCGTTCATGTCGGGCAGTCCGACGTCGAGGATCGCGAGCGCCGGCGGCTCGGCCGTGAATTGCGCGATGGCCTGGGCGGCCGTGGCGCACCAGACCGGGACGAAGCCGTCGGTGCGCAGTACGTACTGCAGGGTGTCGGCGATGCCGGACTCGTCTTCGGCGATCAGGATCCGCGGGTTGGAGAGCATGCGGCGATGGTAGCCAGCCGGGGCGCCGGTGCGGCGCTGGTCTCTGAAGTTTGGCCGTATGACGAACGAACACTATGCAACCGCACTCACTTTTTGTAGTATGTAAGTATGCAAGTACAAAATCTCACAGATTCTGCTTCTGCTGCTCCGCCGGTGACTGCCAGCCGCGGGCGCACGGCTGCGCCCTGGCTGCCGATCGAGCGGGTGGATGGCAATTCGCTGAGTTACGACGACTTCCTCGCCCGCTACATGCACGGGAACCGGCCGGTCGTGATCTCGAATGTCGGCAAGGGCTGGGCGGCCATGCGCACCTGGACGCCGGAGTACTTCAAGCAGCGCTTCGGCAGCAAGCCGGTCGCCATCGGCTACGAGCGGAACATGCCCTTCGACCGCTTCATCGACGAGGTGATCGCCTCCAGCGCGGAGAACCCCGGCCCCTACATGTACCGCTCGTTCCTGCACGAAGTGTTGCCGGAACTGCTGCCGGACGTGGTGCCGCAGAACAAGTTCGCCTTCCCGCGCCGCTTCTCTAGCCCGCTGATGCCGGAGAAATGGCGCCGCCCGGACGGCTACCTGAAATTGCTGATCGGCGGTGTCGGCAGCAAGTTTCCGGTGATGCATTTCGACGGCGAGAACGCCCACGCCCAGATCACCCAGATCTATGGCGACAAGGAATTCGTGGTTTTTCCGCCCACCGACACGCCCTATTTGTATCCGCGGGTGGCGTTCCCCAATCATTCGACCGTCGACGACCCGGTGATGCAGAACCGCGAGCGTTTTCCGCTGCTCGCCAAGGCGACGCTCTACCGGACCGTGCTCAAGCCCGGGGACATGATCTTCGTGCCGGCGCGCTGGTGGCATGCCGCGCGGGCGCTGTCGACCTCGATCTCGGTCTGCACCAACATGCTGGACCCGTCGAACTGGCAGGGCTTCCAGGACGAGGTGGCCGCCGAGGAGGCGAAGAAGTCGCCGGAAGCCGGTGCCCGGCTGGGCGGCCAGCTGGCGCGCATCGACCGGATCCTGACCCGGCTCGAGCGCTTCCAGAAGGAATCGCCCGCCCTGGCGCGGGCCCTGGTGCTGCCGGCCAAGCTCGCACCGCTGACCGCCGAGGCGGCGCCGGACCCGTCCCGGCGACAGCTGCGCATCCGCATCCCGACCTCCTGAGCATTCCCGGGCCGGGACGGCCGCCGGGCTACTGCGCCCGGTAGCCGGCGTTCTCGATCGCGACGATGATGTCCTGCCGAGGGTGCTGGCTGACGACGTCGACATGCCCGGTCTCGAGGTCGACCGTGACCTGCGCGCTGGGATCGATCGTCTGGACCGCGTTCTGCACCACGCCGGCGCAGTGGCCGCAACTCATGCCCGTGACCTGGAACTTCTGGCTCATCGTGATGGCTCCTTCATGTGGTTGAAGCGCGAGTTTGAACCTTTCCCCCATGTCAATGTCCAGTGAGGGGGCGCTTCCTGCGGTACAAACAGCAAGTTTTTTCACTTCACTACCCACCCATGCGAATCCTTCTGGTCGAAGACGATGAGGTCCTGCGCGGCGTGATGCTGCGCAGCCTGGGTGACGCGGGCCACCGCGTCGACGTGGCGGCCAACGTAGAGGACGCCGACCACCTGTGGCGGGTGCAGACCTTCGATGCCGTGCTGCTCGACCTGAACCTGCCGGCGACCTCCAGCCCGACCAGCGGCCTCGCGAGCGGCCTTGCGGCCTTGCGCCAGGCGCGGGCCCGCGGCGACCGCACCCCGGTTCTGGTGTTGACCGCCCGCGACCGCACCGACGAGCGCATCGCCGGCCTGGACGCCGGTGCCGACGACTACCTCGGCAAGCCCTTCGACCTGGCGGAGGTCGAAGCCCGGCTGCGGGCGCTGGTGCGCCGGGCCCAGGGCACCGAGGACATCGCGCTGCTCGGACAGCTGCGTCTCGACCGGCGGGCGCGCCGCTTCGCCGTCGGGGGCGTGCCGCTGGACCTGCCGGCGCGCGAGTTCGAGGTGCTGTGGGAGCTGATGAGCCCGCCCGGGCGCACGGTCAGCAAGCGCGAGCTGTCCGACAAGCTCTCGACCTTCGACGAATCGCTCGGCGACAACGCGCTCGAGGCCTTCATTTCTCGGCTGCGCAAGAAGCTGGTCGCCAGCGGTGCCGCCATTCGCACGCTGCGCGGCATCGGCTACCTGATGGAAGCCGAGACGTGAGCGGCGGCGCGGCGGCCGCGCCCTCGCTCATCGCGCGGGTGCTGCGTCGCGTGCTGCTGCCGCTGGGCCTGACATGGCTGCTGGGCACCGCGGTGGCGCTGGTCGTCGCCAGCTATTTCGCCGAGCAGGCCTTCGACCGCGCGATGCTGGACGACGCCTATTCGGTGTCGGCCAACGTGCGGGCCGGCGAGCGCGGCGTCGAGCTTCTGCTGTCGCCGCGCGAGATGAACAACCTGCTGTTCGACCAGGCGGAGACGGTCTACTTCGCGGTGCTGCGGCCCGATGGCTCGCTGCTGGCCGGCGACGCCGGCCTCCGTGCGCCGGCGCCGCAGGACGGCGCACGCCACCGCTTCTCGCGCATCGACTACCAGGGCCAGGCGTTGCGGGCGGTGGTGCTCAACCAGGAAGAGCCGCTCGCCTATCGGGTCGTCATCGCGCAGACCACGCGCGGGCGCGCCTCGCTGGTCGAGAAGCTGCTGGCGTATTCGCTGGCGCCTCAACTGGTGCTGCTGGCGCTGCTGGCGGCCTGGATCTGGCGCGGCATCGATCGCGAGCTGCACCCGCTGGGCGACCTGCGGCGCACGCTGGAGCGCCGCGATGCCCATGACCTGGCGCCGGTGCCGGTGGCTCGCAGTTCGCGCGAGCTCGAGCAGCTCGGCGACACGCTCAACGCGCTGTTCGAGCGTCTGGCACGCAGCGCCTCCGCGCAGCGCGAGTTCGCGGGCAATGTCGCGCACGAGCTGCGCACGCCCCTGGCGGGCATCCGTGCACTGGCCGACTACGGCCTGGCGCAGCGCGATCCGGCGGCCTGGCGCGAACAGCTGCAGCAGATCCTCGCCAGCCAGGTACGGGCCAGCCACCTGGTCGACCAGCTGCTGGCGCTGGCGCTGGCGGACGAGGGCCATACCCGGCTGCAGCGCGAGCCCCTGCGGCTGGACCAGCTGGGGCAGCAGGCGGTGCTGCGGCACCTGGCGCGCGCCGATGCCCAGGGCGTCGATCTCGGCGGTCTCGGACTCGAGGAAGGGGTCACGGTGGCTGCCAATGCGGCGCTGGTCGAGGGCATCCTCGACAACCTGATCGACAACGCGCTGCGCTACGGCGGCCATACCATCACCGTGGAACTGTCGGGCCGCACGCTGAGCGTGGTCGATGACGGCCCGGGCATCGCGCCCGATGCCCAGCCCGACCTGCTGCAGCGCTGGGCACAGGGCCCGGCTGGCCAGAAACTCGGCCAGGGCGCCGGGCTGGGCCTGGCGATCGTGGCCCGCTACGCGAAGCTGCTCGGCGCCGAGCTGAGCTTCGCGCGGGCCTCCGACGAGGGCGGGCTGCGCGTCAGCGTGGCTTTCGCCGCCGACGCGCAGGCGGCCGTTCAGGCCAGGGCCGGGTAGTCGGTGTAGCCGGCTTCGCCGCCGCCGTAAAAGGTGTTCTTGTCCCACGGATTCAGCGGCGCCCCTTCGCGCAAGCGACGCACCAGGTCCGGGTTCGAGATGAAGGGCCGGCCGAAGGCGACCAGGTCGTCGCCTTCCTTGAGCGCTTCTTCGGCCAGCGGCTTGTCATAGCCGTTGTTGACCATCCAGGCGCCCTTGCCGCCGGCCGCGCGGTAGGCGGCCTTCAGCGCCTCGTAGTCGAAGGGCCGGTCGTCCAGTTCGCGCGGGCCGCCGGTGGCGCCCTCGATGACGTGGATGTAGGCCAGGCCGAGCGGTGCCAGCTGGCGGACCACGTAGTCGAACAGCGGTTGCGGGTCGGCGTCGTGGACGTCGTTGGCCGGCGTCACCGGCGACAGGCGGATGCCGGTGCGGCCACCGCCCACCGCGTCGACCACCGCGCGCGTGGCCTCCAGCAGCAGGCGGGCGCGGTTGGGGATGCTGCCGCCGTAGTCGTCGCTTCGCTGGTTGCTGCCGGTCTTCAGGAACTGGTCGAGCAGGTAGCCGTTGGCGCCATGGATCTCGACACCGTCGAAGCCGGCGGTCTCGACCGCGTTGCGCGCCGCGGCGGCATAGGCGTGCACGATGCCGGGCAGCTCGGCCGCATCGAGTGCGCGCGGCTCGGAGGTCTCGACGAAGGTCGGCACGCCGTCCTTGATCAGCACGGTCTTGGTCTTGGCGGTGATCGCGGAGGGGGCGACCGGCTGGCCGTTGTCGGGCTGCAGCTCGGTGTGCGAGACGCGCCCGACGTGCCACAGCTGGACCACGATCTTGCCGCCCTCGGCGTGCACCGCATCGGTGACGCGCTTCCAGGCGTCGAGCTGGTCGGTGCCGTAGAGGCCCGGCACGTCGGCATAGCCCTGGCCTTGCTGGCTGATCGCGGTGGCTTCGGTGATCAGCAGGCCGGCGGAGGCGCGCTGCGCATAGTAGGTGGCGGTGATGTCGCGCGGCACGGCATTGGGGGCCCGGTTGCGCGTCAGCGGCGCCATCACGATGCGGTTGTCGAGCGCCAGATCGCCTGCCTGGACGGGATCGAAGAGAGAGGACATGAACGGAGTGCCTGTTGTTGAAGATGAGGGAAGAGAACGCGCAAGGGTAAACCCCGAATCGCAACCCTGCTGTCGCACGGTTGTCCTGTTGGTGCTAGTCACTGCCGCAGAATGGGCGGATCCGCATGCCTTCGACGCCCGCCTCGCTCACGCCCGCCCAAGCACTCCGTCTCGCATTGGCGCTGTCGCTGGGGGCAGCCGTCTCGCTCGGCATCACCCGCTTCGCCTATGGCCTGCTGCTGCCACCGATGCGCGCGGACCTGGGATGGAGCTATGCACTGGCCGGCGGCATGAACACCGCCAATGCCGCCGGCTACCTGCTGGGTGCGCTGCTGACGCCGGCGCTGATGCGGCGCTTCGGCGCGGTGCGGCTGCTGGTCGGCGGTGCGGTCGCGGCCAGTCTCTTCATGGCGGCCAGCGGCTTCGTCGTTTCGGCGCCGGCGCTCTTGCTGCAGCGCCTGCTGGCCGGCCTGGCCAGTGCCTGGGTGTTCGTTTCAGGCGGCCTGCTCGCGGCCCGGCTCGGCAGCGCGCAGCCGTCGCGCGCGGGCTTGTTGCTGGGGCTCTACTACGGCGGCACCGGCTTCGGCATCACGCTGTCTGCGCTGCTGGTGCCCGCGGTGCTGCAGGCCGCGGCCGGGGCACCGCATGGCTGGGCCTGGGCCTGGTGGGCGCTGGCGCTGGCCAGCGTCGCGGCCACCGCGGTGCTGGCGTTCGCGGTGCGCGCGTTGCCGGGGGAGGGTGCCGTTGCCGCAGCGCCGACACCGGCGCCCGCGGCGGGCCGGCCGGCCTGGCCGATCCGGCGCTTCGGCTGGGCGTTGGCGGGCTATGCGCTGTTCGGTGCCGGCTACATCGGCTACATGACCTTCGTCATCGCGCTGCTGCGCGAGCAGGGCGCGAGCCCCGGCGACATCACGCTGTTCTACGCCTTGCTGGGCGTCGCCTGCGTGGCGTCGGCCCGCCTGTGGGCCGGCCTGCTCGACCGCTTCCGCGGCGGCGGCCCGCAGGCACTGCTGAACGCGCTGCTCGGGGTGGCGACCCTGCTGCCGGTGCTCAGTCCGGCCTGGCCCGTGACGCTGGCCTCGGGCCTGATGTTCGGTGCCGTCTTCCTGTCGGTCGTGGCGTCGACGACGGCGCTGGTGCGGCACAACCTGCCGGCCGCGCAATGGGCGGCCGGCATCAGCGCGTTCACGATCGTCTTCGCGCTCGGCCAGATCGTCGGCCCGACCGTGACCGGCTGGATCTCCGACGGCCGCGGCGGCCTCGCCGGCGGCCTGGTCGCGTCGGCCCTCGCATTGTGGGCCGGCGCCTTGCTGGCGTGGCGTCAACGGCCCGCTTGAGGCCTCAACGGATTACTTTGTGAGGCCTTCTGCCTTCAAGGCTTCCTGGACCGCGGGGCGGGCGGCGACCCGCGCGTGCCAGGCGCTGAGCTTCGGCAGGTCGGCGATGTCGACGCCGGTGGGCTTGGCCCAGTTGGTGACCGCGAACAGGTAGCCGTCGGCGACGCTGAAGGTGTCGCCCATCAGGTAGTCCTTGTCGGCCAGCTGGCTGTCGAGCCATTCATAGCGCGAGCGCAGCTTGGTCTTGGAGATGGCCTTGCCTTCTTCAGGCATGCCCGGATTGAACAGCGGCGAGAAGCTCTTGTGGATCTCGGTGCCGATGAAGGTCAGCCATTCCTGCAGCCGGTAGCGCGGCATCGTGCCGTTGGCCGGCGCCAGGTTTTTGGTCGGCGCCAGGTCGGCGATGTACTGCAAGATGGCCGGGCCTTCGCGCAGGCGGGTGCCGTCGTCGAGTTCGAGCATCGGCACGTAGCCCAGCGGGTTGATGCCGTAGTAGTCGGTGCCATCCTGCAGCTTGTGGCTTTTGGTGCTGGCGAGAACCGGTTCGAAGGCGAGGCCCGCTTCGCGCAGGGCGATGTGGGGCGACAGCGAGCAGGCGCCCGGCGAGTAGTACAGCTTCATTCGAAAAACTCCAGTGAATAGGCGAAATGCGTTTTTGACGCGTTCTTGACGACGCGACAGCGATGCTAAGCGGTTTCACGGCGCGCGTTTTTGTCCTACGGTGCCTTGGGCGCCGCGACTATGGGGCCTTCGCGCGCGGGTTCCTAAGCTTGCGGGCACCGCGACGGGGTCCGTCGTTCAAGGAGTCCACTCATGTTGAAGTACGCCATTGTCTTCGCCGTCATCTCGTTGATCGCCGGTGCCCTGGGGTTCGGCGGCGTGGCGGCCGGCGCGGCCGGCATCGCCAAGGTGCTGTTCGGGCTGTTCCTGGTGCTCGCGGTCGTCTTCCTCGTGCTGGCCGCCCTCGGCGTGGGCGCGGTGAAGAAAGCCCTGGACTGAGCGCCTGCCCATGCACTTCTCCCACATCGATGCGCTGCTCGAATACGAGGTCGCCGCACCTTCGCACCTGCTGTTCAACATCGAGGCCGCGCGCAGCGGCGCGCAGGCGCTGATCAGCGAAGACCTGGTCATCGAGCCCGCGGTGCCGCTGCAGGCCTTCTGCGACGAAGGCAGCGGCAACCGCTTCGTGCGCTTCGATGCGGCGCCCGGGCCGCTCAGGATCCGCTACAAGGCCCACGTGCAGCGCGCCTGGGCGGAGGTCCCGACCGACCTGGCGGAAGTGCCGGTCAACGAGGTGCCGAACGAGATCCTCCACTACCTCATGCCGAGCCGCTACTGCGAGTCGGACCTGATGTCGCGCTGTGCGCTCCAGCTGTTCGGCGACCTGCCGCCGGGCATCGGGCGCGTGCAGGCGATCGTGGACTGGATCCACGACAGCATCACCTACGAGCCGGGCAGCAGCGACTCGACCACCACGGCGCGCGAGGTCTTCGTCCAGCGTGCCGGGGTTTGCCGCGACTTTGCCCATCTCGGCATCACCTTCTGCCGGGCGCTGAACATCCCGGCCCGGCTGGTGGTGGGCTATGTCTGGTTCGACGAGCCGCCGCAGGACTTCCATGCGGTGTTCGAGGCCTGGCTGGGCGGGCAATGGGTGCTGTTCGATGCGACGCGGATGGCGCCGGTCGACCGGCTGGTGCGCGTCGGCACCGGGCGGGATGCCAAGGATGTGGCTTTCTGCACCCTCTTCGGCCCCGTGACCATGACGGCCAAGACGCTGAGCGTGCACGAACTTCAGGATGAGCGCCAGGCTGCGCCGGTCGAGCCGCGTCCGAGCGGTCAGATCGTGGGCATCGAAAAGCCGGTGGCGCTGCCGACGCAGGAACTGGCGTCGGCGCACGAGGTCAGCGCCATCGATTGAGTTCCAGATGCTATCAAAATGATAGCATCGGATCCAATGCCGGTGGCCATCGGCGCCCGGCATCGGGACGACCGCCTTACCCTCACGACTGCACGGAAGTGCGTCGGCGATTAAAATCACCGCCCCTTCCCGAGCGCGCACGCGTGGTGCGCCCCATCCCATGCTGTACCCCGAAGAATTCGATGTGATCGTCGTCGGCGGCGGCCATGCCGGCACTGAAGCCGCGCTGGCCTCCGCCCGCATGGGCGCTCGCACCTTGCTGCTGACCCACAACATCGAGACCCTGGGCCAGATGAGCTGCAACCCCTCGATCGGCGGCATCGGCAAGGGGCATCTCGTGAAGGAAGTCGACGCACTCGGCGGCGCGATGGGGATCGCGACGGACGAAGGCGGAATCCAGTTCCGGATCCTCAATTCGAGCAAGGGGCCCGCGGTTCGGGCGACCCGGGCGCAGGCCGATCGCATCCTGTACAAGGCGGCGATTCGCCGCCGGCTCGAGAACCAGCCGAATCTGTCGTTGTTTCAGCAGGCGGTCGACGACCTCATGATCGAGGGCGATCGGGTTGTGGGCGCCATCACGCAGGTGGGCATCGCCTTCCGGGCGCGGGCGGTGGTGCTCACGGCGGGCACCTTCCTGGACGGGCGCATCCATGTGGGTCTCGACAACTACCAGGCTGGCCGGGCAGGGGACCCGCCGGCGGTCAGCCTGTCGGCCCGGCTCAAGGAACTCAAGCTGCCCCAGGGGCGCCTGAAGACCGGCACGCCGCCGCGGCTCGATGGCCGGACCATCGATTTCTCGAAGTGCGCCGAGCAGCCCGGGGACGGGATGCCGGGCGGCGCCGGCCCGATGCCGGTGTTCAGCTTCATGGGCCGGGCGGAGATGCATCCGCAGCAGGTGCCTTGCTGGATCACCAACACCAACGCCCGTACCCACGACATCATCCGTTCGGGATTCGATCGCAGCCCGATGTTCACGGGCAAGATCGACGGCATCGGCCCGCGCTATTGCCCGAGCGTGGAGGACAAGATCAACCGCTTCGCCGACAAGGAAAGCCACCAGATCTTCCTCGAACCCGAAGGGCTGACCACCCACGAGTTCTACCCCAACGGGATCTCGACCAGCCTGCCCTTCGACATCCAGTACCAGCTGGTGCGCTCGATGGCGGGCCTCGAGAACGCGTACATCCTGCGTCCCGGCTACGCCATCGAATACGACTACTTCGATCCCCGCGAACTCAAGAGCAATTTCGAGACGCGCGCGATCCAGGGCTTGTTCTTCGCTGGGCAGATCAACGGCACGACGGGCTATGAAGAAGCGGCAGCCCAGGGGCTGTTCGCGGGCATCAATGCGGCCCTGCAATGCCGGGGCGAAGCCGCGTGGCTGCCGCGGCGCGACGAGGCCTACCTGGGCGTCCTGGTCGACGACCTGATCACCAAGGGCGTGACCGAGCCCTATCGCATGTTCACGAGCCGGGCCGAATTCCGGTTGCAGCTGCGCGAGGACAACGCCGACATGCGCCTGACCGAGGCGGGTCGCAAGCTTGGCCTGGTCGACGATGCGCGCTGGGACGCCTTCTCCCGCAAGCGCGACGTTGTTTCACGTGAAACAGAGCGGCTGCGTTCGATCTGGGTCAATCCGCGGAACCTGCCGGCTGCCGAGTCGGAGCGGGTGCTGGGCAAGGCGATCGACCACGAATACAACCTCGGCGACCTGCTGCGCCGCCCGAACGTCAGCTACGCCTCGCTGATGTCGCTGGACGGCGGAAAGTACAGCGCGCCCGAGGCTCCGGGTGCGGTCGAAATCGAGCAGATCGAGATTGCGGCCAAGTATTCGGGCTACATCGACCGCCAGCATGACGAGGTCGAGCGCGCCGCTCATTTCGAGAACCTCAAGCTGCCCGAGACCTTCGATTACGGCCAGGTCAAGGCGCTGAGCTTCGAGGTGCGGCAGAAGCTGGCCAAGCACCGGCCCGAGACGCTGGGCATGGCCTCGCGCATTTCCGGTGTCACGCCGGCAGCCATCTCGCTGCTGATGATCCATCTTCGAAAGGGCGGGCACCAGGCGTTCGCCCGCGACACGCTCGAAGCAGAAATCCCGGCCGCCGAATGAGCCAGGAGCAACTGCTGCGCGAAGGCTCGGCCGCGCTGGGCCTGGCGCTGACCGACGTTCAATGCGAGCGCCTGCTGGCCTACGGCGCACTGATCCTCAAGTGGAACAAGGTCTACAACCTGACCGCGCTGCGCGATCCGGCGACGGTGCTGACGCACCATCTGCTCGACAGCCTGTCCGTGATCGCACCGTTGCGTCGCGAGTGTCCAGGCGCCGCGAATTTGCTGGACGTTGGCGCCGGCGCGGGGCTGCCCGGGGTGGTCATCGCCATCCTGCGCGACGACGTCCAGGTCACTTGCCTCGATGCCGTGGCCAAGAAGGCGGCCTTCGTCCAGCAGGTGGCGTCGGAGCTCCGGTTGAAGAATCTGCGCGGGCTGCACGCCCGGGTAGAGGCGCTGCAAGGCAGCTATGAGCTGATCAGCTCTCGCGCATTCGCCTCGCTGGCGGATTTTGTCTCGGGCTCGCAACACCTGCTGGCGCCGCACGGCAAGTGGATGGCCATGAAGGGCAGGGCGCCGGATGACGAAATCGCCCAGCTTCCGGCCAGCTGTGAGGTGTTTCACGTGGAACAACTCACGGTTCCGGGGCTGGACGCCGAGCGTTGCATCGTCTGGATGCGAAAACCCGGCGTCTGATCGACGCTCCGCGCGTCGACCTCGCTTAGACTCGACGCACTCCCCATTGAGGTACTTTGCATGTTCGGCATCGCTGATTACGGCGCGTTCGTCGCGGCCATCGTTCTATTTCTCGCGATTCCCGGGCCTGGCAACCTCGCGCTGATCACGTCGACGGGCAAAGGCGGCATCCGCGGCGGCTTGGCCGCCACTTTCGGGGTGATCGCGGGCGACCAGGTGCTGATGTGGGCCGCCGTGGCCGGCGTCGCCGCACTGTTGACCGCCTATCCGGCCGCATTCAGTGCCGTCCAATGGCTCGGCGCCGGTTACCTGGCCTGGCTGGGCCTGAAGATGATCCGGGCCAAGCCCGGCGCGGCCCCGATCCTGAACATACGGCCGAGGCAGTACTTCCAGCAGGCCGTGACCATCACCTTGCTGAATCCCAAGGCCATCGTCTTCTACATGGCTTTCTTCCCGCTTTTCATCGATCCCAGCCGCCACCAAGGCCTGGCCACCTTCGGGGCGATGGCCGCCACGATCGCTTTCCTGACCTTCATGTACGGACTGATCGTGACCTTGCTGACCTATTTCCTGGCCGAGCGCCTGCGCGCCAATCCCAAGGTTTCGGGTGCACTGGGCAAGTTGGCGGGCGTGTTCCTGATCGCCTTCGGCTTCAAACTGGCCATCTCTCGCTGACATGGCAAAGATTTTCTGCATAGCGAACCAGAAGGGCGGCGTCGGCAAGACCACGACCACGGTGAACCTGGCGGCCGGCTTGGCCAAGGTCGGGCAGCGGGTCCTGATGATCGACCTCGATCCGCAGGGCAACGCCACCATGGGCTCGGGTGTCGACAAGCGCCAGTTGGAGACCACGGTGTACGACGTGCTGCTCGAATCGGCGTCGGTCGCCGAGGCCCGGGTTCGGTCCGAAGCCTGCGGCTACGACATCCTCGGCGCCAACCGCGAGCTGGCCGGTGCCGAGGTCGAGATGGTGGCGCTCGACCGGCGCGAGAAACGCCTGCGCACCGCCCTGGCCGCGGTCGGCGCCGAATACGACTACATCCTGATCGATTGCCCGCCGAGCCTCAGCCTGCTGACCCTCAACGGACTGTGTGCCGCCCACGGCGTGATCGTGCCGATGCAGTGCGAGTACTTCGCGCTCGAGGGGCTGACCGACCTGGTCAACACGATCAAGCAGGTGCACGCGAACCTCAACAAGAACCTCCAGATCATCGGCTTGCTGCGGGTGATGTTCGACCCGCGCATCACCCTGCAGCAGCAGGTGAGCGAGCAACTGAAGGCGCATTTCGGGGACAAGGTGTTCGACACCGTGATCCCGCGCAACGTGCGCTTGGCCGAAGCGCCGAGCTACGGCCTGCCGGGGGTGGTCTTCGATCCGCCGGCCAAGGGCAGCCTGGCCTTCGTCGCCTTTGCCCAGGAGCTGGTGGACAAGATGCCGCCGGCCAGCGCGATGGCATCGGAGGCCGCAAGCCCGCCCGTGCCCGCCCCGATGGACGCACCGCCGGTGGCGGTCCAACTGCCGGACAGCCTTTGACCGCCCCCAGGATCCTGCTGCTGCCCGGCTGGCAGAACAGCGACGAGGCCCACTGGCAGAGCCGCTGGGAAGCGCTCCATGGCGATCACCGGGTCGAGCAGCACGACTGGATGCGGCCGCTGCGGGGCGACTGGAGCGCCCGGCTCGAAGAAGAGGTGCTGGCCGCCCCGGGTCCAGTGGTGCTGGTCGCGCACAGCCTGGGCTGCATCCTGGTGGCCGCCTGGGCCGCGCACTCGGGCCATACGGCCAAGGTGCGGGCCGCGTTGCTGGTGGCGCCCGGCGACCTGGAACGCGACGACCTGCGCCAGATGATTCCCGGCTGGGCGCCGATCGTGCGCCAGCCGCTGCCATTTCCTTCGCTCATGATCGCCGGCCAGGACGACCCGTACTGCGAGGCCGCGCGTTCGCGCCAGATGGCGCGCGACTGGGGCGCACGCTTCGTCGATGCCGGCGCCCGCGGCCACATCAACGGCGAATCCGGCCTGGGCGACTGGCCCGAAGGCCGCGCACTGCTGAACCAACTACTGAAAGACCAATGACCTCCATGGCCACCAAAAAACCAAAGGGCCTCGGCCGCGGCCTCGAGGCCCTGCTGGGCCCGACCTTCAACGGTTCGGACACCGCGGTCAACGACGACTCGGTGGTACCGAATCCGACCACCTTGCAGCTCGACCAGATGGTGCCTGGCGTCTACCAGCCACGCACGCGGATGGACGAGGGCGCGCTCTACGAGCTGGCCGAGAGCATCAAGGCGCAGGGCATCATGCAGCCGATCCTGGTGCGCCGGCTCGACAGCGATGCGGCGCGCGAGAAGAAGGCCGAGTTCGAGATCATCGCGGGCGAGCGGCGCTTCCGTGCCGCCGGGCTGGCCGGCCTGGAAAGCGTGCCGGTACTGGTACGCGACGTGCCCGACGAGGCGGCCGCCGCCATGTCGCTGATCGAGAACATCCAGCGCGAAGACCTCAATCCGCTCGAAGAGGCCCAAGGCCTGCAAAGGCTGGTGCAAGAGTTTGGGCTTACTCACGAGTCCGCCGCACAGGCCGTGGGGCGTTCGCGCAGTGCGGCCAGCAACCTGCTGCGCCTGCTCAACCTGGCCGAGCCCGCCCAGGCCATGCTGATGGCCGGCGACATCGACATGGGGCATGCGCGCGCGCTGCTGTCGCTCGACAAGGGCACGCAGATCACCGCGGCCAACCAGATCGCGGCCAAGAAGATGTCGGTGCGCGAAGCCGAAGCGCTGGTCAAGAAACTGGCGGCCGAGTTCAGTCTCTCGCCGTCGCCCCGGCGCGGCGCCGCCGAGAAGTCGCGCGACCTGCTTCGGGTCGAGGAGGAGCTGGCCGACCTGCTGGCGGCCGAAGTCGAAGTCCGCATCAAGAAGCGCACCCGGCGCGGCGGCAAGGTGGAGGAGAGCGGCGAACTGGCGATCCACTTCGGCTCGCTCGACGCGCTCAACGGCCTCATCGACCGCATCCGCCAAACGGCCTAGCTCGCCGCCCGGCGTCCCTTGCTTCTGGTTGAATTGATTTCAACCAGTTACCCGTCCTATGCTCCCGCTACAACTTTTAAATCAAAAGTTCTAAGAGGGGAATCACATGGGACAACGCATATCACCATGGGCCGCCATGGCCGCGGCTGCGATGCTGCTCGCGGGCTGCGAAACCACCGACATGCAGATGGGCAGCCAGAGCGCCAAGACGGTGGCCACCGGCAGCGCTGCGGGCAGTGCCAGCGCCAACACCAGCAGCGCGCTCGAGAAATGCGCCTCGCCGCTGGGCACGGTGTCGCTGATCGAGAACCAGTCGGCCGGCTGGTACACGATTCTGCGCAACGAGTACAAGCTGCCGCCGACGTCCAACCTGCTGCGGCTGCTGATCCAGCAGTCGAACTGCTTCGTGGTGGTCGAGCGCGGCGCGGCCGGCATGAACGCCATGTCGCGCGAGCGCCAGTTGTCGCAATCGGGTGAGATGCGTCAGGGCAGCAACTTCGGCGGCGGCCAGATGGTGGCCTCCGACTACGGCATGTCGCCCGAGATCGTCTTCAGCAACCAGAACGCGGGCGGCATGGGCGGCGCGCTGGGCGGCCTGGTCGGCGGCCGCTACAGCGGCGTGCTGTCCGCGGTCGGCGGCAGCATGCAGACCAAGGAGGCCAGCGCGATGCTGACCTTGATCGACAACCGGTCGGGGGTGCAGGTCGCGGCGTCGGAGGGCAGCGCCTCGAAGACCGACTTCGGCGCCTTCGGCTCGGTGTTCGGCGGCAGCGCCGGCGGCGCGCTGGGCGGCTACACCAACACGGCCCAGGGCAAGGTGATCAGCGCCGCCTTCATGGACGCGTTCAACCAGATGGTCATCTCGCTGCGCAACTACAAGGCGCAGACGGTGCAGGGCCAGGGGCTGGGCGGCGGCGGCCGGCTCGGGGTAGACGGCGCGGCGCCGCCGTCGCAGACCTCGGCGCCGCAACCCGCGCCGGCTCGCCGCGGGAGCAGCACGCAGAAATAGGGGCAACGCTCAGGGTGAGAAAAACCCCGGTCGCTCTGGCGAGTGGCCGGGGTTTTTCATGGGGGCTCGATTTCGAGAAGGGCTGGATCTGAAGAAGATTTGATCAGTTGAGGACAGAGCAAAAACTGCTGCGCAGTTTGTTGGTCTGTCCCGCAAGGTCTTCAAGAAGTTTCTTGGTCTGTCCCGCAAGGTCTCACAAGTTAAAGATCTTCCCCGGATTCATGATGTTCTTCGGGTCGAGCGCGCGCTTGATGGTGCGCATCATGTCGATCGCGCCGGCACCCGCTTCGGTCACCAGGAAGTCCATCTTGTGCAGCCCGACGCCGTGCTCGCCGGTGCAGGTGCCCTCGAGCGCCAGGGCGCGCGAGACCAGCGCATGGTTGAGCTTCTCGGCGGTCACGCGCTCCTCGGGCAGGTTGGGGTCGAGCAGGTAGCCGAAGTGGAAGTTGCCGTCGCCGACATGGCCGACCAGGAAGTAGGGGATGCCGCTGGCATCGGCCTCGGCCACCGACTCGAGCAGGCAGTCGGCCAGCCGCGAGATCGGCACGCAGGTGTCGGTCGAGATCACGCGGCAGCCGGGGCGCGACTGCACCGCCGCGAAGTAGCTGTTGTGGCGCGCGGTCCAGAGGCGGGTTCGCTCCTCGGGCGTGCTGGCCCACTCGAAGGCCTTGCCGCCGTGGCCGCTGGCGAGTTCCTGCACCGTCTCGGCCTGTTCCTTGACGCCGGCCGGCGAGCCGTGGAACTCCATCAGCAGCATCGGCTCCTCGCGCAGGCCGAGCTTGGCGTAGGCGTTCACCATGCGCACCGTGTTGACGTCGATCAGCTCGACCCGCGCGATCGGCACGCCGAGCTGGATGATCTCGATGGTGGTGCGCACCGCCGCCTCGATGCTCGGGAACGAGCAGATCGCGGCCGACACCGCCTCGGGCAGCGGGTAGATGCGCAAGGTGACTTCGGTGATCACGCCGAGCGTGCCCTCGCTGCCGACGATGAGCCGGGTCAGGTCGTAGCCGGCCGAGGACTTCTTGGCCCGGGTCCCGGTGCGGATCACTTCGCCGCTGGCCGTGACGACCTCGAGCGCCAGCACGTTCTCGCGCATGGTGCCGTAGCGGACCGCGTTGGTGCCGCTGGCGCGGGTGGCCGCCATGCCGCCGATCGAGGCATCGGCGCCAGGGTCGATCGGGAAGAAGAGGCCGGTGCTCTTGATCTCGTCGTTGAGCTGCTTGCGCGTGACGCCGGGCTGCACGGTCACCGTGAGGTCGTCGGCGTTGATCGACAGCACGCGATTCATGCGGCTGACGTCGATGCTGATGCCGCCCTGCACCGCCAGCAGGTGGCCTTCGAGCGAGGAGCCGACGCCGAACGGGATGACCGGCACGCTGTGCGCGCTGGCCAGCGCGACCGTGTCGGCCACGTCCTGCGTGCTCTCGGCGAAGACCACGGCCGAGGGCGGCGGTGCGTCGAAGGAGGACTCGTCGCGGCCGTGCTGCGTGCGCACCGCCAGCGCGGTCGAGCAGCGCTCGCCGAAGCGGGCCTTCAGCGACTCGATGAGGGCGTCGGGCACCGCGCGCAGCGCGATCTCGGGCGTGAGATGGGAGGGGGCGGTGGGCGCATTCATCGGGGCGGTCTCCTGAAGGGTCTAACATTCTACGAACCGCTCCTTCAACCCGCACCAGAGACCACACCCATGGGCAACCGCCTGACACAGATCGCGACGCGCACCGGCGACGACGGCAGCACCGGCCTCGGCGACAACACCCGCGTCCCCAAGGACCACCTGCGCGTGCACGCGATGGGCGACGTCGACGAGCTCAATTCGCAGATCGGCGTGCTGCTCTGCGAGCCGATGCCGGCCGCGGTGCGCGAATTGCTGGTCGACGTGCAGCACCAGCTGTTCAACCTCGGCGGCGAGCTGTCGATGCCGGGCTACACGCTGCTCAAGGCCGAGGCCCTGCTGCAGCTCGACAATGCGCTGGCCGAGCACAACGCGACCCTGCCGCGGCTGGCTGAATTCATCCTGCCCGCTGGCACCCGCGCCGCCTCGCTGGCCCATGTCTGCCGCACCGTCGCCCGGCGCGCCGAACGCGCGGTGGTGGCGCTGGGCGCACAGCAGGAGATCAACGCCGCGCTGCGCCACTACCTCAACCGCCTGAGCGACCTGCTGTTCGTGCTCGCGCGCGTGCTCAACCGGGTCGATGGCGGCGACGACGTCTACTGGAAGAGCGAACGCATGGCGCGCGCCGCGGCCGAGCCCCAGGATTGAATGCGAGACGAAAAGGAGATCGAACCCATGTTCCTCACGAGCAAATCCCGCATGCGCACCGCAGGCGCCGCCCTGGCCTTGCTGGGCGCCGTCGCGCTGGTGCCGCTGTCCGCACAAGGCGCCGAGAGCAAGGTGCTGAACGGCATCGAGCGCGGCAGCGACGCCGCGGGCCGCGGCATCGAGCGCGGCGCCCATGCGACCCGGCAAGGCGTCGACCACACGGCCGAGCGCGCCAGCGCGCCGGTGCGCCGCTGGGGCGAGGCCCTGGGCCGCAAGATCACGCCCGCCGGCAGCCACAAGCCGGCCGCGCCGGCCGTCGGGCCTCAAGGCAACTCGCCCTGAATCCGACCCGGCTTTACCTTGCTTCACGTGGCGCGTACATGCGAGCGCCAAGCGCGACACCTGCGGCTTCCACACTGGACTCCTCATCAACGCAGAAGGAGTTCCGACAATGATCAAGTCCAAGAGCATGGCAGCTGCCGCCGCAGCGCTCGCGATGTGCATGGCGGGAAGCGCCTTCGCGCAGGATTCGCGCTTCGATCGCGGACCCGACCGCAATGACCGGGCACAGCCCGGCTATCGCGCCGACGCCCGTCCCGACTACCGTCCCGGTCCCGACTACCGTCGCGACTACCGAGGTGCCTACCGTCCGGGTCCGGACCGATTCGATCATCGCGCGTATCCGAATCCGCACGCCGAATGGCGCCGCGGCGGGCGCATGCCGAGCGAGTACCGCGGCCGCCAGTATGTCGTGAACGACTGGCGCGGGCACCGGCTGCAGCAGCCGCCGCGCGGCTACCAGTGGATGGGAGTGGGTGGCGACTTCGTGCTGGCCGCAGTGGCGACGGGGCTGATCGCCCAGATCGTCATCGGCCAGTGACCGGGCTCAGGCGGTTGGCGTGAGCTGGGCGCAGACATTGCGCCCGGTGATCGTGAGCCGCAGCCCGCCGCCGTGCCATTCGAGCCAGTTGAGCCGCACGTAGGCATCGATGTCGTTGTCGTCGATCCGGTCTGCCTGATGGTTCTGCAGATGGTCGACCGTGGCGGGCAGGGCCTGCCGCAGCCGCTCGCGCGCTGCGGCCTCGTTGGCGGCCCGTTCCGAAATGCGCGTCTGAGAATTCGATGCCATGCTGGTTCGTTCCAATCGCTGAGGAATCGCACCAATGTACGCTTCCTGCGGCGCCAGTCACGGACCTATTTCTCGTTATTGCGCAGGACAATGCAGATCGAGCCCCGCGGGGCGGTGTTACTTGCGCGGCTGCAACAGCTTGCTGACCTCGTCGACGTTCGAGCGGATGCGCTCGCGCACCACCTCGAAGGCGTCGGACTGCGACTTGGCCGCCATTTCGGACAGCTCGCGGATGTCGTCCAGCGCCTGCTTGAAGGCCGCCTTGCCCATGGCGTCGAGCTTGGCGAAGCCCTCGCGCGGGTCCTTGGCCGAGAGCCCCTTCATGGTCCCCTGCCATTCCTCGATCGAGGTCTTGAGCATCTCGGTCTGGCGCTGCACCACGGCCTGCAGCCCCTCGTAGGACTTCTCGTTGGCCTTGACCAGCGCCTGCAGGTCCTTGCGCCCGCTCTCGACGATCGCCCCCGCGGCGCCCGCCAGCGGCAGGTTCTGCAGTCGCTCCGCCATGCCCTTGAGCGGCTTGACGAAGGCTTCCTGGACGTCGGCCGGCGTGGGGATGCCGGTCGAACGCGTCTTCTTCGCGGCGGTGGTGCTCGACTTGCTGGTGGCCATGTGCGGTGTCTCCGGATTTGAAGGTTGGGGTCGCCACGATACGCCCAGAAGGGCGTTTCATGAAAGCCCTTCGCTCACTTGACCAGCTTGAGCGTCCCCTTCATCAGCGTGGAATGGCCGGGGAAGGAACAGAAGTAGGTGTAGCTGCCGTCGGCGGCCAGCTTGGCCGGGGCGAAGCTCACGCTGTCGCTCTCGCCGCCGCCGACGATCTTGGTGTGGGCCACGACGCGGGCGTCCCCGGCCTTGACGTAGTTCTGGGGCAGGCCGGCGGCGATGCCGTCGGCGGCGACCGCCTGCACGTCGGCGGTCTTGGCCAGCACCCAGTTGTGGCCCATGGCCTGCTTGGGCATCTTGCCGCTGTGCTTGAGCTTGACCGTGAACTCCTTGCAGGACTGGCTGACCTCGATGGCGGGCTTGTTGAACTGCATCGCGTCGTTGCCTTCGATCTCGACGGTGCAGTCGGCGGCGAGGGCGGGGACGGAGGCGAAGGCCAGCACGGCGAGGGCGGCGAGACGATGGCGAAGCATGGGGGAGGTTCTCCAGAAATAAATGGCGCGCGCGATGGTGCGCGTCGACGACCCGATTGTGATGACTCGCCGCCGAGGTCGCGTGACCTGGATCAAGGCCGCGGCGACAGCCTTTGATCCAGGTCAAGTCGCGCCGCGCCGCGACCGCTAGCCTCGGGGGATGGAAGCCGTGCTCTCCCTCGCTCCTGGCTTGCCTGCCGCTTCGCAGCCGGCCTGGTCGCTGCTGGACGATCCGGCGGAATGGCCGGGATTCGGTCGTTCGCTCGCGCCCGGCGATGCCGCGGCGCGCTGGGAGTCGCAGGTCGCGGTCGAGGGCATGCACTGCGCGGCCTGCGCGTTCACGGTCGAGGCGGCGCTGATGCAGGTGCCGGGCGTGGTCTCGGCCGAGGTCAATGCGGCCAGCCGCCGCGCCCGGGTGGTCTGGTCGCCCGCCAAGGTCAAGCCATCGCGCTGGTTCGAGGCCTGCGCCGCCGCCGGCTACCGGCTGGTGCCGGCCGGCGACATGCTGGCGAGTGCGCGTCGCGCGCGGGAATCGCGGCTCGCGCTCTGGCGCTGGCTGGTGGCCGGCTTCTGCATGATGCAGGTCATGATGTACGCCTACCCGGCCTACATCGCCCGGCCCGGCGACATGTCGCCCGATGCCGCGCAGCTGCTGCGCTGGGCCTCGTGGGTGCTCACCCTGCCGGTCGTGCTGTTCTGCTGCACCCCCTTCTTTCGCAGCGCCTGGCGCGACCTGCGGCGGCGCCGCATCGGCATGGACCTGCCGGTGGCGCTCGGCATGGCGATCTCCTTCGTCGTCAGCACCGCGGCCACCTTCGATCCCGAGGGGCCGCTGGGCCACGAACTCTATGTCGATTCGCTGACCATGTTCGTGTTCTTCCTGCTGACCGGCCGCTGGCTCGAATCGCGGCTGCGCGACCGCACCGCCGGGGCCCTCGACGCCCTGATGAACCGGCTGCCCGACAGCGTGCTGCGGCGCCGTGCCGACGGCGAGTTCGAGCGCGTCGCGGTGCGGCGGCTGGCGGTCGGCGACATGCTGCGCGTGCTGCCGGGCGAAGCCTTCCCGGCCGACGGCCGCGTGGTCGCGGGCGACACCTCGGCCGACGAGGCGCTGATCACCGGCGAGTCGCGGCCGGTCGCGCGTCCTTGCGGTGCCCGGGTGCTGGCAGGCAGCCACAACGTCGGCGCGGTGGTCGAGGTCCGGGTCGAGGCGCTCGGGCCCGACACCCGGTTCGCCCAGATCGTCGCCCTGATGGAAAACGCCTCGCTGCAGAAGCCGCGGCTCGCGCGCCTGGCCGATCGCGCGGCGCGGCCCTTCCTGCTCGCGGTGCTGGCGGCCGCGGCCGGGGCCGCCGCGTGGTGGTGGCAGGTGGACCCGGGCAAGGCATTGATGGTCGCGGTGGCGGTGTTGATCGTCACCTGCCCCTGCGCGCTGTCGCTGGCCACGCCGGCCGCGATGCTGGCGAGCGCCGGCACGCTGGCGCGCGGCGGGGTGCTGGTTCGCAACCTGCAGGCGCTGGAGTCGCTGGCCGCGGTCGACACAGTGGTGTTCGACAAGACCGGCACCCTGACCCGCGACACGCCGCGGCTGGACCGGGTCTACAGCCGCCAGGGCGTGCGGCCGGGCGATGCGGTGGAACTCGCGGCCGCGCTGGCGGCGCAGTCCCTGCACCCGGCGTCGCGCGCGCTGGTGCAGGCCTGGAACGACCAGCACCGTCTGGCGCCGGACTGGGCCCCGGTGCAGCTCGTCGAGCATGCCGGCGAGGGCCTGGAGGGCACGCTGAACCGCCGCGGCGGCGGTGCCGGGCGGCGCCTGCGCCTGGGCTCGGCCGCATTCTGCGGCGTCACGCCGCTGGCGGTGCAGGCGGCACAGGTCCATCTCAGCGACGACCAGGGCTGGGTCGCGAGCTTCGTGCTGGCAGAAGACCTGCGCGAGGACGCCGCGGCCACCGTGTCGGCGCTGGAGGCGCAGGGCCAGGCGGTGTGGCTGCTGTCGGGCGACAGCGGCGCCGCGGCGCGCGAGGTGGCGCAGCGCGCCGGCATCGCGCTGGTGCTCGGCGACTGCACGCCCGAGGACAAGCTGGCCCGCATGAAGGACCTGCAGGCGCAGGGCCGCGCGGTCGCGATGGTGGGCGACGGACTCAACGACGGGCCGGTGCTCGCGCATGCGCATGCCTCGTTCGCGTTCGGACGCGCGGTGCCGCTGGCGCGCGCCAACGCCGACTTCGTGGTCCTCGGCGCCACGCTCGATGTCATTCCCGGCGCCATCGCGCAGGCGCGTCGCACCCTGCGCGTGGTGCGGCAGAACCTCTGGTGGGCGGCCGGCTACAACGCGGTCTGCGTGCCGTTGGCGATCGTCGGCTGGCTGCCGCCGTGGCTCGCGGGGCTGGGCATGGCCGCGAGCTCGCTGGCCGTGGTGCTGAACGCGGCGCGGCTGGCCGGCCGGCCGCTGCGCGCGGGGGCGGCCTGATGGACATCCTGTTCCTGCTCATCCCGTTCTCGGTGGTGCTGGTGCTGATCATCCTCGCCGGTCTCTGGTGGGCGGTGGACCGTGGCCAATTCGACGACGTCGAGGGCGAAGGCGAGCGCATTCTGCGCAACGATTGATTTGCATCAAGCCGGCTGGCGGCCCCCAACCGGACACTGGGCCCGTTCCATACAACAAGGCTCTGCGATGCAAGCTCCGAGTTCTTCCGCGCCTGTCTACAGCGATACGGTCGTGCGGCAATTCGCTCTCATGTCCGTCGTCTGGGGAGTGGTGGGCATGCTGGTGGGGGTGGTCATCGCCTCGCAGCTGGCCTGGCCCGACCTCAACTTCGGCATCCCGTGGCTCAGCTACGGGCGACTGCGCCCGCTGCACACCAACGCGGTGATCTTCGCCTTCGGCGGCTGTGCGCTCATGGCCACCAGCTTCCATGTCGTGCAGCGCACCTGCCAGGTCCGGCTGTTCGCGCCGGCGCTGGCCTCGTTCGTGTTCTGGGGCTGGCAGGCGGTGATCGTGGCGGCGGCCATCAGCCTGCCGCTGGGCTACACCAGCGGCAAGGAATACGCCGAGCTCGAATGGCCGATCGACATCCTGATCGCGGTCGTCTGGGTGGCCTACGCGATCGTCTTCTTCGGCACCATCGGCGTTCGCAAGGTGCGCCACATCTACGTCGCCAACTGGTTCTACGGCGCCTTCATCATCGCGGTGGCGCTGCTGCACATCGTCAACAGCGCGGCCATCCCGGCCGGTGCGATGAAGAGCTACTCGGCCTACGCCGGCGTGCAGGATGCGATGGTCCAGTGGTGGTACGGCCACAACGCCGTCGGCTTCTTCCTGACCGCGGGCTTCCTCGGGATGATGTACTACTACGTGCCGAAGCAGGCCGGCCGCCCGGTGTATTCGTACCGGCTGTCGATCGTGCACTTCTGGGCCCTGATCTTCACCTACATGTGGGCCGGCCCGCACCACCTGCACTACACGGCGCTGCCCGACTGGACCCAGTCGATCGGCATGGTGTTCTCGCTGATCCTGCTGGCGCCGAGCTGGGGCGGCATGATCAACGGCGTGATGACGCTGTCGGGCGCCTGGCACAAGCTGCGCACCGACCCGATCCTGCGCTTCCTGATCGTCTCGCTGTCGTTCTACGGCATGTCGACCTTCGAGGGTCCGATGATGTCGATCAAGACCGTCAACGCGCTCTCGCACTACACCGACTGGACCGTCGGCCACGTGCACTCGGGCGCGCTCGGCTGGGTCGGCCTGATCTCGATGGGCTCGCTGTACTACCTCATCCCGCGCGTGTACGGCCGCACCGAGATGTTCAGCGTGAAGGCGATCGAGCTGCACTTCTGGATGGCGACCATCGGCATCGTGCTCTACATCGCCGCGATGTGGATCGCCGGCGTGATGCAGGGCCTGATGTGGCGCGCGGTCAACCCCGACGGCACGCTGACCTACACCTTCGTCGAAAGCGTGAAGGCCACCTATCCCTACTACGTGGTGCGCGTGCTCGGCGGCGTGCTGTACCTGAGCGGCATGCTGGTGATGGCCTGGAACGTCTGGATGACGGTGATCTCGGGCTTCAGCAAGCCCGCGCCGATCCCGCAGCCCGCCATGGCCCACGCCTGAGGACACTCCCATGAGTTCGAACATTCCCCCGGGCTTCTCGCACCAGAAGATCGAGACCAACAACTTCCTGATGATCGTGCTGATCCTGCTCGTGATCGCGGTCGGCGGCCTGGTCGAGATCGTGCCGCTGTTCTTCCAGAAGTCGACCACCGAGGCGGTCGCCGGCGTCGAGCCGCTGACGCCACTGCAACTCGCGGGCCGCGACATCTACGTGCGCGAGGGTTGCTACAACTGCCACTCGCAGATGATCCGGCCGTTCCGCGCCGAGACGCTGCGCTATGGCCACTATTCGGTGGCCGGCGAGTTCGTCTACGACCACCCGTTCCAGTGGGGCAGCAAGCGCACCGGCCCCGACCTGCACCGGGTGGGCGGCAAGTACAGCGACGAGTGGCACCGCATCCACCTCAACAACCCGCGCGACGTGGTGCCGGAGTCGAACATGCCGGCCTACACCTGGCTCGAGAAGGCGCCGCTCGACGGCGCCGAGTCGGCCGCCCACATGACGGCGCTGCGCCGGGTCGGCGTGCCCTACACCGACGAGCAGATCTCGGCCGGGCCGGCCGCGGTCAAGGGCAAGACCGAGATGGACGCCGTGGTCGCCTATCTGCAGTCGCTCGGCCTGGCACTCAAGTGAGGACAACCGCGATGGACAACATCACCACCCTGCGAATCGCCGCCACGCTGGTCTCGTTCGCGACCTTCATCGGCATCCTGGTCTGGGCGTATTCGCGCCGCAACGCGCAGGCCTTCGAAGAGGCGGCACGCCTGCCGTTCGAGGAGGACCCGTCGTGAGCGACTTCGTCAACGCCTTCTGGTCGCACTTCGTCACCGCGATCGCGCTCGGCGGCATCCTGGCCTGCGCGCTGCTGCTGTGGCTGACGGCCCGCTTCCGCGGCCCTTCGAACGCCGACAACACCACCGGCCATGTCTGGGACGAGGACCTGCGCGAGATGAACAACCCGATGCCGCGCTGGTGGATGGGCCTGTTCGTGCTGACCATCGTGTTCGGCATCGGCTACCTGGTGGTGTTCCCAGGGCTGGGCAGCTACCGCGGCACCCTGGCCTGGAGCACCCAGGGCGAGTACGAGAAGGCGGTGGAGAAGGCCAACGCCGAGCTGGCCCCGGTGTACGCCGCCTACACCGCGCAGCCGGTCGAGAAGCTCGCCTCCGACGGCGGCGCCATGGCCGTCGGCGAGCGCCTGTTCCTGAACAACTGCGCCCAGTGTCACGGCTCGGATGCGCGCGGCAGCAAGGGCTTCCCGAACCTCACCGATGGCGACTGGCTGCATGGCGGCACGCCCGAGAAGATCCACGAGACCATCGCGCTCGGCCGCATCGGCACGATGCCGCCGATGGCCGAGGCGGTCGGATCGGCCGAGGACGTCAAGAACCTCGCCAACTACGTGCTGAGCCTGTCTGACAGCCCGCACGATTCGGTGCGCGCCGGACTCGGCAAGAGCAAGTTCACGGCGTGCGCGGCCTGCCACGGCATCGGCGGCGTCGGCAACCCGGCGGTGGGCGCGCCGAACCTGGCCGACAAGATCTGGCTGCACGGCTATGGCCAGGAAGCGATCATCGCGATGATCAACGGCGGCAAGACCAACCAGATGCCGGCGCAGCAGGGCCGCCTGACCGAGGCGCAGATCCACGTGCTGACCGCCTATGTCTGGGGCCTGTCGAACAACAAGGCGGCCACCGTCGCGGGGCAATGAGGCTGCCGCCCGAGTCTTGTCCATGAGCGTTTCCATGACCGAGCAGACGACGCCACAGCAGCCGCGCACCGTGATCCCGATCGCGGCGGCCGAGGAGGACGTCGGGCTCTACGCGGCCCACAAGAAGATCTATCCGCGCAGCGTCAGCGGCTATTTCGCCCGCTGGCGCTGGGCCCTGGTGTTCGCGACGCAGGGGGTCTTCTACGGCCTGCCCTGGCTCGAGTGGGGCCAGCGCCAGGCGGTGCTGTTCGACCTCGGCGCGCGGCGCTTCTTCCTGTTCGGGCTGGTGCTCTATCCGCAGGACCTGATCTACCTGACCGGGCTGCTGGTGGTCTCGGCGCTGTCGCTGTTCCTGTTCACTGCCGTGGCGGGGCGCCTGTGGTGCGGCTACGCCTGCCCGCAGACGGTCTACACCGAGATCTTCATGTGGGTCGAGGAGAAGATCGAGGGCAGCCGCATCGCGCGCATGCGGCTCGACAGCGGCGATTTCTCGGCCGAGAAGCTGGTCAAGAAGTGGTTCAAGCACGTGGTCTGGATATCGATCGGCCTGTGGACCGGCTTCACCTTCGTCGGCTACTTCACGCCGATCCGCGAACTGGCCATGGAATTCCTGCAGACCCGGATGGGCTCCTGGGAAGTCTTCTGGGTGCTGTTCTACGGCTTCGCCACCTACGGCAACGCTGGCTTCATGCGCGAGCAGGTGTGCAAGTACATGTGCCCCTATGCGCGCTTCCAGAGCGCGATGTTCGACCGCGACACGCTCATCGTGAGCTACGACACGGCACGCGGCGAACCGCGTGGCGTGCCGGCCAAGGGTCGGGCGGCCGCTGCCGCATCGGAGTTCGGCCATTGCATCGACTGCAAGCTGTGCGTCCAGGTCTGCCCGACCGGCATCGACATCCGCCAGGGGCTGCAGTACGAATGCATCGGCTGCGGCCTGTGCGTCGATGCCTGCAACATCGTGATGGACAAGATGTCGACCCCGCGCGGCCTGATCCGCTACGCCACGCAGAACAGCATGGCCGGGCGCTGGACGCCGCGCCAGGTGCTGCGCCGCGTTCTGCGGCCGCGGGTGCTGGTCTACACCGCGGTGCTCGGCGCGCTGTGCATCGGCCTGCTGGCGAGCCTGGTGACGCGCACGCCGCTGAAGGTCGACGTGGTGCGCGACCGCGCCTCGCTGGCCCGCATCGTCGAGGGCGGCCAGCTCGAGAACGTCTACCGCCTGCAGATCATGAACGCCACCGAGCAGGTGCAGCGCTACCGGATCGAAGCCAGCGGCCTCGAGGGTCTGCACGTGTCCTCGGAGCCGGTGGTCGAGGTCGCGCCGGCGCAGTCGCGCTGGGTGGCGGTGCGGCTGCAGCTGCCCTACGGTGCGGCGACGGCCGGTTCCCACAAGGTGTATTTCGACGTTCGAGCGGAGGGCGGCCAGGGCAGCGTGTCCGAGAAGGCCGTGTTCCTGGTCCCGCGATGAAATCCAGGCCCCAAGGAGGCAGAAGATGACCGACAAGAGCAGCCATGACGAAGCGACGCGTCCCTGTCCACCCTGGTGGCGCTTCGGGCTGGTGTGGATGGTGATCGGCGGGCCGGGCCTGGTGGTGATCGCGAGTTTCGCCACCTTGTGGCTGGCCCTGCGCACGCCCGACCCGGTGGTCGACGAGGACTACTACCGCAAGGGCGTGGAGATCAACCGCACGCTGGCCGACAAGAAGCTCATGCCGGCGGTGGCCGGGCGCAACCACGCGGCCACCCCGAGCGCCGACGTGCCGTCGCCGAGGCGCTGAACATGCAGGCGCAACGCTGGATGTGGATACTCTGGCCGGCATTCCTGCTGGCCTGCGCGCTCGAGGTGCTGGTGTTCGCACTGGTCGATCCGGGCGACCTCAACTGGCGCGGCGAGGCGTTGGGCGCCTCTCGCCAGGCGGTCTACACGGCCGGGTTCTTTGCCTTCTGGCTGCTGGCCACGGCGGCGGGCGCCTTGACGCTGCTGCTGGCCCGGCCGGCGGCCGAGCTCAACAGCCCGGCGGATTGACGATGCGGCGCAGCGCCTCGGGATCGAGGATGCGCACGTTGCGCTGCTCGACCTCGACCATGCCGTCGGCCGCGAACTTCGACATCGTCCGGCTCACGGTCTCGAGCTTGAGGCCGAGGTAGCTGCCGATTTCCTCGCGCGTCATGCGCAGCACCAGCTCGGAGCGCGAGAAGCCGCGCGCATGCAGCCGCTGCACCAGGTTCAGCAGGAAGGCCGCCAGCCGCTCCTCGGCCCGCATGCTGCCGAGCAGCAGCATCACGCCATGCTCGCGGACGATCTCGCGGCTCATGATCTGGTGCACGTGGCGCTGCAGCGCCGTCACCTCGCGCGACAGTTCCTCGATGCGCTCGAAGGGCATCACGCAGACCTCGGAGTCTTCGAGGGCGACGGCGTCGCAGGTGTGCTGGTCGTTGACGATGCCGTCGAGGCCGATGATCTCGCCGGCCATCTGGAAGCCCGTGACCTGGTCGCGCCCGTCCTCGCTGGTGACCCGGGTCTTGAAGACCCCGGTGCGGATCGCATAGAGCGAGGTGAAGGGCTCACCATTGCGAAACAGCGTCTCGCGCCGCTTGATCTTGCGCCGCGTGGCGACCAGGTCGTCGAGGCGCTGCAGCTCCCCGGGCGCCAGTCCGACCGGCATGCACAGCTCGCGCAGGTTGCAGTTGGAACAGGCGACCTTGATATTTTCGGGCTTCATTGATGCAGTCGGGGTCATGCGGGGATTGTCCGTGGGGGGGTGGGCCGGATGCTTGATGCAGGTCAAGGTTTGCGGATCGCGACGGCGGCATAGTGACACACCGAAGCCCATGCCTGCGTCCGCGATGCCTCCCGTCTCCGCTCCAGCCCTCACGCCGCCCATCGTGGTGCCCGCGCCGTCCGTGCTGCAGCGGTTCGACTGCGCCGGGCCGCGCTACACCTCCTACCCGACCGCGGACCGCTTCGTCGACGCCTTCACGGCCGAGGACTATGCCCAGACGCTCGAACAGCGCGGCAGCACCGGCGCCAGCGCGCGGGCGCTGTCGCTCTACGTGCATATCCCGTTCTGCGAATCGCTCTGCTACTACTGCGCCTGCAACAAGATCGTGACCCGCCACAAGAGCAAGGGGCGCGAGTACCTGGACTACCTGGCGCGCGAGATCGCTCTGCAGGTCGAGCGGCTCGGCCGCGGCGCCGTGGTCCGCCAGCTGCATCTCGGCGGCGGCACGCCGACCTTTCTCGACGATGCCGGCCTGCGGACGCTGATGGGCATGCTGCGCGAGGCCTTCACCTTGTCGCCGGACGGCGAGCATTCGATCGAGATCGACCCGCGCACCGTCGACCGCGAACGCCTGGTGACCCTGGCCGCGCTGGGCTTCAACCGGCTGAGCTTCGGCGTCCAGGATTTCGACCCCGACGTGCAGAAGGCGGTGCACCGGATCCAGCCGGCCGGGCAGGTGTTCGACCTGATGGCGACGGCCCGCGGGCTGGGCTTCGATTCGGTCAACGTCGACCTGATCTACGGGCTGCCGCGCCAGAGCGCGGCCTCCTTCGACCGCACGCTGGCCCAGGTCTGCGCGCTGCGGCCCGACCGCATCGCGCTCTATGCCTATGCCCACCTGCCCGAGCGCTTCAAGGCCCAGCGCCGCATCGCGACCGAGGCGTTGCCCGATGCGGCGGCCAAGGTCGAGATGCTGTCGCGCTCTATCGCCGCGTTCACCGAGGCCGGCTACGTCTACATCGGCATGGACCATTTCGCGCTGCCCGGCGACGCGCTGGCGGTGGCCAAGCGGCAGGGCCGGCTGCACCGCAACTTCCAGGGCTACAGCACCCAGCCGGACTGCGACCTGGTGGCGCTGGGCGTGTCGGCGATCGGCCGGGTCGGCGCCACCTACAGCCAGAACGCCAAGACGCTCGAGGAGTACTACGACCTGCTCGACCAGGGCCGGCTGCCGGTGGTGCGCGGCCTGGCGCTGACCCGCGACGACGTGCTGCGGCGCACCGTGATCATGGCGATCATGTGCCAGGGCCGGGTCGATTTCGAGACCATCGGCTCGGCCCACCTGGTCGATTTCGAGCGCTGCTTCGCGGCCGAGCTCGAAGCGCTGGCGCCGCTCGAGGCGCAGGGCCTGGTGGTGGTCGGCGATCGCCACCTCGAGGTCACGCCGCTGGGCTGGTTCTTCGTCCGCGCCATCGCCATGGTGTTCGACCGCTACCTGCAGGCTGACCGCAACCGCACGCGCTTCTCGCGCATCGTGTGATGAGCCCGCACGCTCCCCCATGCAGTCCGCCCTGCTCGCCACCGCATTCGTGATGGGGCTGGCCGGCGGGCCGCACTGCGTCGCGATGTGCGGCGCGGCCTGCGCCGGCGTGATCCGCATCGTGCGGGCACCGGCGGGCGGCGTCGCCGCGCTGCAGTCCCCGGGCCGCTCGCTGCCGGCGGGCGCCTTGTTCCACGTGGGCCGGGTGGCCGGCTATGCGGCCGCCGGGGCGGTGGCGGCCGCCGCTGCCCAGGGCCTGGCGCTGGCGGGCCAGCAGGTCAGCGCGCTGCGCCCGGCCTGGCTGCTGCTGCATGTGTTCGTGCTGGCGTGGGGCCTGCTGCTGGCCGCCTCGGGCCGGCAGCCCGCCTGGGCGCACCGCTTCGGGCGCTGGGCGTCGGCGCGGCTGCAGCCCATGACCCGCAGCCCCTTCGGCGTGCTGGCGGCCGGCGCGCTCTGGGTCGCGCTGCCCTGCGGCCTGCTGTACTCGGCGCTGATGCTGGCGGCCCTGGGCAACGGCGTGCTCGAAGGCGCGGCCGTCATGGCGCTGTTCGCGGCCGGCAGCGCGCTGTCGCTGCTGCTGGCGCCCTGGCTGTGGCAGCGCCTGCGGTCGGGCGCCGGCATCCTGTCGCAGCAGTGGGGCACGCGGCTGGCGGGCGCGATGCTCGCGGCGGTGGCGCTGCAGGCGCTCTGGCTCGACCTCGCGCACCAGGTCGAGGCCTGGTGCCGCTGAGCGAGGGGCCCGTGCCGCTCAGGCGGCGGGCGGCGGCGGTTCCAGGTTCAGGGCCACGTGCAACACGTCGGCGGAATCCTCCAGGCTGGGCACGCGCTCGAAGCCCAGCGCCCGCGACAGCTTCAGCATGCGGGTGTTCTCGCGCAGGATCATGCCGACCAGGCGCCGGGTGCCGCGGCTGCGGGCGTGCGCGATCAGCTGCTCGAACAGCATCCGGCCGAGGCCGCCGCCCTTGAGGTCGGAGCGCACAAGCAGCGCGAACTCTGCTTCGACGTTGTCGGGGTCGCAGACGGTGCGGGCGACGCCGAGCGTCTCGGGCTGGCCGTCCGCCGCCGTGGCCTCGGCGATGAAGGCCATTTCGCGGTCGTAGTCGATCTGGGCCAGCCGGGCCAGTTCGCTGCGCGGCAGTTCGCTGCGCGCCTGGAAGAGCCGCATGCGCACGTCCTCGGGGGTGAGCCTTCGCAGGAAGCGCCGGTGCTGGCCTTCGTCCTCCGGGCGGATCGGCCGGATCGTGATCGGACGGCCGTTCCACTCGGCCTGGCGGACCCACTGCGTGGGATAGGGCCGGATCGCGAAGTTGGCGGCGCCGGCCACCCGGCCGGCCGCGACCCGCAGCCGGGCGTCGAGCGCCAGCGCGCCGTGCTCGTCGACCCACAGCGGATTGATGTCGAGCTCGGCCAGCTGCGGCAGGTCGGCCAGCATCTGCGACACCGCGATCAGCACGTCGTGCAGTGCATCGAGATCGGCCGGCGGATGGTCGCGGTAGCCGGCCAGCAGCCGAGACACGCGGGTGCGCGAGACCAGCTCGCGCGCCAGGCTGCGGTTGAGCGGCGGCAGCGCGACCGCGACATCGGCCGTCACCTCGACCGCGATGCCACCGCCGCCGCAGAGGATGACCGGGCCGAAGACCGCGTCGATGCTGGCCCCGACGATCACCTCCTGCGCGTGCGGGCGGTGCACCATCGGCTGCACGGTGAAGCCGTCGATGCGCGCGCCGGGCTGCAGGGCGGCCAGCGCCTGCCGCATCTCGCCCACGGCCTGTTCAAGCGCGGCCGGGTCGCGCAGGTCCAGCCTGACGCCGCCGACATCGGTCTTGTGGGCGACATCGCGCGACACGATCTTGAGCACTACCGGATAGCCGAGCTCGCGGGCCGCGTCCAGCAGGCCTGCGGCCGACGCCGGGACCATCCGCGTGCGCACCACCGGCACGCCGTAGGCCTGCAGCACCGCCTTGGCCTCGTGTTCGGCCAGCCATTCGCGGCCGTCGGCGGCGGCTGCTTCCAGCAGCCGCTGCGCCGCCGGCACATCGGGCGCCGGGTTCTCGCTGGCGCTGGGCGCCTCCATCAACAGCGCCTGGTTGCTGCGGTAGGTCTGCAGCATGCCGAAGGCGCGCACGGCGTCTTCGGGCGTCGGGTAGTCGGGAATGCCGGCCGCCTCGAACAGCTGGCGTGCCGGCGCCATGTCGGCATCGCCGAGCCAGCAGCCCATCACGCGCGGGTCGTTGGCGCGGACCAGCGGCGCGCAGGCGCGGGCGATCTCGTCGCTGCGCTCGGCCACCGTCGGGGCGTGGATGAACAGCACGGCGCCGCTCGCGGGGTCCGCCAGCAGCGCCGACAGCGCCGCGGCATAGCGCGCCGCCGGCGCGTCGCCGAGGATGTCGATCGGGTTGGCGCAGGAAGCCTCCGGCGGCAAGGCACGGCCGAGCTGCTCGAGCAGCGCGGCACCGGGCTCGGCCAGCCGGATCCCGGCGCGGGCGGCGGCGTCGGCCGCCATCACGCCGGCGCCGCCGCCGTTGCCGAGGATGGTCAGAGCCTCGCTGCGGTTGAGGCGGAACCGCGCCAGCGTCGCCGCCGCCATGAACAGCTCCTGCAGCGTGTCCACCCGCAGCATGCCGGCGCGGCGGATGGCCGCGTCATGGACGATGTCGGAGCCGGCCAGGGCGCCGGAGTGCGAGGCGGCGGCACGCAGGCCCTGGCCCGCGCGGCCGGCCTTGACGACGATCACCGGCTTGTTGCGCGCCGCGGCGCGCGCGGCCGACATGAACTTGCGCGGCGAGGCGATCGATTCGACATAGAGCAGGATGGCGCGGGTGCGGCCGTCGCTCGCGAACCGGTCGAGCAGGTCGCCGGCATCGACGTCGCAGTGCTCGCCCAGCGCCACCAGGTGCGACAGGCCGATGCCCCGGCTGGCGGCCCAGTCCAGCATCGCGCTGGCCACCGCGCCTGACTGTGAGATGAACGCCAGCTCGCCCGGCCGTGCGGCGACGTGGGCCAGGCCGGCACGGAGGCCGATGTGCGGGCTCAGGACGCCGAGCGAGTCCGGGCCCAGCAGGCGCAGCAGGTGCGGCCGGGCGGCGTCGAGCGCGGCCTGCTGCTCGGCGGCGCTCAACCCGGTGCCGACGATCACCGCGGCCCGGCAACCGGCCGCCCCGAGTTCGGCCACCAGCCGCGCCACCGTGCGCGCCGGCGTGCAGATCAGGGCCAGGTCCGGCGCCGCGGGCAGGTCGGCCACCCGCGCGAAGACGGGCAGGCCGTCGAGCCGCGCATGCTTGAGGTTGACCGGGTAGACCGGGCCGGCAAAACCGCCCGCGCGCAGGTGCTGCCAGACGCGGGTGCCGATCGCGCCGGGCCGGTGCGAGGCACCGAGCACGGCGACGGATCGCGGCAAAAGCAGTCGGTCGAGGTGGCGGATGCTCATGGCGCCTCTGCGGATGAACCGGGGGCCCGCATCATGCGCGCACCCTCGGGGCCCCTGTCAATGGGCGTGACGGTGCGCGTGCGCGTCGCCGTCGGCCGGCGCCCGCACCAGCAGCACCGGCACCGGCGTGCAGCGCAGCAGGTACTCGGCGCAGCTGCCCCCCACGAAGCGCTCGACGCCGCGGCGGCCATGGGTGCCGATCACGATCAGGTCGGCGGGCCATCGGCCGGCGTCGGCGGCGATCAGTTCAGGGACCGGGTTCGACGCGCCGTCATGCAGCAGCGTCTCGGCCTCGACGCCCGCCGCGGCGGCCGCGGCCTGGCCGTCGTCCAGGATCTGCCGGCCGTTGCGCGCGAGCACCTCGAAACAGTCGCCGACCGGGCCGGCGGCAAGGCCCATCGCCATGGCCATCGACTGCGAGTTGACCACGTGCACCAGCCGCAGCCGCCCGTGGGTCTTGGCAGCGAGCCGTATCGCTTCGTCGAGGCCCTGCTTCGATGTCGCGCTGCCGTCGAGGGGGACGAGGATCCGTTGGTACATGGCGCGCTCCTGCCGAAGCTTGAGATGCCGCCAGTATCCGGCCAGCGCAGGCCGCCGTGTTGACCGTTGGCAACACGGGGCGACACGGCGTCTTGTTGATCTGGGGCAAGGCCGCGTGGCGCCGGCCGTGGAAAGCTGGGGACTCCACTCCGGAGACTCGAAAATGACACACGCCACCACCCGCATCATCCGCGACGAGCACGCGGCCCTTTCGGCGATGCTGCGCTCGATCCTCCTGCTGCTCGATGTCCATCGAAGACAGCAGAGCACGCCCGACTTCTCGGCCTTGCGGGCGATGCTGTTCTATGTCGACCAGTTTCCCGAGCAGCGCCATCACCGCCACGAGACCGAGCTGCTGTTTCCCAAGCTGCGCGCCCGCACGCCGCTGTCGCGCGAACTGCTCGACCACCTGGACCGGGACCATGCGCTCGGCGAGCGCAACATCCGTGAAGTCGAACATGCCCTGCTGGTCTACGAGATGCTCGGCGAGGCGCACCGCGAGCCTTTCGAGCGAGCGATCGCGCGCTACACCGACTTCTACCTGGCCCACATGGCGCAGGAGGAGAAGGAAATCCTGCCGCTGGCCGAGCGCGTGCTCACCGAAGACGACTGGCGCGATCTCGACGCCGCCTTCGGCGCCCATCGCGATCCCTTCACCGGCCACGAACCCGACGACACCTACCGCGCGCTCTACACCCGCATCGTCAATGCCGTGCCGGCACCGATCGGCCTCGGCCCCGCGCTGACTCCCGGCACGCCGCAGCGGCACGCGATGCAAGCTTGATCCCTGTCAATCCGGGCGGGCCGCGGCTGGCCGAGACTGGAGGCCTTCAACCGGAGACCTCCATCATGTTCAAGAAAATCCTGGTCGCCACCGATGGTTCCCCGCTGTCCGAAAAGGCGGTCGAGAGTGCCATCGAACTGGCGCGGCATCACGGCGCCGAACTGGTCGTCTTCACGGTGGCGCGCCGGCCGCCCAAGAGCTACATGGATGGCTCGACGGTGCGTGAGTCGGTGGAAAGCGCGACCATCGACAAGCAGCGCCAGGAGAACGCACAGGCCCTGGTGGCTGCCATCGGCGAGCGGGCCCGCGGGCGCGGCGTCTCCTGCCATCCGCTGGTGGCCCATTCGACCCAGGTCGCCGAATCGATCATTGCCGCAGCCGGCAACCAGGCCTGCGACCTGATCGTGATGGCCTCGCACGGCCGCAAGGGCCTCGGCCGGATGCTGATCGGCAGCGAGACCCAGCACGTGCTGACCCATTCCACCCTGCCGGTGCTGGTGCTCCGATAGCGCCGGATGAGCGAGGTTTCCGATCAAGTACAGGTCGCCGCCGGGCGACTCGGGGCGCTGGCCAGCGCTTCCGGCCTGCGGCGCTGGACGCTGGCGGGCCGCGAGCTGCTGCCGGTGGTGCAGGGTGGCATGGGCGTCGGGGTGTCGGCCGGGCGGCTGGCCGGCACCGTGTCGTCGGTCGACCTGCGCCGCCTGCACCCGGACCTGTGGGCCCGGACCGCCAACATCGAGGCCGAGCCCGATGCCGGTGCGCGCATCGACGCCGCCAACCTCGAGGCGCTGGGCCGCGAGATCAAGAAGGCCCGGCAGCTCGCCGGCGGCCGCGGCCTGGTCGCGGTCAATGTCATGAAGGCGCTCACCGCCTACGAGGCGCAGGTGCGGCATGCGATGGCCTGCGGCGCCGATGCGCTGGTGGTCGGTGCCGGGCTGCCGCTCGACCTGCCCGACCTGGCGCGTGAGCACCCCGGCGTGGCGCTGATCCCGATCCTGTCGGATGCGCGCGGCGTGCAACTGGTGGTGCGCAAGTGGGAGAAGAAGGGCCGCCTGCCCGATGCCATCGTGATCGAGCATCCGCGGCTGGCGGGCGGCCACCTCGGCGCTGCCAGGGTCGGCGACCTGAACGACCCGCGCTTCGAGTTCGACGTCGTGCTGCCGCAGGTGCAGGCCTTCTTCAGGACCGCGGGCATCGAGGGCCGCATTCCGCTGATCGCGGCCGGCGGCATCGAGAACCTGGATGACATCCGCCGGCTGCAGTCGCTCGGCGCCTCGGCGGTGCAGCTCGGCACCGCCTTCGCGGTGACCACCGAATGCGATGCCGACCCGGCCTTCAAGCGCGTGCTGGCCGATGCCGCGCCCGAGGATCTGGTCGAGTTCACCAGTGTCGCGGGCCTGCCGGCGCGCGCGGTGCGCACGCCCTGGCTCGACAAGTATCTGCGGCTGGAGCCGCGGCTGATGGCCAAGGTCCACCGTGAAACAGCCTGCACCATGCGCTTCGATTGCCTGGCGCACTGCGGGCTGCGCGACGGCACGCCGGGCTGGGGCAAGTTCTGCATCGACAAGATGCTGGGCCACGCGCTGGCGGGCCGCACCGGGCAGGGGCTGTTCTTCCGCGGCGCGGGGCGGCTGCCCTTCGGCAACCAGATCCGGCCGGTGCAGGACCTGATGCGCTGGCTGCTGGGCGGACTCATGCCCGCGGGAAACTGAAAGCTTGATTTCGGGCGCGCGATGCGTCGAACACCACCTGGTCGTACCACCAGAGCCCCTCGAACAGGACGCGCGCGACGTTGCGAAGCGCGCTTCCTGACACCATCTCGCCGATGGACCTCTTGCCATCGATCGCATCGACCAGCTGCTTCTGATGCAGGTTGATCGGCAGATACAAATCGGTGTAGGTGTGATGCCGGTTGATCAGCACCGCTGCGGCGCCGGGCGGCAATCGCTCCTCCACCATGATCGTGTCCGGGACACGGACCGGCACGTAGTCGAGCCACGCTTCGCCCTGGAAGCTGATCGGCTCATGATCGGGTCGATCGTTCCGGTAGACCACGGCACTGTGGCGAATCATCGATCCCCGGAAGAGTTCCACGGCGGCATACTGCTCCGGCGGCGGGAGTCGGGCGAGCAGGGCGTGATGGGGCGTCGACGCCAGCACGCCGCATTGCGGCAGGTAGGCGGCCTGCTCGATCCAGCGCCCGAACCGGAAGCCGCCAGCCTCGATGAAGTGCATCAGCTGCGGGACCGAATAGGCCCGGTCGCAGGGATGAAGCAGCGCATCGGCCAGCGCCGCTTCGTTGCCGAAGTCCGGCGAATTGCGCAGCACCGGCATCAGCGGATGATCCGGCGGGATGGCCTGAAGGCTCTGCGCGAGCGCCTTGATCTCTTGTGCCGTCGCCCCGATCCCGAGCCGTCGGCAGTAGTCCTGCAACAGGTACACACCGGCACGGCCATAGGGCGCGTAGACCATGAGCTGCATGGCGCCGTCGGGCGCCAGCACGCCGTGCAGGGCCCTCAGGCCCGCGTCGGGGTCAGGCAGGTGGTGCAGCACGCCGGTGCAGACGATGTGGTCGAAGCTGCGCCGGAGTCCGGCTGCGCGCTCCACCGGAAGCTGGAGCAACTCGAGATTGTCCAGGCCGTACTTGTGCTTGAGGCGTTCGGTGCTCTCGATGCTCGTCAAGCTGACATCGATCCCGACGACTTTCGCCCGCGGCCAGCGCAGCGCGTGCCTCGCCGCCTGCGAAGTGCCGCATCCGACCACCAGCAGGGTCCGATCGTCCCGATAAGCGGCCTGCGGCCAGTAGAGATGGGCATCGGCGCGCCGCCGGTCATCGGTCCACAGTTTTCGGTAGGGCTCCAGGTCGTCGACCGGAGGCGGGTAGGGATGGCGTTCGTAGAACGCGCTCACCTCCCGCGCCACCCGTTCGACGTCCACCCCGTGCGCCTCGCGGAGCTCAGGAATGGCCGTGTCCCGCCACCTGCGCCAACACCGCATCCAGGTTGAACGAGGCCGGCTTCTGCCGAGGCGGGAATTTGGCGAAGTCGGCGACCTGCTCCGCAATGACCGCCTGCATGAGGTACATCTGCGGCACGTGGTCGACCATCCAGTCCAGGTAGGTGTTCGAATTGAATTCGGCCCGCTCGTAAGGGTCGCGGCGCAGGTTCATGATGTACGGCAGCCGAAGCTTCACGAACGGCTCGGCCCACTGCCGCATCGTATTCGCGCGTTGCACGGCCAGGTGGAACTTGTAGTCGCCAACCCGCACCGCGATCACCTCGCCGTCATCGCTGAAGTACACGATGGCATTTCGCGGGCTCTCTTTCACCGCGCCGGTCAGGTAGGGGATCTGGTTGTAGCCGTCGAGATGGACGTTGAACTTCTTGCCGTCGACCGTGCAGCCGTCGAGCAATTGCTGCTTCACATCCGGATTGCCGGCGGCCGCGAGCAAGGTCGGGAACATGTCGATGTGCGAGACGATGCCGTTCAGCACCGAGCCGGCCTTGATCTTGCCCGGCCAGCGCATGAAGCACGGCACGCGCCAGCCGCCCTCCCAGTTGGAGTCCTTCTGGCCCCGAAACGGGGTGGTGGCGCCGTCGGGCCAGGTGTCGTTCTCCGGGCCGTTGTCGGTGGAGTACATGACGATCGTGTTGTCGGCAATGCCCAGTTCGTCGAGCTTGGCGAGCATCTGCCCGATCTGCTCGTCGTGGACGACCATGCGATCGCTGTAGGGGTCCTGTCCGCTCTTGCCGAGGTTCTTCTCGGCGACATGCGTGCGGAAGTGCATCGCTGTCGAGTTGTACCAAAGGAAGAAGGGCTGATCCGCCTTCGCCTGTTTTTCCATCCAGGCGATCGCACTGTCGGTGATCTCCTCGTCGATGGTTTCCATGCGCTTCTTGGTCAGCGGGCCGGTGTCCTTGATCGTCTGCCCGCCCTTGCCGTCGGCGATGCAGTGCAGCACGCCGCGTGGACCGAACTGCTTCTTGAACTCGGGATCCTTCGGGTAGTCGGGGAGCTCGGGCTCTTCCTCGGCGTTCAGGTGATAGAGATTGCCGAAGAATTCGTCGAAACCATGCATGGTCGGCAGGAACTCGTCGCGGTCGCCGAGATGGTTCTTGCCGAACTGGCCCGTGGCATAGCCGAGCGGCTTCAGCAATTCGGCGATGGTCGGGTCCTCTTTCTGCAGGCCGACGGTGGCGCCCGGCATCCCGACCTTGGTCAGGCCGGTGCGGATCGGGTTCTGGCCGCATATGAAGCAGGCACGGCCGGCCGTACAACTCTGCTGCGAGTAGTAGTCGGTGAATGTCACCCCTTCCTCTGCAATGCGATCGATGTTGGGGGTCCGATAGCCCATGAGGCCCCGGCTGTTGTGGCTGATGTTCGAAATGCCGATGTCGTCGCCCCAGAGGATCAGGATGTTGGGTTGCTTGGTTGTCATTCAGGCTCCTTTCGGTTGATGGACCACAGGATTCAGCGAACGCGACGCGGGACCCCGCGGGCGTAGCATATTCTTCATGGGGCCCCGCGCCAACACGCGCAGCCAGGCGCTGCGCTGCACCAAGGTGCAATTCCGCCGCGGGCCATCGCGGCGGATGATGTCGGAGATTGCGCGCCCGCCAACCCTCGAAGGAGCACCGATTGCCACCGCAACGAAGCCGAACATCCTGATGCGGCCGAGATGACCAGGAAGATCGCGGAACCGATGATCGCGGCGGCGCGCTTCGCGACAGGATCCTATTCAACGCCGCCGAGAATCGTGCCTCGATGGAGTTCATATGCCGTACCTTCAGTTGGACGTGACCTGCAGCTATTCCACAGGCGACAAGAAGCGGTTGGCTGCGGCGATGAGTGAGACCTACGCGCGCATGATGTCCGTGGACATTCGGCGAATCAGCGTCGCCATCCGTGAGCTGGGCGAGGGCGGGGTGTGGCGCATTCCAGAAGTGGGAGACGAGCCGACTCCCGTCTCGATGCTCATGCTGGACATCCGCCGAGGGCGGCCCGCCGAGCTGCGAATGCAAGTAGCAAAGGCCCTCTGCCAGCACTGCATCGACATTCTCGGCCTGCAGGAGAACCGGCTCAACGTCGAGTTCACTCAGCACGACGGGGACGAGATGTACCACCCGGCGCTTGGCGGTTACAGCCCGGATTGGAAACCCGGCGAGGCGTGAGACGGCGAAGAGGAGCGACCGGGAACGGTCGACCAGCCAAAGACTGGAACGTTTTTGGAAATATGCCAGCAGTGACCCCGTCCGCTCCGCCTACTCGTAGAACGCGGGCGACAGCTTCTGTCCGTCGCGCTGCGCCTTGTCGTGGTTGATCCAGAGCTGGGCCTTGTCACTGGCCATGATGTGCGCGAGCCGCTGCATAGAGGCGGCGGTCTGCTCCGCGTTGAAATTGATCGATGGGACGCGTCTGTTGTCCCAGTTCTCCTTGAAGTGGACAGCATCACCGGACAGCAGGACGGCGCCGGTGCGGGGCAGCTTGACGAGCAGCGATTGGTGCCCCACGGTGTGCCCGGGTGTCGAGATGATGATGACGCTGCCGTCGCCGAACACGTCGCGGTCGCCTTCGATCGTGGTCACTGTCGCATTGGGTCGGGACCGAAGGGAGCTTCCGCCCGGGGAGTCGTATTCGGCTTTTTGCACCATCAGCATCGAATTCCGGAACATGTCGACATTGCCGATGTGATCGGGGTGGCTATGAGACACCGCGACGTATTTGATGTTCGACGGCTTCAATCCGAGTTCATCGATCTGCGCTGCGAGCGTCTTCGGCAGGCGCCAGGTGATCGCGCGCGGGTCCGAGGGTCGCAAGCCCTCGGGCATGGCCGCGACCGAGTCGGCGAGGCCCGTGTCCCAAAGCATCCAGCCCTGCGCGTGCTTGATGAGATAGCAGCTTCCGGCGAATGGCATCGACTTGCCCACGTTGACGCCCGGTGACCACCGGGAGATGTCCCCCGCGACGCCTTCGCCACAGTTCAGGATGTAGAGACGCTGCACGCCGGACTCCGGCGCTTGCGAAACGATGGGCTGCGAACATGCCTGCAACAGTGAAAGAACCGCCGCGAGGACGGCCAGCATCAGGCCGAGACGCTTGCCAGACATCATGGTGTTCCTTTCACGACGGTCACTGCGCCGTGATTCCGTTCTTCCTGATCAAGCCCCCATGCAGCGCGACTGCGCCCGCGTTCGAGCGCGAGAAAGGACCTCTCTTGCAACGCCACTGGGGCGGATCTAAAACCTGAACTCAAGCGAGCTACTACCTCTTCCGACCCCGACCATGCGGGTCTGTGCCGCTTTCCCCTGGGGCTCCGCTGTAACCGTGTATCGACCAGGCGCCAGGTCGATAAGGCAAATTGGTCCGCCCGAGGAGGGAATTGAAAGCACGCCCGTGCCTGCATCGTTCTTGACCGTGACCGCGACCGCGGCCAGGAACTCGCCGCGCGTGTTCACAAACATCAGCGAAAGTGTGTGATCTCTCATCGCGCCGCGAAATGCGGTTGACTGCCTCGAGCCGATTCCGCCACAGACATACTTCACGTCGCCTTGTGCCTGCATTGGCGGGATGGCGGATTGGGCCTGTGCCGTCCAAGGTGCAGTAACGGCCAGGACGATGGCGCTGCAACCAAGAATCGATGGAAAGCGATGCATGGTGTGCTCCGCTCGTTGAGGGGCGGCCATCTTCAGTTTGCCAAAGGGGGATGTCAAGCGGACGGAGACAAATCGGCCACGGAAAGTTATTCAGCTCACCGACCCGACGAGCGCTGCTTTGTGACGGCTTTGGAGAAAATCGTGTGAATCCAGTGGGCCCATCTGCGACATCCGCTGCGAGCCACCCGTCCTCAACTGGACACCCGCACCCGCGCCTCTCCACGCCCACCCTCATCCCCCCAATTCGCCGGCTCGAACCGCGCCCCCCGCAGATGCAGCGCCAGCGCCGCATCCATCGACTGCACGTGCTTGAGATACCAGTCGCGAAACTGCCAGGACATCTGCCGGACCTGCAGCAGCTGGCCCTCGCGGGCCTGCACGATGCCTTCGCGCATGACCTCCAGCACCACCCGGTGCTGCAGCGTGTGGTCCTTGCGGCAGGAGAAGCGGGTGGCCTGCATCCACTCGTCCTCGCGCGCGAAGGTCTGGGCAGCCAGGTCGACCACCCGCTGCCAAGCGGCCGGCAGCTCGGCGTCGCCGGCTTCGTCGACGCGCTTCAGCAGGGCCGTGAACTGCTCGTGCGCCCGGTCCATGAAGGGCAAATCGAGCGAAAGCGATGCTGCCATGTGTCTTCTCCGCATTGAAAGGAAAGACACAAGGCTAGCCCTCCCACGCGCGGGGCTCATTGACCTGCGACAAGCATCGCGGCAGGCCGCGAACGAAGGCCTAGCCGCGCAAGGTGAAGACGACGGAGAGGTACGACACCGGCAGCGTGCCGAGGTCTTCGATACCGTGCATGGCGGTGGCGTCGAAGAGCAGCGAATCACCGACGCCCAGCTTCACGCGTCGGGGCCCATAGCGATAGGTGACGTCGCCCGACAGAAAGTAGAGAAACTTCAAGCCCGGATGCTGAAAGGTCACATGGGGTTGAGCGTCGGCTTCGAGCATGACGAGGTAGGGCTCGACGAACAGGTTGCCAGAGAGCACATGGCCGAGCAGCTCGTAGCGGTAGTCCGCGACGGTGCCCAGGCGTTCGACCCGAAGGCCCTTGCCTGAGGGCACATGGCTGAAGTCGGCGTGCCAGCGGTGGTCCGCGAAGAGGCGTGAAAGCGGAACGCCCAATGCGTTTGCCAGCCGGTCCAACATCTCGACGGAGGGCGATACCTGGCCGTTCTCGATGCGCGAGAGCATGGAGCGCGAGACACCCGAGCGCTTTGTGAGCTCCAGGGCCGAAACGCCGGCAGCCCGGCGCAGGCGGTTCACCTGGGTTCCGACGAGGGCGGCAGGTGCGCTGCGCGTGGGCTTGGCCTTGGGCGTCGGCAGGTAGAGCGACGGCGGCAGCCTGAGGGGGCGCGCAGTCGGGAAGGGGGAGGGGACTTGTCGGGTCTTCATGGCTCGGGCGTCCCTGTCCGAACCTTGTCGTTGCAAGGCATTTGGTCTCCTCCCTAAAAAACGAAGTTCTGCGATGACCGTCGACGTCCAATGCATTGCTGGACGTCTCACGGCTGCTTTCGATTTTAACTTGCATAAGCTAAATTTAGCCATCTCGGGTGAATGATAAAAATCAACTGCTCCTGAGAATCGGTGGGTGGTAGACCGAACCAAAGAATCCGAAGCCTTTACTGATCGCTTGCGTCTCGCGATGGCGCAGCGCGGATACAAGAAATTTGGAGGAACGGCGCTCGCCGATGCACTCGCGCCGGTTTTTCGGTCGGGCGTCAGCGTTCAGACCGCTCACAAGTGGGCGACGGGTCGCGCCATACCGCGAGTCGACAGCATCGAGCGAATCGCGAAGTTTCTCGACGTGTCGCCGCACTGGTTGCACTACGGGCCGGATCCGCAGGGCAATCGCAAGACGTCGAGGGTGTCGGGCGAGGAGATCAGCGGGAAAGCGTTCGCTGAGCGGTTTCATGCGCTGACGGCGGAGCAGCGCCGGATCATGTTGGCGTTGTTGCATGAGTTTGAGCGTGGGAAGGCTAGATGAACTTCGGCGGGAGCGTGGACTGCCGAGAGGCGATGGCAGCATTGGCCGATCGATTCATTACCTTGGACTTCTGCTGAGTAGCGATAGCCGCTTCTCAGATCGCGATCACGAACTGCGGCTCTGGGCTTGCAGAGCGAACACAGCGTCTTATCGATGCGCGGCCGCTCGATCGTTTATGGCTGGTCGACTAGAAGGCCAAGGTCAAACAGCCACCGTCGCTTCCCAGCTCCCGCTGGCAACTCACCTCTGGTATCTTCGTTACATCATTGCCAGACTCCCTGAGCGTCGCCAGGGAGCCGAGGCCAACAAGAACGCCGGAGGATCTCCTTGCCAAAAGATTCGCTGCAGCTGCGCGACGATCTGCTCGCGTGCCTGCCAAGTCTCGCGATCGACCGTCCGCTCGCCGAGTCTGGTCAGCGCGTGGTCTACCTCGCCCACTTCGACGACGCTCAGATTCCACCGGATGTGCGCCCATCGACCGGGGACGACCCGGACGAGAAGCCTTTCCTGTACGGCTGGGGGGCTTGGGGCGAAATCGTTGTGAAGGTCGTTTCGGGGGCTGACTCGCAAACGCTCGCTCGGCTTCAAGCGGAGACTGCAATCCTCGAGGATGTGCGCCCGTCGAACTTCCCCAAGCTTTTATATAGCAACCTATTCACCGAAAACCCGCTTACTGAAGAGCGCTTGCCAGAACGACTCTACGTTACCGTCGAGGAGTTCATTGATTCGACGTCGCTTGACGAACTTTTCACCCAGTGTGCTGGGAATGAAAAACGCGTTGTCGAGTTGGCTCTCGGCATCGCTAACGCGCTGTTGCCGTTGTGGCAACACCCCAAGCGTTTTGTGCACCGTGACATCAAACCGGCGAACATCCTTATCCGCCGCAGCGGTGAGGTGGTCGTCATTGACTTGGGAATCGCCCGAGAGACGGGGGCCCAGGGCTTGACCGAGACCGGATGGGGCCGGGCACCGTTCACCGCGGGCTACGCAGCGCCTGAGCAGATTGCCAATGATAGGGTTTCGGTTAGCTTCAAGACTGACTTCTTCTCCATCGGTGTTTTGATGTATCGCCTGCTCTCGGGGAAGGAGCCGTTTCAACCTCGACCTGGCATGGCGATGCATGAAATCATGATGGCGGCACAAATGCACCACCCAACCCCGCTGGCCATCGCGGCGAACTCGTCGCAAGCGTTCTCCGATTTCGTCACGAAGGCGCTCCAAAAGGAGCCATTCAAGAGACAGCGCACGCCCGGGCTGTTCATTCAAGAACTTCAGACCCTGTACTCGAAGTAGAAGGAGGAAAACTCATGCCGCTTGGATTGCTCCATCAGGTTGGCCATAACAGCAACTGGAACGTCGAATCATTCGAAAGAGAGTCGTGTGGGGACGGTCTCATCCTCAGCCCGCTTCATCAAGCGAGGGCCACGGTCGAGCGACTGAGCGCGAGCACCCGTGCGGCGTCGATTTTCGATCCACAGTTCTACCTGCCGAACTCAAGGAAGCAGAAGCTCCAGACATATTCCTTCTTCCCTGAACAAGTTGACGGAGGTTTCCAGACGTCAACGTTCGCGGCGCATGCGCCGGCAGTGGCAAGGGACTGCATCGATTTCCAGATCGAGCAAGGTTTCCGAAAAATCGTCGTTCCGACGCGCTTCTTGAGCCAACCGTTTCCTGACTACTTCGACCTGCATAACGCATTCACGGTCGATGCGTTCATGGAACATGCAGGCGACAGGTCGCTTTGTCTGTCTCTGGCCGTCACAGCGCCGATGATCCAGCACCCTGCATGGAGGCAGAGCCTGTTGAACTGGATCACGTCGTTCCCTGCCGTGGATGAGGTGTATCTCATGTACGAGCACGTGCGTGACTACAAGCAAGTCCAGGATGGCGAGTTCCTCCGAGACTGCTTGAGGTTCTTCTCCGACGTGTTGAGCACCGGCCTGGCGCTAACTGTGGGTTACACCAATACGGAGGGGCTACTATTCTCCGCATCCGGGGATCTCAACATCACGATGGGCTCCTTCGAGAACACGCGCATCTTCTCGGTGGACAAATTCGTCGAGTCAGAAGGCGATCGACGTGGACCGAAGGCGCGCATCTACCTAGCAGGCCTTTTGAACTGGGTTCAGTTCGAAGATGCGAAGCGAATCCGTCAGCTCGCACCGCGCATATGGAATCGCGTCTACGTGCCGACTCAATGGGCGGATGATGCCCTTGCCCAGGCTGTCGAACCGACCTTCAATCAGCCAGCCCTGTACAAACACTATTTCCTGAATATGAACCACCAAATCAACGCACTGCGTCAAGTCGCGGCCTCTGACCGACGGCGCTATTTGTTTGACAGAGTGGAGGAAGCCATGGCCGCGTACCGAGATCTTCCGCCAGGCCTTCAATTGGAAAAGCATGGGGGCGCCACGCATCTCCACGGCTGGCGGGCAGCGCTGCAAACGTTCTAACGGAACTTAGTCAGTTCGCTCTATCCACGGCGACCTCCGCACATCTGCGAAATCGAAGCCCTCAAGCGGCCTCTGACACGATTCGCCTCGCCAGTAAGCGCGAAGCTAGCACCGCTTGGGCCTGCCATCGCTTGCCGAGGCTCACCGGCCCCTGAAGTGTTGCAGCATGGTGGACAAGCAGGCCCCGCCCTCGATCCATCGACGCGAGCCCTACGCCAGCAGCCTTGAATCGTTCTAACTGAGCCATCGCCGGGCGGATGAACGCGTGGTCGAGCACGACCCAGGACTCGTCCGCGAACTGAAGATTTCGGTAAGCCTGCACGAGCACTCGCTGCCAGGCGCTGATCTTCGCCTCAACGGCGATGAGGCGCTCGAACGGCGGGGTTCTGACGGTAAAGAGCTCTATCGAGTCCCGAGACTGCTTCGCCATGCCCGCGATCGACAGTTGTGTGATGACGCGCCGAGTAGCTGCATCTGAAGTCCCAAGACTGGCCGCCAGCGCTTGCCGGCTCTTGATGGAGTCACCGACCTCTCGACTCAGGAGGACGGCCAGACGAGGCGATACGCTGGCAAGAGCTCGCAGCCCCTCAGTGCTGCGCGGCGCTCGCTTGGTGAGTACCAAGTCGGCAACCCCTACCCCAGCGTCCACCTCCAGTTCAACGCGATAGTCATGACGGCGTGCGCGTTTCGTGCAGGCCAATATTGCCTGCACCAGCTGTTCCTCTGAGTCAAAACCCCAGTTCTTCAAGATTTCAACTCGCTACTTTCCAGTCGGTCACTTAGGACACCTCCGCCGGCCGATCGCCGCTTTCCAGTGGAGGGCGACTATACCCACGCGAAGAGGCATCCCGCGCCCGGGTGCATTGCTCGACACCAGATGGGATCGCCGTGTGAGAGTTTTTGTGGCCTTTCCGCCGTTGCCGCGGAATCGGCTTGGGGGAAGTCTTCCTCGATTGTTGAGATGAGCACGCTCGCAAGTTCAGTGCGCGCAGCGCGGTCGAGTTTCGACAAGGCGCAGTACGTTTCCGGCCGCCCACTTGCGTTACAGCGGGCACCCTTTCTAGTCTTTGACCAGCTTGGCGACCTCGGCGCGCAATTGTTCTCCGATCTGCTTGCCGCGCCGGTAGCTGTAGCTATGGCCAGTCGGCTGCGGCTCGTCGTCGCTGTCAGGTACTTCCATCAGGCCCGCTACGACGCCTCGCTTGAAGCTCATGCCATGGCCATGAGGAATCTCCGCGCGGTCCGGAATCTCAAGCTCGATGATCCTCTTTGGCTCGACGGGCTCGACGGGCTCAACAGGTACGTACGACACATGAGCGCTGCCGAACATGTCGGGCTGGTCCTGCTCGGGTGTTGGCTCCTGCCGATCCCCTGCTGAAGTTCCATGTGTGCTAAAAATCCCCCTCAGCGCCTCAAGGTAACTCTCCTTTCGATGCAGCACGTCCGGCGTTAGCAGACCGCGCTCGTGCAGTGCGACGTAAAGCGCCGCAGAGTAAGCCTGACAATTTAGGGACTTTTCGGGGTTGAATGCGATGTCGGAAAAGGCACGGTGCTGCAGCACGTAGTCCGCCAGCGCGGGCTCGTTGTGCAGTGCATTGATGTAGAGCCAGTCGTAGAAAGCGGTCTTTGGCTCAAGGGCCCAGTCCACCTCGAAGAACTGGAATTTCACCAGCCTGCCGCTCTCCTTCAAGCGCGGGTCGAGCTTCGCCTCACGTGAAGTCCTCTCACGAAGGTCCTTGTACGGCCCGCCGCGCTCGAACACCTTCGCGGATTGGTACGCGCATTCAACGCTGAACTTTTGGTTGTACTTCTTCGTGCTGATCATCAAGTTGAACGCGCTCAACCTGACCCCCATCGGGTCCTTCGATTTCGACGATATCTCTAGGACCTTGTCGACCTTCATCCTCTGCTTGGCCGCCTCATGCAGGGAGTCGATGCTCTTCTGCGCTTGCTTGACCGACATGCCGGCGGACCAGGTGAAGGAAATGTCCCAGGTCCGAACCAGCGTCGGACCTATCAAACCGGGAACGAAGACGGGACGTTCAGCCATTCTTCCAGTAGCTCCAGTCGGTGCGGTAGCTGAAGTAGCTCGTGTCTTGCATGAATTCGGTGTCTGGGTACTTCGATTTGTAGGTATTGTAGGTAGCGCTTTCGCTGAGAAAAACGCCGTAGAAGTACGCCGGCGCGATCGTATCCAAGCAAAGCACCTCGGCTTGCGGGTTGGTCGGCAGGTTGTCGGTGAGTTTCAAGTCAGTTCGGACCTTACCGCAGCAGTCGCCAAACAGCGCCTGGAACTTTGCGAGCCCTTGTCGTGCTGCGAAGGTCTGAGCACTCATCGAGTTGTCGGCCGCGTTCGTTGTGTTGAAGCAGACTCGCTTCTCCCAGAGCACGCGGTGCTGGATTGCGATGAGCGCCCACTGCCGATTGGCGTCGCGCTGGCGAAAACTATAGAACAGCTTGTAGTTTGGCCACTCCACGGACAGACAAATCGCATCTTGTCCGTCGTGCCTGACTGCATCGTTCGGCTTCATGCCGGTGCCCAACGCCGCGCAGGCCGAGGGCACCAGAAGCCCGTGCTTCAGGATGCTGTCGAGGTGCTCGACAGGGCTGAAATGAAACAAGCAGTCGATGTTCCGACTCTCGCACTCTACTTGGATGCTCGCCATGCTCCGTCCCAATAAGACACAGCAGGTGAAGTGGCGCTGCAGGCCGCAGGAACAACCGGTAGAAACCCTTCCCTCCAAGGCGGGTCAGCCGACGGGCCTTCACGTGCGCCGCTTAGCTTCGCCGAATACATGTCGCTCACGATGTCTCCCGTCGGGCTGTCGGTTCACCTTTCACCCCGGGCCATCAGCACTTCTTCGTGACACAAACCTCTTTGGCCGTGACGACGATCACCGGCGCCTGTCTGCCGGCATTGGACGCCGGCCCAGTTCAACGGCCACGGCCATGGCCACGCCTTGGCGAGTCAACTTGAATTCGACGCGGCTGCCGGGTGCCAGCATCGCCGTCTCATTGATGAGGGCCGTGGCATCGGCGATGCTTTTGCCATTCATCGAAGTGACGGTATCGCCCACGCGCAATCCGGCTTTCTCGCCCGGCCCACCGCGCTGGACCTTCTCTACCACCGCGCCGGATGCATCGGGGGCGCTGCGCTTGGCATCGCGCGCGACCACGCCGATCCAGCCTCGCTCGACGCGCCCATGCGCAATGATCTGGTCCATCACCTCGCGCGCCAGGCTCACCGGGATCGCGAAGCCGATGCCCTGGGATCCTCCGCTTTCCGAGTAGATGGCCGCATTGATTCCGACCAGGTTGCCGTCGATGTCCACCAATGCGCCGCCCGAGTTGCCGGGGTTGATGGCTGCGTCGGTCTGGATGAAGTTCTCGAACGTGTTGATGCCAAGCCGATTCCGGCCGGTTGCGCTCACGATGCCCTGAGTCACGGTCTGTCCGACCCCGAACGGGTCACCCACGGCAAGCACGATGTCACCCACCTGGACCGAACCCGCCTCCGCGAATGTGATCGGCGGGAGGCCCGTCGCATCGATCTTCAGCACGGCGAGATCGGTGTCGGGGTCGCGGCCAAGCAGCTGCGCGTCAGCCACCTTGCCGCTCGGCAGCATGACGGCGATTTCAGTCGCACCGTCGACCACGTGGTTGTTGGTCAGGATATAGCCCTGTGCCGCGACGATCACGCCGGAGCCCAGGCTCAGCGAATCCTGCCCGCGCCGGCTGCGGCGGCTTGGCGCGCCGCGCGTGTAGATGTTGACCACCGAGGCCGACGCCTTGCGCGCCGCCAAGCGATAGCCCGTGTCGCGCCGCCCAAGTATCGTGTTCGCCAGCGATGAGCTGCCGCCTGCCTCATGAATCGTGACGATGTCGTTGCGGGCGGGCGGCGACGCGGCAGGGCGGAATGCTTGCCAGGCGATCAGCAGGCCGGCACCCACGGTCACAGCTTGGGCGAGCAGCATCCACAGTCGATGCAGAGTGATCGAATTGACCTTCATTCAAGCAAGCGCGCCGACATCCCGCCGCAGCCCCGCCGAACCTCTACCCCCGCACCACCAGCGCGTCCGGCAGCTCGATCTTCACCTCCAGCACCTCCAGGTCGTCCTGCTTCTCCAGGTGCACCTTGATGTCTTCGGCCTTGATCGACACGTACTTCGAAATCACCGCGATCAGCTCGCGCTGCAGTTCCGGCAGGTAGTCCGGCCGCTTGGCGCCCAGGCTGCTGCGCTCGTGGGCCAGGATGATCTGCAGCCGCTCCTTGGCGACGCTCGCCGTCTTCTTCTTCTCGCCCAGCAGAAAGGAAAACAGGGACATGGCTACCTTCCGAAGATGCGTTTGAAGAAGCCCGGCTTCTCGGCGTCGACGAAGCGCATCGGCTTGTCCTCGCCCAGGAAGCGCGCCACCACGTCGCTGTAGGCCTGCGCCACGTCGGTGTCCTTGTCGTGGATCGCCGGCACGCCCTGGTTGGAGGCCTGCAGCACCGATTCGGACTCGGGGATGACGCCGATCAGCTTGATCCGCAGGATGTCCTGGATGTCTTCCAGCGACAGCATCTGGCCGCCCGCCACGCGGTTGGGGTTGTAGCGCGTGATCAGCAGGTGTTCCTTGATCGGCTCGCCGCCTTCCTTGGCGCGCTTGGTCTTGGAGCCCAGCATGCCCAGGATGCGGTCCGAGTCGCGCACTGAAGACACCTCGGGGTTGGTCACGATCAGCGCCTCGTCGGCGAAGTGCATCGCCATCATCGCGCCGGTCTCGATGCCGGCCGGCGAGTCGCAGACGATGTAGTCGAAGCCCTGCTCGGCCAGTTCCTTCAGGATCTTCTCGACGCCGTCCTGCGTCAGCGCTTCCTTGTCGCGGGTCTGCGAGGCAGCCAGCACGAACAGGTTGTCGCACTGCTTGTCCTTGATCAGCGCCTGGCTCAGGTTGGCCTCGCCCTGGATCACGTTGACCAGGTCGTACACCACGCGCCGCTCGCAGCCCATGATCAGGTCCAGGTTGCGCAGGCCGACGTCGAAATCGATCACGGCCGTCTTCTTGCCTGCCAATGCCAGTCCCGATGCAAAGCTCGCGCTCGTGGTCGTCTTGCCGACGCCGCCCTTGCCCGAGGTCACCACCACAATTTTGGCCATGCCATTCCTTCTTCGTTCGTTCGTTTCAGTTATTGGGTCGCCGGGCGCACACGCCCCCGATCACAGGATCGGCTCCATGACGATTTTCTTGCCGTCGAGCGAGATCCGGGCCGGCTTGCCGGCGATCTCGGCCGGCAGCGCCACCTCCGCTGTGCGGTAGATGCCCGCGATGGCCACCAGCTGGGCCTCCATGCAGGTCGTGAAGATGCGCGCCGAGGTGTCGCCCCGGGCACCGGCAATGGCCTTGCCGCGCAGCGGCGCGTACACATGGACGTTGCCGTCGGCGATGACTTCGGCGCCGTAGCTCACCAGCGCGGTCACGATGACGTCGCCGCCGCGGGCGTAGACCTGCTGGCCCGAGCGCAGCGGCTTGTCGATCACCAGCGTGCCGTTGGCCGGCACCGGCACCTCGCGCACGATCTGGGGCGCTTCGGGGGCCGGCGCCGGGGCTTCGGCGGGCGCCGGGGCAGGGCGGGGCACCGGCGCCACCGGCATCGCGGTGACCGACAGGCCGGCCGCGCGGGCCGCGGCGTTCTGGGCATCGCTGCCGCCGCGCACCGCCACCGGCTGGGTCTGGTGGCGCGCCAGCAGGCCGCGCAGGGCGGTGAAGTCGAGCGCGCGTCCGGCGTCCGCCGGGTCTTCTTCGGGCAATTGCGAGAGGTCGATGACCACCGGCTCCTGCTCGAAGAAGTCGGGCGAGTCCGCCAGCTGGGCGTCGAGCGCTTCCGCCAGCACCTCGAGATCGGATGTCTTGAGGATGACCGCGATGAGCGGCAGCGTGGCGCTCTTGAATTCGAATACCGCCCTGGTGCGCGCGGCGGATGCATCTGCCATGGAAAAGCTTGGTGCGAAAAGCGTTGGAGTCTAACGGGCACGGGGCTCCGCGTGGAAAAAGGGCGCTCCAAACGGCCTCGCGGACAACATTTCTTGCACCAGGTTTCACTTGGGCGACCCATCGATTCGCCCCGCCCCGTGACATCCCTCACGCCCCGCGGCCCGCGCCCGCACTCGCTTAGTGCAATTGCACTATTCATCGCGCCGCCATCGGCACCGAGACTCGTTGCACCGCTGTAACAGTTCGTTAGCGGACCAAATATCACCCGAGGAGTCTGATTTTGTTGCGCACCCACCCGAAAAGCCGAATTGCCCTGTCCACAGCGCTGCTGCTGTCGCTCGCCGCCTGCGGCGGCGGGGGAGGCGGGAGCGGCGGCTTCCTGCCCACTGGCACCACCGCGGGCACCGGCTCGGGCACCACCGGCGGCGGCAACAGCGGCACCACGGCCGCCGCCAAGCTGAACGGCATCGCCGCCACCGGCGCCGCCTTCGCCGGCGCCAAGGTGACGGTGGTCGACCAGCGCGGCGTCACGGTGTGCACCACCGAGACCGATGCCAAGGGCGCCTACGAATGCACCCTGCCGGCCGACACCAAGGCGCCGCTGGTGGTCACGGCCGCCCGCGACGACCTGACCCTCTACAGCACGACCGCCAGCGCCACCGGCGGCAACGTCAACGTCACGCCGCTGACGACCATCATCGTCTCGCGGCTGTCGCCCGACGGCAACCCGGCCAGCCTGGCGGGTGCCATCGCGACCAAGCCCGACACCGTGACCGACAGCACGGTCAAGCAGCAGGTGGCCGAGCTGGTCGCCGCGCTGAAGCCGTTGCTGACCCTGCTGGGCGACGCCGTCGACCCGATCAGCGGCGCCTTCACGGCCGACGGCTCGGGCCACGACCGGCTGCTGGACTCGATCTCGGTCAGCGTGCGCCCCGACGGCGCGGGCGCCAATATCGAGATCACGGTCAAGGCCGTGCCCACCAGCGAGGACGCCGCCCCGCTCTCGATCAGCTTCCGCAGCGACGCGACGCTGCCGGCGCTGCCGCAATCCGTTGCCAACGCAACGCTCGCGCCGGCCGGCGCCTCGCTGGCCGTGGCCTCGCTGTTCGACCGCCTGACCCAGTGCTTCGCGCTGCCGCTGAGCAAGCGCGTCACCGCGGCCAACGACAGCACCGCCGTGACGGGTGGCCCGGACCAGGTCATCGCCACCGAGTGCCGCACGCTGTTCGTCAACGACAACCCGGCCAGCTACCTCAGCAACGGCAGCACTGTCGGCCGCGACATCAACAACCAGGGCGCCTTCGCCGGCCTGTTCCGTCCTGGCGCCACGGGCGTCAAGTACGACCGCGGCGAGCATCAGTTCTTCCGTGCCAACGGCGACCAGGTGCTGAGCTACCGCACCACCGACGGCACGGGCGCGGTGCAGAACCAGACCATCGTCGCGCGCGACGTCGGCGGCACCTTCAAGCTGATCGGCAACCAGTACAACTACTCGGTCAGCGTCGCGCCGACCGTGCAGGACCGCGACTTCGTGAGCGCGCCTGCTTACAACTACCTCAGCGTGTCCTACGACGTCTCGATCCCCAACCGGAAGGACGGCCAGGGCAATGCGATCTTCACCAAGGCGGTCGTGACGGCACCCAACGGCGCCAGCTACACCTACAGGCCGGGTGCGGGCAATGCCAACCTGGTGGTCGACAAGCCGGACGGCAGCTCGGCCGGCACCTCGCTGCTGCGCCTGGCCGCGGGCTTCCGCGATACGTCGAAGAGCGGCAGCCCGGCCGACTTCGAAAGCTCGTACTTCCTGAGCCCGCAGCTCAGCGACGAGCAGCTGCGCCAGCTGCCGGAGCAGGGCGCCTTCAAGGTCGAGTTCTTCCACGTCGACACCAACAAGGCCAACGTGGTCCAGACGCACCGCATGATCACCCGGGTGCCGACCATCGCCGAGGCCAGGCAGCTGAAGTTCGCCGACCTCACGGCCGGCATGCGCAACGAGATCAAGGGCATCGCGCCGGCCCAGGCGCTGGTCTTCGATGCGCCGACCGCCAACGAGCCCAGCCTGGTCGACTTCAGCGCCGAGGGCGACCTGGACGCCTGGACCGTGCCCGACGGCGCCCCGGCCCCGACCGCCTTCACGGTCTACGGCGCCTCGTCGAGCAGCGTGCAGTTCGAGGACAAGGTCGACGTCGCCAGCTCGGCGCGCAAGGCGAAGGTCTACTGTTCGTCGGAAGGCGGCACCGACAACCATTGCACCACGATCAACGGCAACTCGGTCTATAACGGCGGCACCAGCATCAACCTGTTCCAGCTCTCCGCCACCAGCGCGCAGCAGGTGCTGTTCCTGAAGGGATTCTCGACCCGCATCCCGGCCAACTGAAGCAAGTCACTGCGCGGCCCTCCCGGGCTGCGCGGTCTCCAAGGCCCCGCCCGCGCGGGGCTTTTTTTCGTCAGTCGCGCGCGCGGCTCAGCAGCGCATACAGCAGGATGGCGCCGAAGGTCGCGGTGCCGATGCCGCCGAGGGCGAACTGGCCGAACTTGAGCGTGAAGTCGCCGGTGCCCAGGATCAGCGTGATCGCGGCCACGATCAAGTTCTTGTTCTGCGAGAAGTCGACCTTGTTGTCGACCCAGATCTTGGCGCCGGCGACCGCGATCAGGCCGAACACCACGATGCTCACGCCGCCCATCACCGGCAGCGGGATCGCCTGCACCAGGGCGCCGAACTTGGGGCTGAAGCCCAGCACCAGCGCGATCAGCGCCGCCACCACGAAGATCGCGGTCGAATAGATCTTGGTCGCCGCCATCACGCCGATGTTCTCGGCGTAGGTCGTGACGCCGGTGCCGCCGACCGCGCCGCTCACCATGGTCGCCACGCCGTCGCCGATGAAGGCCCGGCCCAGCATCGGGTTCAGGTCGCGCCCTGTCATGGCGCCCACGGCCTTCAGGTGGCCCAGGTTCTCGGCCACCAGGATGATCGCCACCGGCGCGATCAGCAGCATCGCGTTGACCTCGAACACCGGCTTCGAGAAGGTCGGCAGCCCGAACCAGGGCGCCGCCGCGAGCGCACCCAGGTCGATCGGCTTGCCCAGACCCATGCCGTTGGTCAGCACGGCGTAGACCAGGCTGGCGGCGATCAGGCCCATCAGGATCAGCAGCCGCTGCGCCATGCCGCGCGCATAGACCGCGATCAGGCCCACGCTGAGGAAGGTGACGGCCTGCATCCAGGTGTCGAAGCCGGTCGGCGCCATGTTCTTGATCGGCACGCTCGCCAGGTTGAGCCCGATCACCGCGACCACCGCGCCGGTCACCACGGGCGGCATCAGCCGTTCGATCCAGTGCACGGCGACATCCTGCTCGACCTCTTCGACCTCGAGGCCTTCGAGCCCGCGCACCGGCGCCGCCTTGGTGCGGCGCTCGTTGGTGAAGGCCACCAGCACGCCGATCAGCAGGTAGACCGCGCCGCAGGCGATGATGCCGCCGAGCGCCACGCCCAGGTTGGGGTTTGGCCCGGTGCCCGAATAGCCGCTGGCCGCGATCACCACCCCGATGAAGGCGAAGCTGGAGCCCAGGTAGCTCGGCACCCGGCCGCCCGTGATGAAGAAGAACAGCAGGGTGCCGATGCCGCTCATCAGGATCGCGATGTTGGGGTTGAACCCCATCAGGATCGGCGCCAGCACGGTGGCGCCGAACATCGCGATCACGTGCTGCACGCCCATCGCGGCCGTTTGCGGCCATGGCAGGCGCTCGTCGGGTGCGACGATGGTGCCCGCGGTGGCAGACACCTTGCGCCAGCGGGGCAGGTAGGAATCGCTCATGGTCTTCTTCTTCCTCGGTTGTTGTTCTTGGCCGGCGCGCGGGCCGGGGAGCGTTCAGCCAGCCTGCGGGGCCAGCACCGCCATGGTGATGCGCGAGACGCAGGTCAGGTCGCCGGCGTCGTTGTACATGTCGATCTGCCAGACCTGCGTGGTGCGGCCGCGGTGCACCGGCCGCGCCGTGCCGGTGACCCAGCCCGAGGTGACGGCGCGGATGTGGTTGGCATTGATGTCCAGCCCGACCGCGCGCTGGCCCTCGGGCGCCGAGTAGTAGGCGCCGCAGGAGCCCAGCGTCTCGGCCAGCACCACCGAGACCCCGCCATGCAGGATGCCGTAGGGCTGCACGGTGCGATGGTCGACCGGCACGCGGGCGCTGATGGTGTCGTCGCCGATGGCGAGGAATTCGATGCCCAGCAAGGCCGTCGCGGTGTTCGCGTGGCTCCGGGTCAGGGCTTCGATCGAGATGTCTTTCTTCCAGATGCGCATGAAAAGCTCCGTGTCGGGATTGTCAAAACTATAGCGACAAGGTCGCGCCGGCCGGCAGGGCGTAAACGCGCCCATGGCTGACAGCGCACGCGGCCGGGCGGGGCGATGCTCCTCGACATGACCCGCCCCCTGCGATGGATCGCCGGCCTCGCCGCTGCGGCAGCTCTCTTGCTGGGCGGGGGCGCGCTGTTGCTCAACCTGTGGCTGCCCACGGATGGCGAACTGGCGGCGGAAGTCGGTGCCCGCTTCCAGAAGGCTTCAGGCATCGGGCTGAAGGTCGGGTCGGCCCACTGGTCGCTGCGGCCCTCGCCGGTGGTCGTGCTGTCGGACCTGGCGACCGAGCAGCCGGCACCGATCACGGCGCGCCGGGTCGTCATCCGGCCGCGGCTGGCTGCGCTATGGGGGCGCCGCATCGCGATCGAGTCGCTGGAGATCGAGGGCGCCGTGCTGCCGCGGGCCTCGGTGCGCGCCTTCCGCGGGCGCTGGAACGCGGAAGGCGTCGGCGCGCCGGGCCTTCTGGCGGGCGCCGCCTGGACCCTGGCCGAAGTGCCGCTGGCGCGCCTGCGCCTGCGCGACGTGGTCTGGATCGACCGCCGCGAGATCGCGCTGGCCTACGACGCCGACGTGCTGTTCGATCCGGGCTGGCGCCCGCGCGAGGCCGAGCTGCGGCGTGCCGGGCTCACGCCGCCGGCCCGCCTGCGGCTCGAGCGCGAAGGCGGGCAGGACCGCTGGCGCACGCTGATCGACATCGGCGGCGGCACCTGGAACGGCAGCACCGTGCTGCAGGTGCTGGACAACGGCCGCGTTCGCCTCGGCGCCGAGCTCGAGCCCCGGGGCGTCGACGTTGTCGCGCTGCTGCGCAGCTTTGGTCGCCACGCGGCGGTCGAGGGCAAGCTCGGCGGCCAGACCACGGTCGACGCCGAGGGCGCCGATGCCGGCGAACTGGTGCGGCGGCTGCACACCCGCACCCGCTTCACGATCGCGCCCGCGACGCTGAATGGCTTCGACTTCGCCAAGGCGGTGCGCAGCGCCGGCATCAGCCGGGGCGGCCGCACTTCGCTCGACAGCCTCAGCGGCATCCTCGACACCCAGGCCGGCGAGGACGGCACGGTGCTGCGCTACAGCGCCGTCAAGGCGCGCTCGGGCGTGCTGACCGCCAGCGGCAGCGCCACGGTGCTGAACCGCCGCCTCGACGGCGAACTGGCGGTGGACCTGGTCGACGGCGTGGTCGGCGTGCCGCTCAAGGTGGGCGGCACGCTCGATGCGCCCGAGCTGTCGCTGACCGGCGGCGCGCTGACCGGGGCCGCCGTGGGCTCGGCCGTGCTGCCGGGCGTCGGCACCGCGATCGGTGCCCGCATCGGCCAGCAGATGGAAAGGCTGTTCGGCAGCGACGACAAGAAGAAGCCGCCGGCGAAGCCGCATTGATGGCGCTCGGCGACAGCGGCGAGAATCGCGCCGACGCCACGTCCGCGTCCCGTGCCAGCACCGCCCATCCCGAGGTTCCCGCCATGCGCATCAGCAACTCTGTCTTCACGGAAACGATCTTCTGGCTGATGGTGGCCTTCTCGGTGGTGCTGCCGTTCACGCTCTACGCGGTGATGATCTTCAAGCAGGCGATCTCACGCTGGACGGTGCTGGCGCTGGGTTTCTCGCTGGTCGCGATAGCGGCCGTCAACGTCTACTTCCTGCAGCGGCTGTCCAGCCTGGCCGCCGTCACGCCCTCGCTGGCGGACGACGTGTTCTTCGTCTCGGAGATCCGGGTGGCGCTCTACCTGCTGCCGGCGCTGTTCGCCGGGATCGGCATCAACCTGATCTCGCACGTGCTCACCACCCACCTCACGGCCGCCGAACGGCGCTTCAGCGAAACGCATGCGGAGAAGGACGAAGAGGCGGAGGTCTAGGCTCAGCCGTAGCTCTTCTCGAGCTTGAACGCGCCCACCACCTGCGACAGGTTGCCGGCCTGCTCCTGAAGCGACTGCGCCGCGGCCGCAGCCTCTTCCACCAGTGCCGCGTTCTGCTGCGTCACCTGGTCCATCTGCGTGATCGCCTGGTTGATCTGCTCGATGCCGGAGGTCTGCTCCTGGCTGGCCGCCGTGATCTCGCCCATGATGTCGGTCACCCGCTTGACGCTGTCGACGATCTCTTCCATCGTGCGACCCGCCTCCGCCACCTGTTTGCTGCCCTCTTCGACCTTCTCCACCGAGTCGCCGATCAAGGTCTTGATCTCCTTGGCCGCCGCCGCCGAGCGCTGCGCCAGGCTGCGCACTTCCGACGCCACCACCGCGAAGCCGCGGCCCTGCTCACCGGCGCGAGCGGCTTCGACCGCCGCATTCAACGCCAGGATGTTGGTCTGGAAGGCGATGCCGTCGATCACGCCGATGATGTCCACGATCTTGCGCGACGAGGCATTGATCGAACCCATGGTGTCGACCACCTGGCTCACCACGCTGCCGCCCTTGACGGCGACTTCGGAAGCCGAGACCGCGAGTTGGTTGGCCTGGCGGGCGTTGTCGGCGTTCTGCTTCACCGTCGAGGTCAGTTCTTCCATCGAGGCAGCGGTCTCTTCCAGCGAACTGGCCTGCTGCTCGGTGCGCGACGACAGGTCCTGGTTGCCGGTCGCGATCTGCGTGCTGGCGGTCGACACGTTCGCGACCACGCCATGCACTTGCTGCAGCGACGTCTGCAGGGCCGTGCGCATGCCGTCGATCGCACGCAGCAGCAGGCCGGTCTCGTCCTTGGCGTAGCTGGCTTCGGCCGTGCCGCTCAGGTCCATCGCGCCGATTGCCTGGGCGGTGGCCTCGGCGCGGCGCAGGGGCCGCGTGATGCTGCGCGACAGGCCCCAGGCCAGCAGGCTGCCGAGCACCAGCGTGACCGCGGAGCAGACCATCAGCAGGGTAGTGGTCTGCGCGCGCATGGCCTGGGCCCGCTCGGCGGCAGCGTCGAGCGCGGCGCGCTGCAGGTCGACCATCTGCTGGACACCGGCCAGGTAGCTGACCGAGGTCGGTTCGAAGCGCGAGCTGAAGACCCGTTCGGCGCCTTCGAGGTCGCCGGCGAGCTTGAGCTTGCTCACTTCTTCGCGGGCGGCGAGGTAGTCCTTGCGCAACTCACCCACCTTCTGGAACAGCGCCCGTTCCTCGGGCGCGGTCATCTGGCCTTCGATGAACTTCTGCAGTGCGTTGGTGTCCTTGATCGAGGCCGCGGTGGCCGGCGCGAAGTAGGCGATCAGGCTCGGATCGCTGCTCTTGGCGATCGCGGCCGCGCGCTGCACGCCCGAGTTGGTGTGGCGCAGCCAGTCGGAGCCGGCGCGCTCGGTCTTGACGTTGTCGGTCACCATGCCCTCGATCTCGACGCCGAGCTCGCGCAGCTTCAGCACCGCGAACAAGCTGGTGGTGAGGAACAGGGCCAGGATGGCGCCCAGCACGAGGGCCAGGCGCCTGCCTATCGAAAAATTGTTCAAGAACATGGTCGTGATTCCAGAGGGGACGAAGGGAGAACGCCCAGGTATATCGGCAGCCCGCCGAAAAACTTGAGGTCTCGCCCCGTCCGTCAGGATCACGGCCGTCGGGCGCGGCCCGGCTCAGAACTTGTAGGTGACCGCCAGGTACGGAACGATCGGATTCACTTTCAGGCTCGACTCGCTGGTGGCGACCGGGAAGCCGCGGGCCGTGGTGGTCAGCTTGGCCGTGGTCTTCAGCGGAATGTACGAGACCGAGAAGGCCATGCCCCAGTGGGGATCGAACTGGTAGGCGACACCGGCGTTGAACACCGCCGTGAACGAGCTGTCGAGCTTGGCCGTGGTCGCCGACAGGGCCGATGGCGGCAGGCCCAGCCGGTTGGCGAGCGCGCCCTGCAGGCCGGGCGTGAGCTTGACGTCGCTGTACCAGACGTAGGTTGCGCCGAGGCCGACGTAGGGGCGGAACTTGGCTTCGCCGTCGTTGAAGTAGTACTTGGCCAGCAGGGTCGGGCTCCACTGCCTGGCTTCGCCGAGCTCGCCGATCGGGCCCAGCGTGCCTTCGCCCGAGAGCTTGAACTTCGGCGGCACGCCCATCACGCCTTCGACCGCCCAGTGGCTGTCGATGAAATAGGTGAGGTTGAGGCCGAGCGTGTCGGAGGTGCCGACGCTGGCGCCGGAGCCCGGCACCACGGCGGCGATCGGCGAGGTGAAGGTGAGGGGCTTGCTCGAGTCTTGCGGCGCGAAGTGCAGCCAGCCGGCACCGACCTGCCAATCGCCGGCCTTCTGGGCCAGGGCGCTGCCCGATCCGAGGGCGGCAAGGGCTGCGAGTGCAAAAAACTTCGTCTTCATCTGATGTCCGTGTTGGAGTGGTAGCGGGAGGACTCCATAGGATAAGTTGACTGAGCGAGGGTTCACTTACACGTGTCGCCTCGGTAACAGTTTCGGAACTGGCGGCCAACTCTCAAGTTTTTCCACGATCTGTCGATAACAAGGCTGGTTCTCCAGGGATCTTCTGACCAGGGATCATTCGGCCCGCCTCGTGCGGGCCTTTTTTTGCTTCGGCGGCCGGTCAGACGCGCCGCTCGCCGCGGCCGGAACGGTGGCCGTCGCCATGCCGGGCCCGGGCGCCCTGGCGGAAGAAGGTCGCCCAGTCGCTGCGCTCGCGCACGGCGGCATCGATATCGACCGGCGCGTGCGACAGCGTGACCAGCCGCAGCGCTTCCTCGGTGGGCAGCGGCCGGGTCTCGTACAGGAAGCGCAGCTGGCAGTCGCCGGTGCTGATCGCGTCGCCGTTGGCCAGGGCGCGCTCGCGGATCCGCACCTTGTTGACGAAGGTGCCGTTGCGGCTGGCCAGGTCGGTCAGCACGAAGCGGTCGCCGGTCCAGTGGATCGCGGCGTGATGGCGGCTGACCCCCAGGCTGTCGATGTGGACCCCGCATGACGGATCGCGCCCGATCGTGGTGATCGGGCCCTTGATGTTGACCTGCCGGACGCTTCCGTGGCGGGTCAGGACGATGAGTCTGGACATTTCAATCTCGTTGCTCGGTTGGTTGAGGTGATCGCATTTCGGCAGCGCCGGGCGATTCCTGAAGTCGATCGAGTTCCGAAAACTGAGACTTAGGTCGCGCTCGCGAGGGCCCGGACGCCGGAAGGTGCTCGCAATCGGTTGTTTCGTCCACTACGCTCGGCCCTTTCGGCGAATCTGTTCGCCGTAGCCCATCCCGAGTGTCGGAAAGAACCTGGTAATGAGAAAAGCGCGCAATGTCTTCTACGTGGTGGACGACCACCCGATGATGAGAGACGCCATTGCCCTGATGCTGCGGCGGCTGCAGCCGGCGGCGGGCATCGTCGAGATCGATCGTCTCGACAAGCTGGCCGGCGCGGTCGAGCGCAACGGCGCCGCCGACCTGATCTGCCTCGACCTCAACCTGCCCGACACCAAGGGCTGCGACGGCGTCGAGGCGGCGCGGCGCGAGCACCCCGAAGTGCCGATCGCGGTCTACTCCGCGCTGCCCGCGGCCGACATGGAGGCGCTGTGCCTCTCGGCCGGCGCCGACATCTACATCGAGAAGGCTTCCGACGCCGCCGGCCTGATCAAGGGCCTGCGCAGCGTACTGAAGTCGGAACAGGACAAGGACGAAGCGCCGGCCGCCGCGCCCGAGAGCAGCGCCGGCCTGACCCGGCGCCAGGTCCAGCTGGTGCAGCTGATCGCCGAGGGGCTGGGCAACCGCGAGATGGCCGAGCGGCTCGAGATCAGCGAGGACACGGTCAAGGTCCACATGTGGCGCCTGTACCGCCGCATCGGCGTCAACAGCCGGACCCAGGCGCTGCACTACGCGCGCACCAACGGCCACCTGGCCTCGAACGCACTCGCCGCCGTCGCCTGAGCTCGGGGCCGCCGCGGCCCGGCTGTACCATCCTGCCGCAGGGCGTCCGTCGGACGCTCGCCACTCAGGAGAATCCATGATCGGACGACGATTCCTTGCCCTCGCGCTGGCGAGCCTGCTGGCGGCCTGTGCGAGCCCGGTGACCGTCAAGACCGACTTCGACGTCAAGACCGATTTCGGCGCCCTGCGCAGCTACAGCTGGATCGCCGAGCCGGCGGGCGACCCGGCGCTGGTGCCGCAGAGCGTCATCCAGGGCATCGACACCCGGCTGCAGGCGCGCGGCTGGAAGCGGGTCGCCGATGGCGAGGTGCATGTCGCGGCCCACGTGACCACGCGCGACGGCCAGACCTTCAACAACTTCTACAGCGGCATCGGCCACGACCTGCGCTGGCTGGGCGTCAGCGGCGCGCGCGACAGCGTGACCATGTCGGTCGACAACTACCGGGCCGGCACGCTGGTGGTCGACATGTTCGACGCCAAGAGCCGGCGCGCGATCTGGCGCGGCAGTGCCGAGGGCGTGCTGCCCGACGATCCGTCGCGGCTCGACGCCACGGTGCAGCGCACGCTCGACCGCCTGTTCGCCGACTTCCCGCCGGGGGCCCCGAAACGCTAGCGCGGCTGGCAGGCGGCGCGGATCAGCCGCTGGGTCGGGTTCGGCTCGACGTCGCGGAACAGCATCGGCTGGGGGTTGGCGCCGTAGTCGACCGTGGCTTTCGGGGACCCGCGCCACAGCGGCACGGGATAGAAGGTCGCCTCTACGTAGGAGGCCTTGCGGGCCCGGCAGTCGAACACCACCCGGGATTCATAGGAGCGGTAGGGCAGGCCGTCCCAGTTGCGCCGCTCGGCGGCACGGCTCACGCGCACGTTCATGGTCTTGAGCGCGCCGTCGGCGCGCACCGCGACCGGATCGACCTCGACCGTGTCGACGGCGGGATCGGCCGGATTGCCGGTGACGGTGAACCAGGGGGACTGCGCCTGGACCTGGCAGGCGAACAATCCGAACAACACGAACCACCTTCTCACGTCGAGAAATCTCCGCCGGCGATGAATTTTCGATTCTAGCCAGCGGCGGATGCGCGCCGCTTACGCGAGTCTGACCACTTCCGGGTCGTCGGCGTCCGCATGCAGCCGCTCGACCTCGGCGGCGCGCCGCGTGAGCACCGCGCGCTGGTTGATGTAGCCCTTGTCGGTGATCTCGCCGGCGTCGATGTCGGGCGGCGCGCCCAGCACCAGCGCCCGCACCGGCGATTGCGAGGAGCCGGCGCCGGCATCGCGCAGCGTGCGCATCACGCCGAGCAGGGCGGCGTGCAGGGCCTCGCGCGGTTGCGCCGCGGCCTGCGGGCTGGCGAACACCAGCAGCCCGATCTCGCTGCGGTCGTGGCCCGTGACCACGATGTCCTGAACCAGCGGCGCCAGCCGCGACACCAGGTCGACCCGCAGCGTGCCGACCGAGACCCAGGTGCCGCTGGCGAGCTTGAAGTCCTCGGCCACGCGGCCGTGGAACATCACGCCGCGCTCGGGCCGCGCCGGGTCCGCCAGGTAGCCGGCGTCGCCGATGCGGTAGTAGCCCTCGTCGTCGAAGGCCTCGGCGGTCTCGCGCGGCGCGTTGCGGTAGCCCGGGAACACCGACACGCCCTTGACCCGCATCTCCAGCTTGTCGCCGTTGGGCACGAACTTCAGCTCCAGCCCCGGCAGCGGCGCGCCGATGCAGCCGGCGCCGTCGAGCCGCCAGTGCGCCGAGGTGATGGCCGGCGAGGTCTCGGTGGCGCCCCACGAGGTGGTGAGCCACAGCGGATGCCCCGGCCGCACGCGCCGCGCGACCGCCTCCAGCCGCTGCCAGGTCGACGGCGCCAGCGCCGCCGCGGCATAGAAGGCCAGCCGCAGCCGCGACATCACCTCGGCCGCCAGCGCATCGTCGGCTTCCAGGAAGGGCAGCAGCATGTCGAAGCCGCGCGGCACGTTGAACAGCAAGGTCGGGCGCACCTCGCGCAGGTTGCGCAGCGTCTTCTCGATCAGTCCCGGCGCCGGCCGGCCCTCGTCGATGTAGAGCGCGCCGCCATGGCACAGCACCATGTGCAGGTTGTGGTTGCCGCCGAAGGTGTGGCTCCACGGCAGCCAGTCGACCAGCACCGGCTTCTCGTCGTCCAGGAAGCGCCAGGTCTGCGCCATCATCTGCTGGTTGGCGCACAGCATGCGGTGGGTGTTGATCACCACCTTGGGCCGCCCGGTCGAGCCCGAGGTCAGCAGGTACTTGGCATGGGCGTCGGGCAGGATCGCCTCGAAGGCCTGCATCACGGCCGGCGTCTCGGGCGTCTGCAGCAGGCGCTCGAAGGACAGCGCGCCCGGCACGCTGTCGGCATGCCGGCTGAAGACCCGCGCCGCGTCGAGCGCCAGGCCGTCGAGCGCGGCGCCGTAGAGCCTGGCGTCCGACGCATAGACCAGCGCCGGGTCGAGCGCGCGCAGCATGCCGTGCAGCCGCGCCGGGTCCTTGGCCATGCGCGAGTAGGCGCTCGACAGCGAGCAGGCCGTGCGGCCGATGTGCAGGGTCGCCAGCATCAGCACGGCATGGTCGATCGCGTTGTCGGACAGGATCACCACCGGCCGCCCTGCCGGCACGCCGAGGTCGAGCAGGCCCTGCGCCACCGCGCCCACGGCCTGCCGCAGCGCGCGGTAGTCGAGCCGGCGCCAGCCCTCGCCGCTGTCGTCGCGCTCGGCCAGCGCGATCGCGTCGGGCGTCTCGCGCGCCCAGCGCTCGAGCCACTCGCCGACGCAGCGGGCGTAGGGCCGCAGCGCCACCGGCGAGCGCAGGGCGAAGGAGCCGTCGTCGAAGTCGATGCGCAGCGCGCGCGGCGGCGCGATCTGGCGCGCGTCGTCCAGGAAGCCGTTGGGGGCCATACGAGTGTCTCCAGGCCGCTGTCGGGCCTCGTGGTCTTGTCTTATTCGAGCGTGGCCGAGGCGGCCTTGGCGCGGATCAGGTCCAGCAGCAGGGCGTCGCGCGCCGCTTCGAGGTCGGCGCTGCGTCGCCCGCCCAGTTCGTCGGCCATGCCCTCGGCCACCTGGCGCTTGAGTTCGGCCGTCATCGAAGGGGCGCCGAGGTCGTGCCACCAGTCCTCGATCGGCCCGCCCAGGTGGTCGAGCAGGTGCGCGATGCCGCCGGCGCCGCCCGACAGGTGCAGGTTCATGAACGGGCCCATCAGCGCCCAGCGCAGGCCCGGGCCGTGCGCGATCGCGGTGTCGATGTCGGCGACCGTGGCCACGCCCTGCTCGACCAGGTGGAAGGCCTCGCGCCACAGCGCCGCCTGCAGCCGGTTCGCGATGTGGCCCTTGACCTCGCGCCGGACGTGGATCGGGCGCTTGCCGATGGCGCTGTAGAAAGCCATGGCCCGCGCGATCGCCTCGGCCGAGGTGTGCTCGCCGCCGACCACCTCGACCAACGGGATCAGGTGCGGCGGGTTGAACGGATGGCCCAGCACCACGCGCCCGGGGTGCTTGCATTCGGACTGCACCGCGCTGATCGCCAGCCCCGAGGAGCTCGACGCCAGCAAGGTGGCGGGCGGCGCCGCCGCATCCATGCGGCGGAACAGGTCGATCTTGATGTCGATGCGCTCGGGGCCGTTCTCTTGCACGAAATCGGCCTGGGCGACCGCGTCCTCGAGCCGGGCGTGGAAGCGCAGCCGCTCGGTCGCGGCGCCGTCGGCGAGCCCGAAGCGGACCATCGTCGGCCAGTGCTGCGCCACCGCTTCGCGCAGCCGCGCCTCGGCGCCGGGCGAAGGGTCGGTGGCGTCTACATCGAGCCCGCGCGCCAGGAAGTAGGCGGCCCAGCTGGCGCCGATGACGCCGGTGGCGACCACCGCCGCCCGTTTCACGTCCGAAGGCGTGTGGCTCATCTCGGTGCCTGTCATGTTCAGTGCGGCGCGAACTCGGGCCGGGGTGCGCCGACGCGCGGCAGGCCCATGATCTCGCGCGCCTCGGCCGGCGTGGCGGGTTCCATGTCCATCTCGCGGATGATCCGCACGATGCGCTCGGTCAGCTGCAGGTTGGTGGCCAGCTCGCCGTGCCGGTAGTAGAGGTTGTCTTCCAGGCCCACGCGCGCATGGCCGCCCAGCAGCAGCGCCGCGATGTTGGCCTCGAGCTGCGACGGCCCGATCCCGCTGACGCCGAAGATCGCGCCCTTGGGCAGCGTGTCGACCATCAGCTGCAGGTTGCGCGGCGAGTAGGGCATCGCGTTCTGGAAGTTGCGGTGCACGTTCATCACCAGGTTGATGAAGTAGGGCTCGTCGTCCAGCCCTTCCTGGATCAGCGTGGTCGTGTCCTGCAGGATGTGGGTGGGGCTGAACACTTCCCATTCGGGCTTGATGCCGCGCGCCTTCATGCCGGCGGCCAGGGCCCGGCCCTTGGTCAGGGGCGTGTCCATGAGGATCTCGCGGCCCTCGAACGAGAGGTTGAGCGTGGTGGCGTCGAGCGTGCACATCTCGGCGCCGGCGTCCATGCCCTTGATGCGCTCCTCGAAGGCGATCTCCCAGCGGTCGCCCGGAAGCGGCTTGACCATGTCGCCGTGCACGCCGCCGCCGGTGGAGTTGTTGATGACGATGTCGCAGCCGGCCGCGCGGATGCGGGTGTTGATGTCGCGGTAGACGTCGGCGTTGCAGGTGGCGCCGTCGTCGGGGCGGCGGGCGTGCAGGGCGACCACGCTGGCGCCGGCCCGCCAGCAGGCCACGACGTCGGCGGCGATCTCGGCGGGCTGGGTGGGCAGGTGGGGGTTCTGCGACTTGTGGGCCATGCCGCCGGTGGGGGCGATGGTCACGATCACTTTGCGCTTCGACATCGGTGGTCTCCTGTGAACAGCAGGGTATTATTTTTGGCCTGCATCCCCCTGGCAGTCATCGCGACGACATTTTGGATCAGGGTTTACGAGGCGAGGATCGCCCATGCCCCACAAGCCGCACCATCAGAGACAACACGAGTCCCTTTCCCTCTCCATCCCGGGCCTGCTCGAAGTCTCGGGCTGGTTCGCCGAGCTCGATGCCGACGCCCAGGCCCGGGTGCTGGACGAGATGCGCGAGGAGCACGTGGCGGCCGGCGCGGCGCTGTGCCGGCGCGGCGAGACCCCGCTGCACTGGTACGGCACGCTCGAAGGCCTGCTCAAGTGGTCGATCACCTCGGACGACGGCCGCTCGGTGACCTTCGGCGGCCTGTCGGTGGGCAGCTGGTTCGGCGAGGGCACGCTGCTGCGCGCGGTGCCGCGCACGGCCGACATCATCGCGCTGCGCGACAGCCGGGTGGCGGTGCTGCCGATCGAGACCTTCGAGTGGCTGCACCGCACGCAGCTGAGCTTCAACCACTTCCTGCTGGTGCAGATCAACGAGCGGCTGCACTGGTTCATGGGCAACTACGCAGCCCAGCGCCTGCTGGACGCCGACAGCCAGGTGGCCAGGGCGATCGCGGGGCTGTTCCACCCCTGGCTGCATCCGCTGGGGCAGGCGCACCTGGAGACGTCGCAGGAGGAGATCGCCAATCTTTCCGGGCTGTCGCGGCAGCGCTGCAACGCGGCCTTGAACCGGCTGCGGGCGGCGGGGCTGCTGCAGATCGAGTATGGGGGGATCACCGTGGTCGACCTGGAAGGGCTGCGGCGGTTCGTGGACCAGATCTGAGCGGCCGGAAGGCTCAGGCTGTCGGCTCGGCCCGCCGATTCAGCGGCCGGATGACCGCCTCGTAGGCGGCGTTGCCGTCGGGGATCAGCTACGCCGAACTGCTGGCGCAGGTCGAAGCCATGGCCGGCTACCTGCAGCAGGCCTGCGGCGTCGCGCCCACGGATCGCGTGATCGCGACGACGGCAGCAGAGGCGAGCGCAAGCGTCCGAAAGGCGTCTGCGTCAATCCGCGGCAGGATCTTCCATCTTCCAGGAGCGTCGCACGCGATAACTTGCCGAAGGTACGCCGTACATCGCCAAGGCTGTGTCAATTTTCCATCGCAGCAACTGCGTTCGAATTTCATTGCGCTCCAGGGTGCTGGCCTGCAAAGGGCGTGCCTCGCCGGGATCGCTGGCAAGGTCGTAGATCTCCAGAGGGCTGCGGTCGTAGTCGTAGATGTACTTGCGCGGTCCCTTCCGCATTGCGAGAAAGGACCAGTCAATGCTGCTGCTGAAGAAGAGGGCGCGTGAGGCGTCGACGTCGGCCAGCAGAGAGATGCCAGGCAACTCCGCATCCACGACGCGATAGCCGAGCAAATCCGCAAGCGTCGGAAGAATGTCGATCTGCTGCCTGGGTCCGCTCACCTTGACGCCCTCCTTGATGAGGCCCGGTGCGTAAATGACGGCCGGAACATGAATGCCGTCCTGATAGATGGCATTGAACGTCTGCTTGAGGCCGTGCTCGCCAAACATCTGACCGTGGTCTCCGAGAATCACGAATATCGTGTTGTCCAGGAGGCCCAGGCGCTCATATCCCGTGACCAGCGTTTCGAGCACGCTGTCGATGTAACGCAAGCAGTTGTAGTAGTCGTTCAGTATCGGCTTGGTGACGTTCGGGAAATCGATTTTCTTCCAGGAGTCTGGCGTCTCATAGGCGTGATGGCCCACGTTGGTCATGTAGACGGTCAACGAGGGTTTCCCATTCCGACTTTGTGAGGACGCCCACTCCAGGAGGGGCTCGACGATCAAATCGTCTGCCACCCCAAGGTAGTTGGCCTTCTCCACGCCTGGGCGGAGGATGTCCTTCATTGTCGAGACCCGGTCGAATCCCATGGCTTCGATGACGTATGAGTCATCCAGCAAATCGAGATGTGTGGGCGTGAAGAACGCGGTGGAATAGCCAATCTCGCCCATCGCACTCACCAGGCTGCGGGTTTTCCGGGGTCGCTCCGCCTTGGCATTCTCCTTGGCCCAGACATGCGTTTCCTCATTCGTCAGCGGATACAGGCCGGTCAGGATCGCATGCCATGCCGCGGTCGTGCGTGGGATGACCGCGTTCATGTCGTCGATCCACATCCCGGAGTTCGCGAGTTTCTGCAGATAGGGCATGGTTGCCAGTTCCGAGCGATGCATCGTGGTCGATGACGCACGTATCGATTCCATCATCACGATCACGACATTCGCCGCGCGGGCCCGGTCCGTGGGCTCGAGAGCCATCTCTGTGTTGTGCCAGCGAGCGTTTCCAGTTCTTTGGTAGGCGAGTTGCGCCTCGTCCCGCAATTCATCGGACAGGCTCGGAAGCGCGCTCTTGTAGAGGGCGTGCAACGTCCCTTCCGTATGCCGCTCGGCCTCCACGAAGCCCAGTGCAGGCACCGGAGCAACCCATGCCGCGAGGCCGAGCGCCCCGCCCAGCGTGGCAGCAGAAAGCTTCGGGACGCGCTGCAATGACGCGCTCGCCAGCCAGCGCCAATGCCATCCCCACCACATTGCCAATACGCTGCCTCCAATCAGCGCAAAGACCCTGAAGGGTGTGGTTTCCGCTCTCACCATTGGCAGGAATTCCATTGGATGCCGGGCTCCAAGGAGCACGACCCGAAAGCTCAGTGGTTGACCCGTTGCAAGCTCGTAGGTCCATTCGATGCCGACCGCGAGACAGATCAGGACAGAACCCCATTGCACGGAACGGACGATGAACCACCGCGCGGACGCCGGCGTGACTGCCAGCAGCGTCGAGATGCCCATGGCTAGAAGCGCCACGCAGACCGCGTCTCGCCAAAGGCACACCAGGAGCATCCACCCGAGTGGTGCGGCGCCCTCGAGCCAGTGCGACAGGGTGGCCAGCGGACTGTCGCGGTGCGCGACAGAGACGCCAAGAACTGCCAGGACAATGATCGACACGCCGATCAGCGGCGCCGTCCAGCGGCGGCCTGGGAAAACGATGCGTTGAATCAGATACCCGGCGAACAGCGCGAACACCAGCCGGAACAGTTTGAGGCTGGAGAGCCAGCGCACTGTCGAAACGAAATCATCCGAATCAGGCATGCTCCCCGCCCACGCCGAGGCGGACAGGACCTTGCTGCTCTTGTCAAAGAGCAGCCATAGAGCCAAGGGTGCCAGGATCACCCAGCCGACCGACCAGACATTGATGATGGTTGGAGGCACGGGGCTCCCATCTCTTCTTTGCATTTCGTTTCTCCATATTCTTTTTGTTACATTTTAGTGACAATAAGCTGGTGAAACGCTTCGGGGGCTCGATATGGCCGTCCACATCCCCAAATGAGGGGATATTCCGGCAAGGATCGGGCATTTTTGGTCGCGCTGGTCTGCGAAGGCGGTCGCCGCTCACAGGCGTTTCGCCGGGGTTTCATGCATGCATACGCGGTGCCGGATCGATCAATTGATCAGCATCTCACTAGCCGCCTCGAAGACCCACGTACGTGGATTACGTGCGCGCTGGGATTGTCAAACGGCGCAACGAAGCTAGTCTTTCGCGCTGCGACCCGACCGATCGCCGCGGCGTGCGCGGCAATGTCCGGGTCGATGTTCAGGCCAGCGGGATAAGCCATGACAACACGGCGCAAGGTGATCGAGATCGTCGGTGCGGCAGCCGCCAGCGTTGCCTTTCCCGAGATCACTCGGGCTCAACGGTCCCGCAACGACCGGGGCAAGGCGCTCGACCACGTGGTCGTGCTCATGTTCGAGAACCGCTCGTTCGACAACCTGCTCGGCCGCCTCTATGCGCCGGGCGAAGTCAAGTCGTTCGAGGGCGTGATCGGCAAGGATCTCAAGAACCCGATTCCGGAATGGGCCGAGCAAGGCGCCGAGCGCAAGTTCGTGCCCTACGGCGTGTCGCCCACGATGAACACGCCGCAACCGGATCCTGGCGAGGAGTATCCGCACATCAACACGGATCTGTTCGGGACGCTGGATCCGAAGAACCGTTTCATGCCGCTGGAGCGCATGGTGGCGCCGTACAACGCGCCGAGTGATCCGCGCCAGCAGCCGACGATGGACGGGTTCGTCATGGACTACATCAGCGCCTTCACGGCCGAGATGAAGCGGCAGCCCACCTACGACGAGTACGCCCGGATCATGACGGGGTACACGCCGGAGCAGATGCCGGTGACCTCGGCGCTGGCGCGTGGCTTCGCTGTTTTCGACCACTGGTTCTGTGAAGTGCCGTCGCAGACGTTCACCAACCGATCCTTCTTCCATGCGGGGACGGCTTCGGGGTTCGTCGTCAACATGTCTCCTCCGGATTCCTTTCCCCTTCGCAACAAGGCCGAGACGCTGTTCGAACGCCTGGAGGCCAAGGGGCTGACATGGCGCGTGTATTGCGACTCGCCGAGCCCGGCCTCCTTCACCGGGATCATTCACGCCTCACGCTTGCGCATCCGCTTCGCAACCAACTTCTCGACCGTCGCCGATTTTCTCGATGACGCCAGGAGAGGCCGCCTGCCGACCTACTCGTTCATCGAGCCGAACCTGTGGCACGGCCACAATGACATGCACCCGCCGATCTCGGCGCTGCTTCACGGCGTGCCGTACGACCCGCCGTCATCGCTTCTGGGCGGCGACGCGCTGCTCGCGTCGGTCTACGACGCAGTTCGTTCTTCGTCGTCGCCGCGCGGATCGAACTACCTCAATACATTCCTGCTGGTCACCTTCGACGAATCGGGTGGAACCTACGATCATGTCCCGCCCCCGCCCGCCGTGCCGCCGACCCGCTCGGCACCTGCCGGCCAGATGGGGTTCACGTTCAATCGGTCAGGCGCGCGGGTGCCTGCGATCGCGGTCTCGGCATGGGTTCCCGAGCGCACCGTGGTCAATGACGAATACCGCCACACCGCATTGATCCAGACCCTGCGCAAGCGGTGGTCGCTCGGGCGCCCTCTCACCGCACGCGACGCCTCGGCACCGGACCTCGCGCCCGTTCTTTCGCTCGACCAGCCGAGGGCACCGGAACAATGGCCTGAGGTCACGCCAAGGCCGGTTCCGAAGTTCGATGTCGCCTTGCTTCCACCCGATCTGCCGCTGTCGCCGCTCGGCAAGGCGCTGGTGCACAGCATGCTGGCATTCGAGAAAGCCCTGGGCGCCGCGGTGCCCCCCGTCTCGCCGGACGCCAATCTCACCGGCGCAGAGGCCATCGCGATGCTTCGCGACGACGCCTTCAAGCTCTTTCCGGGATTGCGGACCACGTCCTGAGACAGGCCGCGGTCCGCAAGCCCTGCAGGGCCCTCGAGCTGCAGACGTTCTCGAAGTCGGAGAATGTCGCCAAGGAACTGCGCAAGCTGACCTTCGAGGACCTGGCGCAGGGTCGGGATCGCTCACGCCGTGCCAGCGGGGCGGCGCGGCGACGTTTCACCGTCCCTTTTTTCCGGGAGCGCGGTGCTCGAAGGCCGCGGCCTCCGGCTGCCGCCCCTCTCCAATGTCGATCATGATGCGTCGCGACAGCATGCGCAGCCAGGCGGGCTTCGCCTGAGACACGTACTTCAGCAGGCGCTCCCTGTTCTCCGGAGTGGGCTCGTAGTGTCTGAACATGGATTGCGCATTCCGGATGAACCTGAGCGCGTCCGCCGACGTCGCGGCCGGCCTCACCCACGTCGTGTAGGGATCCGTCCGGGGGGCGATGGGCTTCCTTTTCATGGCGATCTCCTCAATTCAGCAGCAGTCCGGCCAGTGCGTCGCGCGTGGGCTTCTGGTTCATCATGAGCATGTGTTGGATCTTGTAGTCCTCGAGGGTGAAGACGTGGTCGCCCTGCTGCAGAAAGAGTTCCAGAAGGCGCGCCGAGTACGCCGGCTGGGTGCCGTCTCCAGGCACGCTGACGGCATCGACAATCGGTTGCGCCTCGTCAGCCCACCCCCACCAGACGGCGCCCCTCGTCCGGTCCGCGGGCCTCGGCTTGGGGAAGTGCACTTTCAGCTGGACACCCCGGACGTTAAAGAACTTGTCGTATGAATCGAGTGGCTGCGCCAACTCCACCACCAGCGCTTCCGCGGCGTCGAGCTCCACAGGGTCGAAGCCCGTGCTGCCCGGGTAGCGGTCCTCTCCATTCGGCCCCGGTTGCGGGTTGTAGGGGTCGGCCATGTTCCCCGTGGCCTTGTCCAGGCTGGGATAGCTCAGGAGCGGGAATTCAGTGTCGGCCAGGAAGTCATATTTGTGGTCGACAAAGGTCTGCTCGTTCAGGAACTGCCAGGCGTAGCAGGCAGGCAGCGCACAGACCGTCCGGATGATGGCGTCCCGGTAGATGTTGCCGGGACCGTTGAAGTACGAATCCCCTTCGAACCAGCGGTGGACCTGGCTGACATAGCCGTAGAACGGCGTGCCCACCGTGATGACGTGGCTGATGTGACTGCTGTCGACGATGTTGCGCAGGAGCCAGTTGACCACCATGCCGCCGGCGCTGTGGCCGACCAGCGAATAGTCGTCGAGCGGATCGGCGCCGCACTCGGCCTTCACTCGAGCCTGGAACTCCGGCAGGAACGTGTCCCTGAAGAACACGCCGGTCTCCTGCATCCTCCGGCGCCAGTCCCAGCCGAACACGAAGTAGTCGAGATGGTTGTCCTCGCACCATTGCAGGAAGTCGGCGTACGGCGAGATGCTCTTCAGGAAGTGCTCGATCGCCTCGGCGGGAGGAAAGGGGACCGGATCGAACGGAATCAGGGCGCCTTCGAGGTCGATGGCGTCGCAGGCGAGGACCAAGCGCTGTTCGGTGTCCTCGTAGTAGTCGATGCCGTTCTCAGGTTTTCGCGTCAGCGCCATGTCGCATGCGGTGCCGTCCAGGAAGCATTCGAGTGTGGGAAATATCGTTTCGTACTTGAGGTCCTGGTCCGCAGCAGCAGGGTCGTAAGGCGTCGTCGCACGGATCAACCGGCTGGCCATGCCGCCAGGGAACAGGAAGACCGTGCGCCGTCTGCCATTTGCCAGCCCCGGGTTGTTGTTGTACCGCTCGATGAATTTGTCGATCGCAGGCCCCAGCACCTTCATCTGTTCGTCGTCGCGGGCTGTTGCGTAGCTCATGGCGAATCCCTTCTCGTGGTCCGTGCATCCTCTCGAGCGATCGCGTTGCGCTCGGGGCGGCTCGGGCATCGTGGGCGCGCGCGGGCCGGGTGTCGTCCCCAGGAAGGGTGATGTCGATGCAGGGGCGACCGTGGCCGATCGCGACCTTTGATTGCCAGTGAAGCGGGAGCCGAGGCCGAGCGACGCGTGCGCCACCCGGCGCCTTCCGCCAGAATGCCCCCGTGAAGGACACGCCGGCCCCATCGCCTTCCCCGCAAGCCCCGAAGGCCTCGTTCGCCTCGCGACTTTTCGGCTACGACGTGTTCGTCTCCTTCGCGCTCGGCGGGCCGCCGCGCGGCACGCAGAGCTACGCATCGGACCTCGCCAGGAGGCTGCGCGAGCGGGACCTGAGCGTGTTCTTCAGCGAAGACGAGGCGCCGCCCGGCGAACCGCTGTCCGACACCTTGAGGCGGGCGCTGCTGCGCTCGAAGCTGCTGGTGGTCGTCGTCAACCGCGGCACGCTGGAGCAGCCGAACTGGGTGCGCACCGAGGTCGAGACCTTCAGGGCGCAGCGGCCGGGCCGGCCGGTGATCCCGGTCTGCCTCGACGGCAGCTTCCGCGACCCCGCGCTGTCCGATGCCGTGCAGCCGTGGCTGCAGCACGCCGGCAGCATCTGGCTCGATGAACAGTCCGATCCAGCGGCCCGAGGCTTGGCGACCGACCCGCTCGTGGCGCGGCTGCTCACGGCGCCGCGCAGGCTGACGGCGAACCGGCTGTGGCGTGCATTGGTCGCCGGGGTGGGGCTGGGCCTGGCCGTGCTGGCGGCCCTCGCGGCCTGGCAGGCCTTGGTCGCCGTGCGTGAGCGCGACCGGGCCAACGCGCTGCGCGACCAGGCGCTCTCGCGTCAACTCGCGGCGCAGTCGACGGCGTCGCTGGTGCGCGATCCGGTGCGCGCGCTGCTGCTGGCGGTGCAGTCGCAGGCGATCACGCGCACGCCCGCATCGGACGCCGCCCTGCTGGGCGCCATGTCGTCGTTGCCCGTCACGCGCCTGCAGCAGCACCAGGCGGCCTTCGCCGCCCTGGCGGTGAGCCCCCAGGGCGATGCGCTGGCGCTCGCCGACGCGCATGGCGCGGTGCTGCGGGGCGCGCTGGACCAGCATGCGGTCGAGACTGTCGTGGCGCCAAAGGTCGGCATCAACCTCTACGGTGCCGTCACGGCCATCGCCTTCGCGCCCGATGGCCAGGCCTGGGCGCATGCCGGGTCCAGCCGCGAGATCAGCGTGCACACGGGCACGGGCAGCAGCACCCTGCCGGATGGCGACAAGATCGGCGAGGCTACACCGAGCTTCGTTTTCGGCCTGGCATTCAGCCCGGACGGCACGACGCTGGCCGCCGTGTCCAGCAGCAGGTCGCTGCGGCTGCACGACCTCGCCAGCCGCAGCGCCCGGCTGCTGCTGAGCTCGACGGTCGACCTCGCGGCCGTGGCTTTCAGCCCTGACGGCCGCTGGGTCGTCGCAGGCGGCGACCAGGGCTACATGCAGGCCGTCGCCGTCGCGCCCGGCGCCGCCGCTCCCAGGTTCGCGACTACGGCCATCGGCACGGTGGCGGCGCTGGCGTTCGACGCCTCCGGCCGCTGGTTGTTCGCCGCCTCGCGCGGCGGACGCATCGAGGTCTTCGATGCCCGGAGCGGCGAGCGGGTCGCGACGCAGGACGTGCCCGGGCAAGGCGCGCTCGAGCGGATGGCGGTGTCCCCGGACGGCCGCTTCATCGCGACCGGCCACGGCAACGGCGCGGTGATGCGCTGGTCATGGGCGGCCGATGCGCAGCCATGGCCGGGGCAGGTGCTGCTGCGCCATGCGGGCGCCGTGCGCGGCCTGGCGTTCGCGGCCGACGGACGCACGCTGGTCTCGGCCGGCCAGGACGGCAGGCTGTTCGTGACGCTGCCGGTCGACCGCGGCCGCTGGCAGCCATGGACCGGGCCGGCGCCTGCGCCTCCGCGGTCCGAGGCGCGCGGCGTGCGCAGCCCGGACGGACGCTGGATCGTCTGGCCAGGCACCACGGCACCGGCGCCGTCGCCCTTCAACGTCGACACCAGCGGTCTTGCCAGCGTGGAAGTGCCGCGATTGACCGTGGTCCGCGCCAGCGATCGCCAGCCGGTCCTGGACGGCGCGGAGCTGCCGGGCGAGATGGGCGAATCGATCGCCGGAAACCCCGTGTTCGCGACCGACAGCACGCGGGTCGCGGTGCAGGTCGGCGGCCGGCTGCTGTTCTGGGACCTGCCCGCCGCCGCGCCGCTGGATACCGCGGTCGCGCTGCCGCCGGGCGCCCGGCTGCTCGGCGCGGCACCGGATGGCGCGGGCTGGATCGCCGGCACCGGTTCGCAGGCGGAGCAACGCTACGTGTTCGAGGCCGACGTCGGCCGATGGGCGCAAGTGGCTTGCCGACTCGCCGGACGCGCGTTGACGGTCGAGGAGTGGCGACGCTACGTCGGCGCCGAGCGGCCGTACGCGCCCCCGTGCGGCTAGACCTCGGCGAGTGACAGCCGCCCCTTCGCGTCTCAGAATTCGATGCCTGTCGGCCTTTCAGGAGGATCCATGAGCGACGAAGAGAAGCCCAGGCGCTGGTGGCAGACCCTGCCCGGTGTCATCACGAGCCTGACCGCGGCCGTGACCGCAGTGGCCGGGCTGATCGTCGCGGTCAGGCAGGCGGGCTGGATCGGGCCCCCGAGCCCGCCAGCCGCCACGCAGTCGTCGGCGCAGGTGCCAGCAGCCCCGCCTGTGCCCAGCGCGCCGCCGACCTCCGGCGCGGCCGCCCGCGCCGTCGAGCTCCCCGCCCTGCGCGACTACACGCTCGGCCCGGGCTCGGGCAACGTGACCTTCACGCTGCTGCAGGCCGAGCTGTCGCCCCAGACCGCCGAGCAGGAGGCGCTGACCATCCGGCTGCGCCTCACGAACCACGGCAACTACGACACGAACTTCTGGGACCGCTCGTTCCGATGGATCGTCGGCGGCGTGCCCATGGCGCCCGATGGCGGCCTGAACGAACTGGTGCCCGCGCGGTCGGCCAAGGAGGGCCGCGTGAAATTCGTGATTCCGCGTGGGAGCGCCGACGGCAAGCTCGAGATCAGCTATGGCGACGACCGCACCGAGATCCCGCTGGCGCTGGGCGCGGCGCGCTAGGGCTGCACGCCCTTGAGGCTCCTGGACGCGCTCGTATAGCCRCCGCCGCCGCCGTCGACGAAGTGCACGTGAAGGCTGTCGGCCGGCGAGGTCACCAGGCAGGTCATGAGCGCGGTGTCCGACAGATGGATGCCGTAGCGGATGCCGCCCGACAGTGCTTTCTCGGCCATGTACTTCCTGATCGGCTCGACCGCCGCCAGCGGACAGTCGATGACGAAGCACAGCGTTTCGTCGTGCCTGCAGAAGTCGGTATTGGTGACGATCTCGCGCCGATAGCGCTCGGGATCGAAGCCGCCGATGGGCTTGCCGCGCGCCAGGACGATCCGCGCCAGCAAGGTCTCTGCCAGCACCCGCGCGGTCCAGGCCAGCAGCGACCCTTTGCGTCGCCGCGCGCGCGCCTCGAGCATGAAGCCCTTCGGCGGCCAGCGCGCCCGCAGGGTGTTCAGGCTGACCGGGCGCGACTGGTCGTCCGGGCCGGCGAGTCGGAGGATGTCGGCATAGACCTCGCGCAGCCCGGCCCGGCCGCGCACGATCATGGTCAGCATCGTGCCGCGGGTCGAATGCAGGGTGCCCCACCGGCACGACAGGCCCTCCAGGTCGACCGGCTCGCCGTCGTCCAGCGATTCGGGGATGGCGGCGAGGCGGCCCAGCTCGGCATCTCCGTGCCCCCTGACCGCGGCTTCGAGAACGCCGACACCGCCGCCGAGGAAAACACCGAAACTGTTGCCCGGCGTCGGCTCGAACCGGCCCACCAGCACGTCGCAGCCGAAGCGGCGCAGGGTGTCGACCGGGACCAGGCCCGCGCGCAGCGTGAGGCCGAAATCGCGCGCCGCCTGCCCGCGGGCCCGCGCGAGCTCGACGCGGGCCCGCTCGATGCATGCCGGCGGCACCAGCACGACCGCCCCGTCGCCGCCGAACAGGAAAGGGATGCGGACGGGTGCGCAAAGATTGCGCAGGCCCGCGATGCCCATGGCCGCCACGAAATTGACCGTCTTGTGGAGCCCTCTGGCGATCGCACCCGTCGAGTCGACGATGTCGGTCACCGCGAGCGCCCAGTCGCCCGGTGCCGGCCGCCAGCCGTCCGGCTCGAAGGTGTCGCGTTCGTTGGCGAGCAGCGGCAGCTCCGCGAAGAAGCCGGCTGCAGGGGGCGATGGTTCGGCTGCGTCGGGGGGCATGGGAACCGGGTCGGAGTCGGGCTGCCCAGTGTAGCCATCGCAACCGGCGCCATCGCGCTCACTGCGGCTCGAGCCCTGCGCGCTTCATCATCGCCTCGGTCAGGGCGATCTCCTGCGTGAAGCCGCGCGCATAGGCCTCCGGGCCCTGGGGGCTGACCTGGCCGCCGCGTTCGACCAGCGCGAGCGCCACGGCCGGTTGCTTCAGCGCGCTCTCGAAGGCCGAACGGATCCGCGCGACGATGGCGTCCGGCGTGCCGGCCGGCACCGAGACGCCGCCCCAGGAGGTCAGGTCGACGCCGCGCACGCCCAACTCCGCGAGCGTGGGCACCTCCGGCAGCAGCGGATTGCGCGCGCTGCCCGCCACCGCCAGCGCCTTCAGCTTGCCGGCCTGGATCTGCGTGAAGGCGACCGAGAAGATCGGCGTGCCGAAGCTCACCTGGTTGCCGAGCACGGCGTTGACCAGCTCCGACGCACCCTTGTACGGCACGTGCGTGGCCTGGGCGTCGACCGCGTTCAGCAGCAGTTCGACGCCGAGGTGCGAGGGCGTGCCGACGCCCCCCGACGCATAGTTCAGCTTGCCGGGGTTGGCCCGGGCCCGCGCCACCAGATCGTCCAGCGTCCGGATGCCCGAGTCCGGGTTCACGATCAGCACGATGTCGGACGTGGTGAGCCGCATCACGTGCCGGAAGTCCTTCAGCGCGTCGTAGCCGGGCACCTTGTACATGCGCATGTTGGCGGCCATCGGGGCGGCCGAATAGATCCAGGTGTAGCCGTCGGGCGGCGACTTGGCCACCAGCCGGGCGCCGATGTTGCCGCCGGCGCCGGCCCGGTTCTCGATCACCACCGGCTGTCCGAGCAGCGGCGACACGGCTTCGGCCAGGATCCGTGCCGTGATGTCGGGGCCGGTGCCGGCCAGGTAGGGAAGCACCCACTTGATCGGTCGCGAGGGCCAGGGATCGGCCGCGAAGGCGGGCCAGGCGGCGGGCAGCAGGGCCGCGGCCGCCGCGCAGCCAAGCAGCCTGCGTCGTTGCAGGGGGTTCATCTCAGTCTCCTTTTTTGTGGGTGGGAAGGCGTTCAGCCCGGCTCGCCGATCAGCTCGCGCGCGATCGTGTTGCGCTGGATCTCGCTGGTGCCGGTGAGCACCCGGTACATGCGCAGCATGCGGAACAGGAACTCGACCCGCCGCCCCTGCACGATGCCTTCGCCGCCATGGATCTGGACCGCCCTGTCGGCGATGCGGAAGGCGGCCTCGGAACAGAACAGCTTGGCCATCGAGGCCTCGGCGCGCGCCTCGCCGCCGGCATCGATCTGGCGCGCGGTGGCGATCATCAGCGAGCGCGCCGCGACCAGGTCGGTCGCCATGTCGGCCAGCATGTGCTGGATGGCCTGGAACTCGCCGATCGCACGGCCGAACTGGCGCCGCCGGCAGGCATAGTCGCGGGCGTCGCGCAGGGCGACCGTGGCCAGCCCGACCATGGCCGGGCAGTGCAGCAGCCGGTTGACCGTGATCCGGCCCAGCGCCAGCGCCAGGCCGCGGCCCGGCTCGCCGATCATGTTGGCGGCCGGCACGCGGCAGTGCGCGAGCACGATGTCGCCGGTGTGCGACTGGCCGGCCATCGTCTTGTAGCCGGACTCCACGCGCACGCCGGGCTGCGCCAGGTCGACGAAGAAAGCCGATACCTCGCGCCGCTGCGGATCGTCCGAGGTCGAGGCCATCAGCACCGCGAAGTCGGCGAAGGGCGAGCCCGAGATGAAGCGCTTGCGGCCGTCGATCACGTAGCCGTCGCCGTCGCGCACCGCGCGGGTCTGCACGGCGCCCGCGTCGGAGCCGGCCTCGGCTTCGGTGAGCGCGAAGCAGATCGCCTTCTCGGCCTGCGCCACCGGCACGATGAAGCGCTCCAGCTGGTAGGGCGTGGCCTTGCGGGCCAGGGCACCGACCCGCGGCGGGCCGCTGAGCTCGCCGAAGACATGGGGCGCCAGCGGCGAGCCGCTGGCGTAGATCGCTTCCTTGATCAGCACGTGGTCGAGCACCGAGAGGCCGAGGCCGCCCATCGACACCGGCAGCGTCATGCCGTAGAAGCCCAGTTCGTGCGAGCGGCGCCAGATGCGCTGCAGCGTCTGGCGGTCGGCGCCGTGCTCGTGGTCGATACCCTGCGTGCGCGCCAGCGCATCGAGCTCGCCGTGCAGGAAGTCGCCGATGCGCCCGATCAATTCGGCGGCGCGCGCCGAGCCCTCGAAGGCGGTGGCGAAGAGCGGCGCCGGACGCAGCGGCACGGCGGGGGGAGAGGTGGTCATGGTTCGGGTGCTCCTGTCAGTTGACCATGCGGCTGTGGCCGGCCCAGTAGGGGGCCTGGATCTGCTTGCGCGCCACCTTGCCGTTCGGGTTCTTCGGCAGGGCGCGCACGAACTCGATATGGCGCGGCCGCTTGAAACCGCCCAGGCGCTGGGCGCAGAAGCTCTCGAGCGCCTGCGCGTCGGCTGCGCAGTCGGGCTTGAGCACGACCTGCGCCGCCACCGCCTCGCCCCATTTGTCGTCGGGGATCGCGAAGACGCAGGCGTCCTCCACCGCCTCGTGCTGGTAGAGCACCGCCTCGACCTCCGACGGATAGACGTTGAAGCCGCCGCTGATCACCATGTCCTTCTTGCGGTCGACGATGTAGACGTAGCCGTCGGCGTCCATGCGCGCCAGGTCGCCGGTGTGATAGCGGCCGTCCTTCAGCACCTCGGCCGTCAGCGCGGGCGCACGCCAGTAGCCGGCGAAGACGTCGGCGCCGCTGACCACGATCTCGCCGATCTCGCCGCTGCCGACCGGCCGGCCCGCGTCGTCGACGATCTCGACCTTGGATTCCAGGAAGGGGCGGCCGCAGGACGCCAGCCGTTCCGGCATGGCGGCCCGGGCGAACAGGTGGTCTTCGACGCTGAGGCCGCAGACGCCGGAGGTGGTCTCGCCGGCGCCGTAGCCTTGCGACAGGACCGGGCCGAAGACGTCCATGGCGCGCAGGATCCGCGCCGGCGCCATCGGCGCTGCGCCATAGCCCAGGCGCAGCAGGTCGGGCAGCGGACGGTAGCGTCCGCCGAGCTCGGCCAGCAGCATGTTGATCATGGTCGGCACCATGAAGGTGTGGGTCACGCGGTCGGCCTTCATGTCGGCCAGGAAGCGGCCGGGCTCGAAGTTCGAGAACAGCCGGATGGTGGCGCCGCTGCACAGCGCCGGCACGATCTGCATGCCCGAGGCATGCGTGATCGGCCCGACCAGGCCGAGCAGGTGGCCGGCATGCATGCCTTCTGAACGCGTGAGGAACTTGCGCAGCTGCGCCAGCCGGTTGCCGAAGGTCTGCATCGCGGCCTTGAGCACGCCCGAGGAGCCCGAGGTGTAGTGCAGCACCGCCACCTCGTCGGCATCGACGACGGCCGGCGTGAAGCTGTCGCTGGCGCGGCCCAGCAGCCGTTCGTAGGCATCCGGCCCGTCCGCCGGGCCGTCGACGAGCAGCAGGCGCGGAGCGCTGGCGCCAAGGTGCGGCCGGAACGACTCGGCGCGTTCGGCGGTGGTCACGACCAGTGCCGCCTCGCTGTTGGCGACGATGTCGCCGACCTCCTTCGGCGACAGCCGGGCATTGAAGGGTGCCTTGACCAGCGCCGCCTTGTAGCAGGCCAGCTCGATCTCGACGATCTCGACGCAGTTCGGCAGGTAGATGCCGACGCGGTCGCCGCGCTTCAGCCCGGCGCCGAGCAGCGCGTTCGCGAGGCGGTTGGAGCGCTGCTCCAGTTCAGCGTAGGTCAGGCTGCGTGCCGGGCTCCTGACGGCGGTCTGCCGGCCGTAGGCGCGCGCACAGCGCGCGACGAGTTCACCGACATTGGCGACGGCGCGGGGTGGGTTCTGGCTGGTGTTCAACGGTGTCTCCTTGTCTTCGCCATGTGCTGCATGGCACGGGACCCGACTGTTCCAGAATCGGTGCCGCGCAAGGAAATACCGTTTGCTGATGCCGGGCCATCAATCGAAGTGATGGCCGGGCCGCGCAGGGCTCAGGAAGGGGACAGCAGCCGGGCGTCCCAGACCTTGTCGCGTATCAGCCGGGCGGTCTGCTCGGCCAGCGCATCCATGACGACGCTCGTCGCCGGCTCGATCGTGCGGTCCGATGGCGTGGCCAGGAAGTAGCTGCGCTGCAGCTCCGGGCGCACCACCCGGGCGACGATCCAGTCCCGCGATCCGGGCGCCGTGTCGCCCAGGGTGCAGGCAGGCGTGAACGTGAAGCCGGCGCCGCAGACATAGAGCGAGCGGATCACGCGGGCCGAGTCCTGCTCGTGCACCACGTTCAGGGTGACGCCGAGCGTCGCGGCGGCATCCTCGACGCGCTGGCGGATCGAGAAGCGCCTGGACTGCAGCACCAGCGGCAGCCGGGCCGCCTGCTCGAAGTCGATCTCGGGCCTTGCGGCCTTGCGTCCGCGCGGCGACCGCAACCGAGGCGCCAGCGTGCCGTCGGCATCGCGCCCGCACAGGAAGATCGACTCGCAGGCCAGCGGCTCGCAGCGCAGCCCGTCGACCAGCGGTGCGTCGACCAGGATGCCGACGTCGGCCCGCCGCTCGACCATGGCCTTCTTCACCATGAGGCTGAGGTCGTCGAGCACGAAGACGCGGATCCGCGGATGCGACAGCTTCAGCGCGGCGAGCACCGGGCCGAGCAGCAGCGCCGCCAGCAGGAAGGGCGCGGCCACCGTGACCGAGCCTTCGGGGCCCTCGGGCACGCGCTGGATGCGGTCGCGCATCGCGTCGGCATCGGAGAGCAGCCGGCGCGCATCCTGGTAGAGCTGGAGGCCGGCCGGCGTCGGTGTCACGCCGACGTGCGAACGCTCGAACAGCTGGGCGCCGAGTTCGCCTTCGAGCTTCTTGATCTGCGCCGTGAGCGCAGGCTGGGCGATGTAGAGCGAACCGGCCGCGCGCGAGAGGCTGCCGGCTTCGAGGACGGCGATGAAGTAGCGCAGCGTGCGGAGGTCCATGGGCGCCATTTTGCGGCGGCATTCACCCGCGACCCTTCGTGCTGCGAGCGAGCGTTGAACCGAGTCAGTAGTTGAGCTTCGGATACCAGTCGGTGCCGCGGCCGCCCGGGGTCAGGTCCAGCACCGACCAGAGCGAGGCGATGTCGGGCGCGTCGCGCGGATCTTGGCCGGGGTCGGCCATCTCGCGCGTCATCTCGCTGGCCCAGAACAGCCGCACCCGGTCGCCATCGCGCCGGAACACGATCAACGCCGGATATTCGCTGCCGTCCGGCAACAGCACTCCGAGGTCCCTGGCGTAGTCGTCGCCGACGGTCTGGACGAAGTTCAGGTCGCGCCAGCCGCGCTCCTGCGCGAAGGCGAACTGCCGCTCGACCGAGGAGCGCCCCAGGATCTTGAGCGCCACCCGCTGCTTGATGTCGGCCGCATTGCCGTTCACCGCGCCGAGCCAGTTGGTGCACATCGGACACGGCCGTTCGCGCTGCGGCCCGTACATCCAGAAATAGGTGACCAGCGTGTCCTTGTCGCCGAAGAGGTCGATCAGGCCGACCTCGAAGGCCTGCTCGTCCTTGAAGCGGTAGTCCTTCTCGATCACCGGCCCGGGCGGCAGCGCGCGGCGCTGCACGGTCAGTCGCGTCATGTGGCGGCGGAACTCGATCTCTTGCGCCAGCAGCGCCTGGCGGGCCGTCTCGTAGTCGGCCGATGCGCCGGGGAAGGGCGTCTTCGCCAGCCTTGCGAGTTCTGCGGCCGGGGTCAGTGGGACTGTCATGGCAGGGCTCCTCGGTGGTGCGCGCAGCGGATTGTGCATCGCTTGGCCCGGCGCCGCCTTCGGAGTATGGTCCTCGCCTCGGCCATCCCAAGGAGCGCCACCGTGCAGATCGGCGTACAGAACTTCGCGACCCGTGCCCCGCCGCGTTTCGAATCCAGGGAGGCCGAGCGCGCGCATTCGCTGCAGCGCCTCGCGGCCACCTGCCGCATCTTCGGCCGGCGCGGCTTCTCCGACGGGCTGCTGGGCCACGTCACCCTGCGAGACCCCGAGCTCCCCGACCATTTCTGGGTCAACCCGGTGGGGATCGCCATGCACCAGGTCAAGGTCTCGCACCTGGTCCAGGTCGATCCGCAAGGCCAGGTGGTGCGCGGCAGCGGCATGGTCAACCCGGTCGGCCTGCTGCTCCACACCGCGGTGCACCGGGCGCGCCCCGAGGTCAACGCGGTCTGCCACGCCCATGCGCTGCATGCGTCGACCTGGTCGTCCTTCGAGCGCCGGCTGGACCCCATCACCCAGGACGCCTGCATCTTCTTCGAGAACCAGGCGCTCATCCTGGCGCCGCGCGTGGTGCGGGACGCCGAGACGGCGCGCCGCTTCGCCGAGGGATTCGGCCAGCACCGCATGGCCATCCATGGCGGCCACGGCATCTTCACGACCGGCCAGACCATCGACGAAGCCGCCTGGTGGTTCGTGCTCATGAACCGATGCTGCGAAGCGCAGCTGCTGGCCGAGGCCGCGGGCACGCCGACGCAGTGGCCGCCCGAGGACGCCCGCTGGCTGGCGTCGGTGCTCGGGTCGCCGACCTTCGGCTGGCTGTCGTTCCAGACGCTCTGGGACGAGATCATCCGCAGCGACCCCGACCTCGTGGATTGACGGCCGGGGCAATCACTTTTTCGACTGCATCGTCTTGAAATTAAATCGCTTTTTGACGCACTGACTTCCTTTCAGAATCGGCCTTCGAAGCGTGATGCGGGCTTCGCCGTCGCCTCGGCGGCCCCCCGCCGCGAGCCCACCTCTGAAAGGCCTTGAAATGAGATTCCTCCGTTCTTCGTCGCTCGGCCTTGCCGCCCTGCTCCTGTGCGCCGGCGGCACTGCCTTCGCCCAGTCCGACACGCTGGCCAAGATCAAGGCCAGTGGTGCCATCACCATCGGCAGCCGCGACAGCCAGATCCCCTTTTCGTACAAGCCGGGCGGCAGTGCCGATCCGGTCGGCTTCACCAACGACGTCTGCCTGAAGATCGTCGATGCGGTCAAGGCCAGACTCGGCATGCCGAAACTCGAGGTGCGCTACACGACGCTGACCTCGACCAACCGGATCCCGCTCCTGACCAACGGCACCGTCGACCTCGACTGCGCGACCACGACCAACACGGTCCAGCGCCAGCAGCAGGTGGACTTCGCGCCGAGCCATTTCGTCACCAGCATCACCGCGGCAGTGAAGAAGAACTCGGCGATCCACTCGTTCGCCGACCTCAACGGCAAGAAGATCTCGACCGTCGCCGGCAGCACCGGCGTCCAATTGCTGCGCGGCTACCGCAAGAGCGGAAACATCGAGGTCGAGGAATTGGCGGCCAAGGACACGGCGGACGGCTTCCTGCTGCTGGCTTCCGACCGCACCGCGGCCTACATCCTGGACGACGTGCAACTGGCGGGCCTGATCGCCACGTCCCCCAACCCCGGCGACTTCAGGATCCTGACGCAGGAGTCGCTGCGCCAGGAACCCTACGGGATCATGTACCGCAAGGACGACCCGCAATTCAAGGAGATCGTCGACCGCACCGTGACCGAGCTGATGAAGTCGGGCGCCATCGACGAGATCTACACGAAGTGGTTCATGAAGCCGATCCCGCCGGCCAATGCGAACCTCAACTTCCCGATGACGGATGCCGTCAAGGACGCCTACCGGCATCCGAACAACAAGGGTGTCTGAGCCAGGGCATGTTCACCCTAGCTGGCCTGGAACATCCGCGTGAAGTCGCAGCACTCCTGCGCCAGCATGATGATGGAGGCCAGGAGCGAACTCCGATGCTCGCCCTTGTACATCGCGACGTAGGCCACCGGGGGCAGGGCGGGCAGCACGTCGAGCTGCACCAGCAGGCCGTCGTCGAGCATTTGCGCGACCGCGTCCTTCGGCAGGTAGCTCACGCCCAGGCCCGAGATGGTCAGGCCGATCAGCGCGACCAGGTTGTGGATCACGATCGGCCTGGCCGGCTGCACGCCGAGGTCCTTCATCCAGCTGTCGTAGAGAAGCCCGGTGCCCGATCGCGAGCCCTGCAGCAGCATCTGGTGGCCCGCGAGTTCGTGCAGCCGGATCGGCTTGCCGGCCGGCACGACGCCCGGCTTGCACATCCAGGCGCTCTCGACGCTGCCCACTGCCTTGGCCGGGATGCGGGTGTCGGAAAAGGCGTCGGGCACGATGATCAGGTCGAGCTCGTCGGCCAGCACCTTCTCGCGCAGGTTGACGCTGCTGTCGACGTCGGGCTCGAGCGTGACCTTCGGATAGTGCACCTGGATCAGCTCGACCCAGCGCGGCAGCCAGGTCATGGCGGTGAGCTCGGTGACACCGATGCGCACGCGCCGCTCGATCACGTCGATGCGGCCGAACTGCTCGACCGCGGCATCGCGCTGCGCGAGCAGCTGCCTGGCCAGCACGAACATCTCCTCGCCTTTGTCCGTCAGTCGCGCCGAGCGCTGGCTGCGGTCGAAGAGCGCGGTGTCGAAGGCCGTCTCGAGTTCGTGCACGCGCTTGGAGATGGCCGACTGCGAGGTATGCAGCTTGTTGGCCGCGAGCGCGAAGCTGCCGAGTTCGCCGATCCAGTAGAGCGCCTCGAGCTGCTTGAAGGTCATCATGAAAGGCTGGCTCCTGGCGTGGTGATCGATCGCTTTTACTCGCCGAATCGTAGCGAATCACATCGCTTCCAGAAATGAAGGAAAACCAGCCATGACCGCTCACTCGCAAGGCGAGCTCTTCTCCGACGCATTGATCGCGCAGATCAAGAGCCGGTTCCACTACGTCGACCACGACATGTCGGGCCGCGAGCGCCTGTTCTTCGACAACGCTGGCGGGTCCTTCCGCCTCAAGGCGGCGGTCGAACAGTTCGCCCTGATCGACGCACTGCCCGACTGCCCCGAGCGCATCCACGAGCTTGCGATCTTCTTGCAGCAGGTCCAGGCCAGGGGCAGCGACGACCTCCGCACGATCCTCAACGCAAGGGGCGGCAGCGTGTACGCGTCGCTGACGGCGTCGGGCGCGATGTTCGACATGGTTCGCGCCATCGCCGAGAACGTGCCCGGCAAGAACATGGTGACCACGGTGCTCGAGCATCCGTCCTCCTTCGACGCCATGTCGCTCTATGCCGGGCGCACCGGCAAGCAACTGCGCGTCGCGCCTTCGAACCCCGTGACGGGCGGCGTCGACGTCGACGCCATCGTCCGACTGGTTGACCAGGACACGTGCTTGCTGAGCGTGATCTACGCCTCCAACATCTCCGGCGCCAAGCTCGATGTGAGCGAGATCGTCAAGCGCGCGCGGGCGATCAAGCCCGACCTCTACATCGTCGTGGACGCCGTGCAGCACGCGCCGCATGGGCTGATCGACCTGCAGCAGACGCCGGTGGACGGCATCAACATCGCGCCCTACAAGTTCTTCGGCTGCCGGGGCTCCGGCATGTCGTGGGTGTCGGAGCGCGCCGCCGTGCTGCCGCACCACAAGCTTGCGGGCAAGAAGAAGGATTTCTGGGACCTGGGCAGCGCCGCGCCGTGGCAGTTCGCGGTCGTCACCGCGATCGTCGACTACGTGTGCTGGCTGGGCGGCCAGTTCGTCGACAGCGACGACCGGCGAGCCCGGTTTGCCTCCGGCATCGAGAAGATCGAGCTGCACGAACGCGCCTTGCTGGCGCGCCTGCTCGACGGCACGGCGCAGACGCCGGGCCTGCGCGCGATGGACGGCGTCCAGGTCTTCCTCGACTTCGAAGACCTGACGAAACGCGACTTGATCCTCGCGATCGGCATTGACAATCTCGAGCACGCCCAGGCGGTGCGCGAGTACGAGAAGCGCGGCGTCATCGTCTACGAGCGGGTGGCGTCGAGCCTGTACTCGAAGCGCATGCTGGATTCGTTCGGCCTCGAAGGTGCGGTGCGGGTGTCGCCGCTGCATTGCAATTCGGCGGCCGACATCGACCGCTTCCTGCGGGTCACGCGCGAGATCGGCGAGGCCTTCGCGGTTGCGCCGGCCCGCTAGCGGCGGACCGCTCAGACCCCCAGCAGCTCTTCCAGCACGGCCGGCTCGGCCAGCAGCTCGGCCGAGGCGCCATGCCGCACGATGCGGCCTTTTTCCATCACCACCGCGAGGTCGGTGTGGCCGAGCACGCGGCGCCAGTCGCGGTCGACGATCAAAGTCGCGATGCCGGTCGAGCGGATGCCGGCGATCACGCGCCAGATCTCGGCCACGATCAGCGGCGCCAGGCCTTCGGTGGCCTCGTCGAGGATCATCAGCCGCGGGTTGGTCATCAGCGCGCGGCCGATCGACAGCATCTGCTGCTCGCCGCCCGACAGCTGCTGGCCGCCGTGCGATAGCCGTTCGGTGAGCCGCGGAAAGGTCGCCATCACGCGCTCGAAGGTCCACTCGCGCTTGCCATCGATGCCGGGGCGCGCGCTCATGACGAGGTTCTCGCGCACCGACAGGTTGGGGAAGATGCCGCGTCCTTCGGGCACGTAGCCGATGCCGCGCCGCGCCATCTTCTCGGGCGTCCAGCCGGTCACGTCCTGGTCGTCGAGCCGCACGCGCCCCGAGGCCGGCCGCACGTAGCCCATCAGCGAGCGGATCAGCGTGGTCTTGCCCATGCCGTTGCGCCCGAGCAAGCCGACCGAGGTGGCGGCCGGCATCGCGACGTCGACGCCGCGCAGGATGTGGCTGTCGCCGTAGTAGGTGTTGAGTGCTTCGATCTGGAGCATGTCAGCGGGGCGGTTCATTCAATGGTCCTCGCCGAGGTAGGCTGTCCGCACTTCGGGATTGGTCCGGATCGAATCCGGGTCGCCGGTCGCGATCACCGTGCCGTTGACCATCACCGTGATGCGGTCGGCGATGCGGAACACCGCGTCCATGTCGTGCTCCACCAGCAGGATCGCGTGCGAGTCCTTGAGGCGCGTGAGCAGCGCCAGCATGCGCTCGGTTTCCTCGGCGCCCATGCCGGCCAGAGGCTCGTCGAGCAGCAGCACGCGCGGCCGGGTCGCCAGGCACATCGCGACCTCGAGCTGGCGCTTGGCGCCATGGCTCAGCGTGCCGGCGATGCGCTCGGCCACGCCGTCGAGGCCGGCCGCGGCCAGCGCCTCGCGGGCCGACGCATTGCTCTCGGCGCAATGGCTGGACGATTGCCAGATGGCCCACGGCCGCGGGTTCGCGGCCTGCGCCGCGAGGCGGCAGTTCTCCAGCACCGTGAACTCGGGAAAGATCGTGGTCCGCTGGTAGCTGCGGCCGACGCCGGCCAGCGCGCGGCGGAACTGCGCCCGGGTCGTGATGTCCTCGCCGTCGAGCGAGATGCGGCCGTCCGACGCGTCGATCTCGCCCGACAGCATGTTGATCAAGGTCGACTTGCCGGCGCCGTTGGTGCCGATCACCGCATGCACCTCGCCGCGCCGCAGGTCCAGGTTCACCGCATTGACCGCGACCAGTCCGCCGAAACGGCGGGTGAGCGATTCGACCGCAAGCAGGGTGGTCATGCGGCAGCTCCCTTGGCCGGTTTGGCCGCAGCGGGCGAGATGCGGGCCGCGATGCCGATGATCCCCTTGGGCAGCAGCGCCACGAAGGCGATGATCGCCAGCCCCAGCGTGAGCTGCCAGTGGTCGGCCAGCGGCCCGACCAGCGCGTGGGTGGAGAGCAGCTCCTTCAGCAGGGTGAAGGCGACCGCGCCGATCACCGCGCCGCGCAGGTGGCCGAGGCCGCCCAGGATGATCATCAGCAGCACCTCGCCCGAGTTGTGCCAGGCCAGCAGCTCGGGGTTGACGACGCCGTCGCGCGAAGCCAGCAGGAAGCCCGCCAGCCCGGCCAGCGCGCCGGCGATCACGAAGGCGGCGAGCTTGTAGCCGTAGACCGCGAAGCCGGCCGCGCGCATGCGCTGCTCGTTGACCCGGATGCCGGCCAGCGCGGCGCCGAAGCGCGAGCGCCGGATCAGCGCCAGCAGGCCATAGGTCAGCACCAGCGCCGCCAGCACCACATAGAACTGCGTGTAGCGGTTCTCCATGTCGAGCGCGCCGAGGGTCGGGCGGATGTACATGTAGATGCCGTCGCTGCCGCCGCCGAGTGCGGTGTCGTGGAAGACGAAGAAGGCCATCTGCGCGAACGCCAGCGTGACCATGATGAAGTAGACGCCGCGGGTGCGCAGGCTCAGCGCCCCGACCGCCAGCGCATAGGCCGCGGCCGAGCCCATGGCCAGCGGCAGCAGCAGTGCGATCGAGCCGCCGTCCTTGCCAGAGCCGAGCACGGTCGCGTAGGCGCCGATGCCGTAGAAGGCCGCGTGGCCCAGGCTCACCAGGCCGGTCATGCCGACCAGCAGCTCGAGGCTCAGCGCGAAGATCGACAGGATCATCACCTTGACCACCAGGTCGGACAGGTAGGGGCTCAGCATCGGGCCGAACACGGCCAGGACGATGGCGCAAAGCAGGGGGATGGAATGGGAGAGGCGTTGCATGTCAATGTCCGCCCGGCCGCCCGAAGGGCATTGAGCGCCCCCTCGGGGGGCAGCGATACACGAAGTGATGAGCGTGGGGGCAATGCATGTCAGACCTTGCGCCCCATCAGGCCTTCGGGGCGCCATATCAGGACGATCGCCATCAGCACGTACACGCCCATGCCGCTCAGCTCGGCGAAGAAGACCTTGCCGAAGGTGTCGACGAAGCCGACCAGCAGGGAGGCCACGAGTGCGCCGGTGATCGAGCCGATGCCCCCGATCACCACCACCACGAAACAGATGATCAGCACGCTGGCGCCCATGCCCGGGTAGACCGAGGACATCGGCGCCGCGATCATGCCGGCCAGCGCGGCGAGCGCGACGCCGGCCGCGAACACGATGCGGTAGAGCCGCCGGATGTCGATGCCCAGCCCGCGCACCATGTCGCGGTTGCTGGCGCCGGCCCGGATCATCATGCCCAGGCGCGTGCGGTTGACCACGTAATAGAGCCCGATCGCCAGCACCACGCAGGCCGCCGAGGCGAACAGCCGGTACCAGGGGTAGCTCATGAGATCGCCGAGCGCGAAGCTGCCCTCGAGCCAGGGCGGCGCCTTGACGCCGTGGACGTCGTTGCCCACCAGGATCGAGCGCAGCTCCTCGAACACCAGGATCAGTCCGTAGGTCATGAGCACCTGCTGCAGGTGGTCGCGCTGGTAGAGATAGCTGAAGAAGGCCCACTCGAGCAAGTAGCCGAACACCGCGGCCAGCACCACGCCGACCGCCAGCATCACGATGAACTGGTCGCCGAACAGCGGCGACAGCGCGAAGGCCATGTAGGCCCCGAGCATGTAGAAGCTGCCGTGCGCCAGGTTGATCACGCCCATGATGCCGAAGATCAGCGTCAGGCCGGAAGCGACCAGGAACAGCAGCAGTCCGTACTGCACGGAGTTCAGGCACTGAACGAGAAAGGTACCGAAGTCCATGCAGTGTCTTCGCTCTCGATTACAGCTTGCAGCCGCGCGCCGGGTCGGCGAGATTCTTCACGGCGATGTTCACCAGCTTGTTCTCGTTGCCCTCGACCTTGCGCAGGTAGACGTCCTGCACCGGGTTGTGCGCCTTGTTCATCGTGAACGTGCCGCGCGGGCTGTCGATCTTGGCCTTCTCGACCGCGGCCGCGAACTCGGCCTTCTTCGAGATGTCGCCCTTCACTGCCGCGAGGCCGATGCCGAGGATCTGCGCCGCGTCATAGCCCTGCACCGCGTACACATCAGGCTGCAGCTTGAAGCTCTTGGCATAGGCGGTGCGGAAGGCCGTGTCGCGCGGCGTGTTCAGGCCGTCGGCATAGTGCAGCGTGGTCTGCATGCCCTGGGCGGATTCTCCCTGCGCCTCGAGCGTGCCGTCGGTCAGGAAGCCGGGGCCGACCAGCGGGATGGTCTTGTTGAGGCCGGCCGCCGCATAGTCCTTGACGAATTTGACCGCGCCGCCGCCGGCGAAGAAGGCATACACCACGTCGGGCTTGGCCGCCGCGATCTCGGTCAGGAGGGCCTGGAACTCGACGTTCGGGAACGGCACCGTGAGCTGCTTGTCGACCTTGCCGCCGGCCTTCTCGAAGCCTTCCTTGAAGCCGGCCACCGACTCGTCGCCGGCCGCGTACTTCCAGGTGATGGTCATCGCCTTCTTCTTGCCCTGCTTGCCGGAGACCTCGCCCATCGCGTAGGCCGGCTGCCAGTTCGAGAACGAGCTGCGGAAGATGTTCTGGGCGCACATCGGGCCGGTGACCGCATCGGCGCCGGCGTTCGGCACGATCAGCACGGTGCCGCTTTCCTTGGCTGCCTTGGCCATCGCCATGGCCACGCCCGAATGCACCGTGCCTATGATGACGTCGACGTTGTCGCGCTTGATCAGCTTGTTGACGTTGTCGGTGGCCTTGGCCGGGTCCGATTCGTCGTCGACCTTGACGAATTCGATCTCGCGGCCGGCGAACTTGCCGCCCTGCTCCTCGAGGCGCAACCGGAAGCCGTTCTCGATGGCGACGCCCAGCGCGGCGTAGGTGCCGCTGAACGGCAGCATCAAGCCCACCTTCAGCTTGCCCTGCTGGGCGTGCCCGAGCGTGGCGACACAAGCGAGCGCCAGGGCGGTGAGGGTGGTGCGAGCGATGCGGTGGCTCATTGAACTGACTCCTTCGGTTGATGAAATTACTTTACTGCTAAACTATTCATGACTCAAGTAAGAGTTTCCCCCAAGGACCACCGTTCCGCTCGCGCGGACGAGGCGGGTGATCAGGGAGAGCTTTCCGACTTGACAAATGAAACGGTCGCCACTATCGCCGTTTCGGGCTGATCGCGATGCGGGGAATGCCCGCAGTCGGGAATCTCCAGCAGCCGGGTCTGGGGCACGCGCTCGGCGATGCCGCGGATCTGGCGCAGTGTGCCGTACTCGTCATCGATTCCCTGGATAGCAAGAATCGGGCAACGGATGGTGGCCAGCTCGCCTTCGATGTTCCATTGCCTGAAGGGCGGGTGCAGCCAGATCCGGTTCCAGCCCCAGAAGGCTGAATCGACGTCGTCGTGGTAGCGCCCGAGTTTCTGCCGCAGGTCGGTGTCCAGGTAGGCCTGGCGCGCCAGCTCGATGTTGGCAACGGTCACGTCCTCGACCAGGATGTGCGGCGCCATGACCACCAGCCCGGCCACGCGGTCGGGGAATTCCGCCGCGTACAGCAGCGCGATCGAGCCGCCGTCGCTGTGGCCGAACAGCCAGGGTTTTTCCTGCAGGCCGATCGCCTCGAAGAAGGCCGGCAGCACCTCGTGCGCCTGGCGGTGCATGAAGTCCACGTCCCAGGTCTCGTCGGCGTCGCGCGGCGTCGAGCGGCCGTAGCCGGGGCGCGAGAACACCAGGCCGCGGAAGCCGCCGGCCGTGCACAGGCGTTCGGGGAAATCCTTCCACATCGAGATCGAGCCCAGGCCTTCGTGCAGGAAGACCAGCAGCGGCGCGTCGCTGCGCTCGGGTGCGATTCGCTGGTATTCGACGCGCACGTCCTTGCCCCGCCAGTGGATGGCGGCGAATTCGGAGTCGGTCAGCATTGTTTCGCCGCCGGGCCGCCCCAAGGCGAAACGCGCCCCCTCGGGGGGCAGAGAGGACACGAAGTGCCGAACGTGGGGGTCATTTTTTTTCCCGTTCGCGCAGGCGGAAGCGCTGGATCTTGCCGGTCGCGGTCTTGGGCAGCTCGTCCACGAACTCGATGAAGCGCGGGTACTTGTAGGGCGCCAGGCGCTCCTTGACGAAGGCCTTGAGCTCGTCCTCGCCGACCGGCTGGCCGTCCTTGCGCACCACGTAGGCCTTGGTCTTGGTCAGGCCGTCGGCGTCTTCCTTGCCGATCACCGCAGCCTCGAGCACCGCCGGGTGCTGCATCAGCGTGGCCTCGACCTCGAAGGGCGAGACGTAGATGCCGCTGACCTTGAGCATGTCGTCGCTGCGCCCGGCGTAGGTGTAGTAGCCGTCGGCGTCGCGCGAGTACTTGTCGCCGCTCTTGGTCCAGCCGTCGCGGAAGGTCTCGGCGCTTTTTTCGGGGTTGCCCCAGTACATCACCGCCGTGCTCGGGCCCTTGATGTAGAGATCGCCGACTTCGCCGTCCGCGACCGGCTGGCCGTCTTCGCCGCGCAGCTCGATCTCGTAGCCCTCGACCGGCTTGCCCGTGGTGCCGTAGCGGATGTCGCCGGGCCGGTTCGACAAAAAGATGTGCAGCATCTCGGTGGAGCCGATGCCGTCGACGATCTCGCAGCCGAAATGGGCCTTGAAGCGCTGGGCGATCTCGCCCGGCAGGGCTTCGCCGGCCGACGAGCACATCCGCAGCGCGACTGCCTCGCGCGCCGGCAGCCGGGGCGAGGCCAGCATGCCGGCGAAGCCGGTCGGGGCGCCGAAGAAGACCGTCGGCTTGACGCCGCCCTGGCCGGTCCAGCGCTTGAAGGTGGCGTCGGGCGTCGGCCGCTCGCCCATCAGCAGCACCGTGGCGCCGACCGACAGCGGGAAGGTCAGCGCATTGCCAAGGCCGTAGGCAAAGTACATCTTCGCGGCCGAGAAGCAGACGTCGTCTTCGGTCAGGCCAAGCACCGGCTTTCCGTAGAGCTCCGCGGTCCACCAGGGGTTGCCGTGGGTGTGGACCGTGCCCTTGGGCTTGCCGGTCGAGCCCGAGGAGTAGAGCCAGAAGGCATGGTCCTGCGGCGTGGTGGCGGCCGGCGCCGCCAGCGCTTCGTTGCGCGCGATGGCCGAGTCGAAGTTCTGCGCGCCGTCGGGCAGGGCGCCCGTGGGCTGCGACACGAACAGCGCCTGCACGGCGTTCGGCGCCTTCGCCATCGCCTCCTGCAGCACCGGCAGCAGCGCGCCCGACACCAGCGCCGCGGTGGCGCCGCTGTGGGCCAGCATGTAGGCGTAGTCGTCGGCCGTGAGCAGCGTGTTGACCGCCACCGGCACCACGCCGGCATAGAGGCTGCCCAGGAAGCTGACCGGCCAGTCGCTGCCGTCGAGCATCAGCAGCAGCACGCGGTCCTCGCGCCGCACGCCGCTGGCGAGCAGGGCGGCGGCCAGCCGGCGCGCGCGGTCCTCGAGCTGGCCGTAGCCGAGCGCGCCGCGGTCGTCGACATAGGCCGCCTTGGTGGCGCGGCCGCGGTTCAGCGCGAACAAGTGCTCGGCGAAGTTGAAGGTGTCGGGCAGGGTCATCGTGGGTCTCCTCACTGGCTACTGGCTACTGGCTACTGGCTACTGGCTACTGGATGCCGAGCTGCGCCAGCACGCCGGGGCTGGCCTGCACCGCGCTCTTGCGGTGATAGAAGTCCAGCGCCCGCAGGCCGCCGAGTTCGGCGCCGCCGCCGGCGCGGCCAGGGCCGCCGTGCATCGACATCGGCATCACGTTGCCGTGGCCGGTCTGGGCCTGCGCGACCTCGGGCGAGATCACGTGCACGCGGCCATGGCTGGCCGCGAGCTGCACCGCGGCCTGGCCGAGCGCCGCGTCGTCGGCGCCGTAGAGCGAGGTCACGAGCGAGCCCTGGCCGCGATGGGCTAGGGCCACCGCATGCGCCAGGTCGCGGTAGGGCAGCAGCGTGGCCACCGGACCGAAGACCTCGATGTCGTGCACGCGATCGGCCGCGTCGGCATCGCGCGCGCCCAGCAGCACCGGGCCGATGCAGGCCGCGATGGCCGGGTCGGCGTCGACCAGGGCCTTGGCACTGCCGTCGTGCAGCACGGCGGCTTGCGTCTTGAGCGCTTCCAGGCCCTCGCGCACCGCGACCAACTGGGCACGGCTCACCAGCGAGCCCATGCGCACGCTGTCGTTGCGCGGATTGCCGACCGTGACCCCGGCCAGCTTGGCGCCGATGGCTTCGGCGGCAGCGTCGTAGACCGCGGCGGGCACGAGAATGCGGCGGATCGCGGTGCACTTCTGGCCCGACTTCACGGTCATCTCGCGCACCACTTCACGCACCAGCAGGTTGAAGGCCTCGCTGCCGGGGCCCGCGTCGGGCAGCAGCAGGGCCGAGTTGAGGCTGTCGGCCTCGATGTTCACGCGGGCCGAGCGCTGGGCCACGGCCGGGTGCGAGCGGATCACGGCGCCGGTTTCGGCCGAGCCGGTGAACGAGACCACGTCGAAGGGTTGGAGCTGGTCCATCAGGCCGGCCGAGCTGCCGCAGATCACCGACAGGGCGCCGGCCGGCAGCACGCTGGCTTCGACCACGTCGCGCACCATGCGCTGCGTGAGCCAGGCGGTCGAGGTGGCGGGCTTGACGATCACCGGCACGCCCGACAGCAGCGCCGGGGCGGCCTTTTCCCAGAGGCCCCAGGACGGGAAGTTGAAGGCGTTGATGAACAGCGCCACGCCGTGCGTCGGCACCTGCAGGTGCTGCGACAGGAAGACCGGTTCCTTGCCGAGCTTCACCGCGTCGCCGTCGCGCAGCGCGCGCACGTCACCGAGCGCGTCGCCCCATTTGGCGTACTGGCCGAGCGTGAAGATCGCGCCGTCGATGTCGACCGCCGAGTCGTTCTTCACGGTGCCCGAATTGGCCGTCGCGATCTCGTAGTAGGCGTCGCGATTCGCCTGCAGCACCTTGACGATCGCGGCCAGCAGTCCGGCACGCTGGCGGTAGGTCAGGGCGCGCAGCGCCGCACCGCCGGTGTCGCGCGCAAAGCGGAAAGCCTCGGGCAGGTCGAGCCCGGTGGCGTCGACCCGCGCGAGTTCGGTGCCGAGCACCGGATCGACCAGCGCCGTGCCGGCGCCGCTGCCGGCCTGCCAGCGGCCGCCGACGTAGTTGGAGAGGAGTTCGGTCATTGGGTGAATTTGATTTGCCCTTCGGGCAGCAGATAGAGGACCAGCGCGCGGCCTTGGGCGACGGTGGGACGGTGGGCGCTGCCGGGCGGGTAGACGCACCAGCCGGCCGGCCGGCCGTCGAAGGTCGCGTCGCCTTCGATCGGCATGATCAAATCGATCTCGCCGTTCGGATGCGTGTGGTGAGGGCCTGCGAGGTCGCGCATGTCTACGACGTCGACCGAGAATCGGTTCAGCGCGTCCTCGGCCTTGAAGACCCGCCCGTAGCGGATGCCGCCGCCTTCGCGGTCGCACATCCAGCCTTCGGCGACGCCAGCGATGCAGGCCTGCTTGAGCGCTTCGTAGCTCGGGCTGCCGGCGCCATGCTGGCTGTTGAGCCAGCGGTCGAGGTCCTGGTCGAGCGGGCGGCCGGCGATCTGGCCCGTCAGCTCGGCGACGAGTTCGTGGAAGCTGTCTTTGGACATGGAAGTGTGCTCACGCGTGGGATTGAACTTGCGGCAATCGACTGTGTGCAGTATCTTGCCTGTGAGCGAACCATAAGCACCGAGCACTGAGGTGTCAAGCAATATAATGCATGTACTGGTGTTAACCCTGAGCCGAACCGCCGGCAGAGCGAAAGCGAGTCATGAATCAGCGAGCTGAGGAGGCGGTGCTGTCCGTCTCTCCCGAAGTCCCGGCGCCGGCCGAGGAAGCCAAGAACCCCTTGCTGGCGGCGCTCGGCGAGCGCGTGCGCAACCTGCGCGCCCGCCGTGGCCTCACGCGCAAGGCGGTGGCGCTGGCGGCCGACGTGTCCGAGCGGCACCTGGCCAATCTCGAATACGGCATCGGCAACGCCTCGATCCTGGTGCTGCAGCAGGTGGCGACCGCGCTCCAGTGCTCGCTGGCCGAACTGGTCGGCGACGTCACGACCATTTCGCCCGAGTGGCTGCTGATCCGCGAACTGCTCGAGAACCGCAGCGAGGCCGACCTCCGCCGGGCCCGGGTCGCGCTCGGCGAACTGCTCGGCACCGCGGCCGGCGACCCGGCGCGGCACCGGCGGATCGCGCTGATCGGGCTGCGCGGCGCCGGCAAGTCCACCCTGGGCCAGATGCTGGCCGACGATCTCGACGTGCCTTTCATCGAACTCAGCCGCGAGATCGAGAAGATCGCCGGCTGCAGCGTGCGCGAGATCCACGATCTCTACGGCACCAACGCCTACCGCCGCTACGAGCGCCGTGCACTCGAAGAAGCCGTGCAGATCTACAGCGAGGTGGTGATCGCCACGCCGGGCGGAATCGTCTCCGATCCGGCCACCTTCAACCAGCTGCTGGCGCACTGCACCACGGTCTGGCTGCAGGCCGCGCCCGAGGAGCACATGGGCCGCGTGGCGGCCCAGGGCGACACCCGGCCCATGGCGGCCAGCAAGGAAGCCATGGACGACCTGCGGCGCATCCTGAGCGGGCGGGCCGCGTTCTATTCGAAGGCCGACCTCAGCGTCGACACCGGTGGGCAGGACCTGGCTCAGAGCTTCGCGCGTTTGCGAACCGCGGTGCGCGAGGCGATGGCGCAGGCCGACTGAGGGCTGAGTCTTCGCAGGAAGTAAAAAAGTCCTCGAAGGGTTGACGCGCGCCAGAACATGCAGCATGATGCATGTTCTGGCGATCGACAAGTGCACTATTGTTCCTAGCCAGCCCCGCTACACCCCAGGAGACCTGCATGACCGACAGCACCCAAGCCCTTCGCGTGGACTACCGCACCGACCCCACTCAATACCGCCACTGGAAACTCAGCGTCGAGGGCCCGGTGGCCCGGCTGTCGCTCGACATCGCGGAAGACGGCGGCATCCGCCCCGGCTACAAGCTCAAGCTCAACAGCTACGACCTGGGCGTGGACATCGAACTCAACGACGCGCTCAACCGCGTGCGCTTCGAGCACCCCGAAGTCCGCTCGGTGATCGTCACCAGCGGCAAGGACCGGATCTTCTGCTCGGGCGCCAACATCTTCATGCTCGGCGTCTCCAGCCACGCCTGGAAGGTGAACTTCTGCAAGTTCACCAACGAGACTCGCAACGGCATCGAGGACACCTCGAAGCATTCAGGCCTGAAGTTCATCGCCGCGGTCAACGGCGCCTGCGCCGGCGGCGGCTACGAGCTGGCGCTGGCCTGCGACGAGATCATCCTGGTCGACGACCGCTCGTCTTCCGTCTCGCTGCCCGAAGTGCCGCTGCTCGGCGTGCTGCCCGGCACCGGCGGCCTGACCCGCGTCACCGACAAGCGCCGCGTGCGCCATGACCTGGCCGATATCTTCTGCACGAGCGTCGAAGGCGTGCGCGGCCAGCGCGCGGTCGACTGGCGCCTGGTCGACGCGATCGCCAAGCCGGCCCAGTTCGGCGCCGCGGTCCAGGAGCGCGCCGCCAAGCTGGCCGAGGGCAGCGACCGCCCGGCCAACGGCAAGGGCGTGAGCCTGACCCGTCTGGAGCGCCAGGACGGCGCCGACAGCCTGCGCTACGAGCATGTCACGGTCGAGATCGACCGCGCCCGCCGCACCGCGACCTTGACCGTGAAGGCGCCCACCGGCGCCCAGCCGGCCGACATCGCCGCGATCGAAGCCGCCGGCGCCGCCTGGTGGCCGCTGGCGATGGCGCGCCAGCTCGACGACGCGATCCTGAACCTGCGCACCAACGAACTCGACATCGGCACCTGGCTGCTCAAGACCGAGGGCGACGCCCAGGCCGTGCTGGCCAGCGACGCCACGATGCTGGCCAACAAGGACCACTGGCTGGTGCGCGAAACGCTGGGCGCGCTGCGCCGCACGCTGGCGCGTCTCGACGTCTCTTCGCGCAGCCTGTTCGCGCTGATCGAATCGGGCTCGTGCTTCGCCGGCCTGCTGGCGGAACTGGCTTTTGCCGCCGACCGCGCCTACATGCTGGCCCTGCCCGACGATGCCGACAAGGCGCCCAAGCTGACGCTGGACGCGCTCAACTTCGGCTTCTTCCCGATGGTCAACGACCAGAGCCGCCTGCAGCGCCGCTTCTACGAAGAGACCGCGCCGCTGGAAGCCGCCCGCGGCGCCGCCGGCAAGGCCCTCGACGCCGACCAAGCGCTCCAGCTCGGCCTGGTCACGATGGCGCCCGACGACATCGACTGGGACGACGAGATCCGCATGGCGATCGAGGAACGCGCCGCGATGTCGCCCGACGCGCTCACCGGCCTGGAGGCCAACCTGCGCTTCGCCAGCAAGGAGAACATGAACACCCGCATCTTCGGCCGGCTCACCGCCTGGCAGAACTGGATCTTCAACCGTCCGAACGCGGTCGGCGCCAAGGGCGCCCTGAAGGTCTACGGCACCGGCGAGAAGGCCGGCTTCGACCTCAACCGCGTCTGATCCATCCGCTTCGCAACGAACCAAGGACAACCAAATGAGCACGGTCAACTACAGCGAAAAGATTCCCAACAACGTCAACCTCGGCGAAGACCGCACCCTGCAGCGCGCGCTCGAAGGCTGGCAGCCGAACTTCGTCAACTGGTGGGACGATGTCGGCCCGGACGGCTCGACCGCCTACGAGGTCTACCTGCGTACCGCGGTCAGCGTCGACCCGCAGGGCTGGGCCCAGTTCGGCCACGTCAAGATGCGCGACTACCGCTGGGGCATCTTCCTGAACCCGGGCGACGCCAACCGCGAGATCCACTTCGGCGACCACAAGGGCGAGAAGGCCTGGCAGGATGTGCCCGGCGAACACCGCGCCAACCTGCGCCGCATCATCGTGACGCAGGGCGACACCGAGCCGGCCTCGGTCGAGCAGCAGCGCCACCTGGGCCTGACCGCGCCCAGCATGTACGACCTGCGCAACCTCTACCAGATCAATGTGGAAGAGGGCCGCCACCTGTGGGCGATGGTCTACCTGCTGCACAAGCACTTCGGCCGCGATGGCCGCGAGGAAGCCGAGGCGCTGCTGCAGCGGCAGTCGGGCGATGCCAACAACCCGCGCATCCTGGGCGCCTTCAACGAGAAGACGCCCGACTGGCTGGCCTTCTTCATGTTCACCTACTTCACCGACCGCGACGGCAAGTTCCAGCTGTCGGCGCTGGCCGAGAGCGCCTTCGATCCGCTGGCGCGCACCACCAAGTTCATGCTGACCGAGGAAGCGCACCACATGTTCGTGGGCGAAAGCGGCGTGTCGCGCGTGCTGCAGCGCACCGCGCAGGTCATGAACGAGCTCAAGACCGACGACCCGCAGAAGGTGCGTGCGGCCGGCGCCATCGACCTCGGCACCATCCAGCGCTACCTGAACTTCCACTACAGCGTGACCATCGACCTGTTCGGCGCCGACCAGTCGAGCAACGCCGCGATCTTCTACAGCTCGGGCCTCAAGGGCCGCTACGAAGAGGGCAAGCGCACCGACGACCACGTGCTCAAGGGCCAGACCTACAAGGTGCTCGAGGTGGTCAACGGCCAGTTGGTCGAGAAGGATGTGCCGATGCTCAACGCGCTCAACGAAGTGCTGCGCGACGACTTCATCAAGGATTCGGTGGCCGGCGTGCAACGCTGGAACAAGGTGCTCGAGAAGGCCGGCATCCCGACCCGCCTGACCGTGCCGCACAAGGCCTTCAACCGCCAGATCGGTGCCCTGGCCGGCATCAAGATGTCGCCTGACGGCCGGGTGGTGAACGAGCAGGAGTGGGCCGCCAAGAAGAACGAATGGCTGCCGACCCCCGACGACTTCGCTTTCGTGGCATCGTTGATGGGCCGCGTGGTCGATCCGGGCAAGTTCGCCGGCTGGATCGCGCCGCCGGTGATGGGCATCAATCGCCAGCCCGTGGATTTCGAATACGTCCGCTTCGGCTGAAATGTTGCTCGCCCCCAGGTTGCCCGGCACTTCGTGTCCGGGCGCCCACCCCCTGCCGGGGGCAACACCAGCGGCCTGGCAAAGCCAGTTCCGCGGTGTTTCACGAAGGGGCCTGCGCGTTGCGCGGCCGGGGCAGTACAGATACTCTGAACGGTGTGGACCGTCCGGGCGATAAAGGAGATTCACGATGGACATGGCAGTCGACGTTTCGGTCATCAGGCAGCACCTGATCGACCCCGAGATCTGCATTCGCTGCAACACCTGCGAAGCCACCTGCCCGGTCAATGCGATCACGCATGACGACCGCAACTACGTCGTCCGCGCCGATGTCTGCAACGGCTGCATGGCCTGCATCTCGCCGTGCCCGACCGGCTCGATCGACAACTGGCGCACCATGCCCGTGGTGCGCGCCTATTCGATCGAGGAGCAGCTGACCTGGGACGAGTTGCCGGCCGAGCTCACGCCCGAGCAGCTGGAGGCCGAGGGCGTGGGCGAGCCGCAGGAGGCGCTGCAGCAGGTGCCCGCGGCCTCGCCGCAGCCGCCCGCCGCACCCGGCGAAACCGCCTTTAATTCGGCCCAGTACGGCGCCACCGTGCCGCCCTGGTCGGCGGCCCACGCCTACACCAACCTGCATCCGCCGAAGAGCCCGACCACCGCCACCGTGGTCGGCAACTTCAACTGCACCGAGGCCGGCTACGAGAACCAGACCCACCACATCGTGCTGGACTTCGGCGCCATGCCCTTCCCGGTGCTCGAAGGCCAGTCGATCGGCATCATCCCGCCCGGCACCGATGCCAACGGCAAGGCGCACTTCGCGCGCCAGTACTCGATCGCCAGCCCGCGCAACGGCGAGCGGCCCGGCTACAACAACATCTCGCTGACCGTGAAGCGGGTGCTGCAAGACCACCAGGGCAAGCCGGTGCGCGGCGTCGCCAGCAACTACGTGTGCGACCTCAAGGTCGGCGACAAGGTGCAGGTGATCGGGCCCTTCGGATCGTCGTTCCTGATGCCGAACCACCCGAAGTCCCACATCGTGATGATCTGCACCGGCACCGGCAGCGCGCCGATGCGCGCGATGACCGAATGGCGCCGGCGCCTTCGCAAGAGCGGCAAGTTCGAGGGCGGCAAGCTGATGCTGTTCTTCGGCGCCCGCACCCAGCAGGAGCTGCCGTACTTCGGCCCGCTGCAGACCTTGCCGAAGGACTTCATCGACATCAACTTCGCCTTCTCGCGCACGCAGGGCCAGCCCAAGCGCTACGTGCAGGACCTGATGCGCGAACGCGCCGCCGACCTGGCCGAACTGCTGAAGGATGGCCAGACGCACTTCTATGTCTGCGGCCTGAAGAGCATGGAAGAGGGGGTGGTGCTGGCGCTGCGCGATGTCGCGACCGAGGCCGGGCTGGATTGGGACACGGTCGGCGCAGGGCTCAAGCGCGAAGGGCGCCTGCACCTGGAAACCTACTGATGAAATTCGCGGACTTCCACGAGGGCCAGACCATCGAGGCCGGGCCCTACCTCGTCACCGAGGCGGAGGTCCTGCAGTTCGCCCGGGCCTACGACCCGCAGTGGTTCCACACCGATGCCGAGGCCGCCGCCGAGGGCCCTTTCGGCGGCCTGATCGCGAGCGGCTGGCACACCAGCGCGATCGCGATGCGGCTGGTCACCGACGCCGCGCTGGCGGGTTCCGAGTCCTTCGCCTCGCCCGGGCTGGCCTTCCTCAAGTGGCCGAACCCGGTGCGCCCGGGCGACACCCTGCGGCTGGTGGCCGACGTGATCGAGGTGCGGCGCTCCGAGAAGCGGCCGCACCTGGGCATCCTGCGCTGGCGCTGGCGGCTCTTCAACCAGCGCGAACTGCCGGTGCTCGACCTCGAGGCGACCAGCCTGTTCCGGCTGCCGTCCTGAGGGTCTCCACGCTCAGGGCCGCGTCGCCACCGTGAGGATCGCCGGCATCGGCACCGCGTAGCCCTCGGCGTCGCGGTAGGGCTCGAGCGCCCTCAGGATCGCGGCGTCGATCGCGTCCGCGCTGCCGTCCTGCTGGCGCTGCAGGGTGCCGCGCATGCGCACCGTGGCGGTCTTCAGGGTGCGCAGGATCGCTTCGCCGGAGGCGGCCCTGAAGGTCTGCGGCACCGGCGTCACGAAGCACGCCACGAAGCCGGCCGCGGCCAGCACGGGGCGGCTCACCGACGGGTCGGCGAACATGAACATGCCGGGCCCCGCCGGCAGCCCGACATCGAGCGCGCCGTGGATGCGGACGGCGTCGAGCACGGCGCCGAACAGCCGGGTCTTCTGCGGCAGGTCCCAGACCGTGAAGGCCAGCCGGCCGCCCGCTTTCAGCACCCGGAAGGCCTCGCCGAAGAAGCGCTCGGGCTCGGGGAAATGCAGCACGCCGTAGTTGGCCATGACGGCGTCGAAGCGCCGGTCCTCGAAGGGCAGCCGGCCGGCGTCGCCCTCCTCGAAACGCACGGCCGGGTAGCGGCGCCTGGCCAGCCGCACCTGCTCGGCCGAGAAGTCGACCCCGGTGACCTCGGCGCCGCGCGCCTGGGCCGCGGCGGCTGCATGTCCGGCGCCGGTCGCGACGTCGAGCACCGACTGCCCGGGGGCCACGCCGGCACCGTCGAGCAGGGCCTCGATCGATTGCGCCGTCAGGCCCGCCATGAGGTCCTCGTAGCTGGCGCACACCGCGGGGTCGGTCCAGCCCGCATGCTCGAAATCACGGAACGACGCGGTCATCGAGTCCTCCTGTGGCGGGGCTTCGGCCCCTGTCGCGCAGAGAGGATGATCCTTTTGCGGACCGGCGGCAAGTCAGCGCCGGGGTGGCCGTGCCGCCCTCACTTCGCCGGCGCCGGCCGCCAGCCTTCCTTGGGCACCAGCACCGGGTCGCGCGGCTGCAACACGAAGTGCGGCGACATGATCTGCACGCCGTACTCGTTGAAGACGTCCTGGATGTGGCCGTGCAGCGCATCCAGCACGTCGTACTTGGGCGCGCCCACCCGCATGAAGACATTCAGTTCGTAGGCGATGTAGAAGTCCTGCAGCGCCACCTGCCGCACCGTCGGCGCCGGCGCGGCCAGCAGATCGGGCGTGCGTCCGGCGGCCACAAGGAGCATCGCCTGGACCTGGCGCCAAGGACTGTCGTAGCCGATCGTGACCGAGGTGGCCAGCGCGATCCCGCCACCGCTGGGCCTGGTGGTGTCGCTCGAATTCAGGATCCGGGTGCCGACCACCACCGAGTTGGGCAGCGTGACCTCCTGGTCGAGCCGGTTGCGCAGCTTGGTCGAGAGCGTGCCGAGTTCGACCACGTAGCCCTCGGATTCGCCGATCTGGACGTAGTCCCCGGGCCGCAGCGCGCGCGAGTAGATCAGGACGAAGCCCGACATGATCTGCGACACCACGCCGGACGACCCGAGCGTGACCAGGACCCCGAAGAAGACGCTGAGCCCCTTGAACGCGTTGGAATCCGAGCCCGGGATGAAGGGATAGGCGACCACCGCCGCGAACAGCCAGACCAGCACCACCGTCAGCCGCCGGGTGGCGCCGATGGTGTCGCTCTGCAGCGCGGCGACCTTCACGCCGCTCGCATGGGCGGCGTTGAAGAGTGTGTGCAGCCCGCGCACCGCCAGGTGCGCGAGGAAGAAGATCACGGCGACCATCGCCAGGTCCGGCAACGCATGCAGCACCGCGACCGCGACCCGGGAGGCGACCCCGACCAGCGAGGTGTCGAGCGTGTCGCCCCAGGGGTGGGTGTAGGGGAAGCGGGTCAGCACGTAGGCCAGCCAGACATAGGCCGCCATCAGGACCAGGCCGATCTTGAGCCACTGGACGGCATAGCCCAGCAAGGACACGGCCATCCGGTGGGCATGGAACACAGGCCTTGCAGACGTCCGCTCGCGCAGGCCCTGGATCCGCGCCTCGATGCGCCCGGCCATGAACTGCAGCGCCAGGACCACCGCCGCGAGCGCCAGCGTCGCGAGCACGGACCAGCCGATCGCGATTGCGAACTGGCGCGTGCTGGCCTGCGCCTGGCGTGCCAGCAGCGCCTCGTGCAGCCGCGAGGCCGCCTGCGCGGCCACCTGCGCGAGCGCCGGGTCGCCGGGCTCCAGGTCGTTGGCGAACACCGCGAACAGGGTGCCGCCGTCGAGCATCACCGCGTAGCCGGGCACGCCTTCGTGGCTGAAGTTGGCGACCTCGACCGGCGCCCCGAGGCTGGCCGGCGGCAGGTCGCCGATGCGCTCGGCGGCACGGTCGGCGCGTTGCTGCGGCGACAGGCCGAACATCGGCACCCGGAAGACGAAGACCGTGCGGTTCCAGACCTTCAGCGTGGCGCCGGTGGGCGGGGCTTCCTGGGCGGATGCGGCAGCCGCCGCCGCGCTCATCGCCAAGGCCAGCAGCCAGGCGCACCGGCGCAGGTGCGTCACGGCAAGCAAGAAGAAGCGGGCGAGTGGAATGGCCATCCCGGAGTCGGTCCTTGTCTGGGCTGGCGGAAAGTACACCACGATCGGCCGGCCCGGACAAGGCGGGCGTCAGGACGGCGTCGGCACGCGGGCCGGCAGCACCATCCCGCGGCTCTCGCCGAAGCCGATCCGGGCCGCGCCCGGCTTCTCGCACCAGCCGCGCAGCATCACGGCGTCGCCGTCCTGGAGGAAGGCCCGCGTGTCGCCGTCGGCGAGCGCCACCGGCGCCTGCCCGCCGCGGGTCAGCTCGATCATGGCGCCGGCCTCGCCCGGCCCGGGCCCGGAGATCGTGCCGCTGCCGAACAGGTCGCCCGGGTTCAGGCTGCAGCCGCCCACCGTGTGGTGCGCGACCATCTGGGCGATGCTCCAGTACTGGTGGCGGAAGCTGGTCCCCGACAGGCGCGTCTGCGCGCTGCCGGCGGCGCGATCGCGCGCGCTCTCGAGCCAGACCTCGAGCCGGATGTCGATCGCGCCCTGCGCGCGGTTGGCCTCGCCCTCGAGGTAGCCCAGCGGCTGCGGGTGGCCGGCCGGCCGGCTCCAGGCGGTGCGATAGGGGGCCAGTGCCTCCATCGTGACGATCCACGGCGACACCGTGGTGGCGAAGTTCTTCGCCAGGAAGGGCCCGAGCGGCGCCATTTCCCAGAACTGGATGTCGCGCGCCGACCAGTCGTTGAGCAGGCAGATGCCGAAGACGTGGTCTTCGGCCCGGTCGAGCGGAATCGCTTCGCCGGCCGGGTTGCCGCGACCGATGTAGATGCCGAGTTCGAGCTCGTAGTCGAGCCGCGCGCAGGGGCCGTAGATCGGAGCGCCGGCGCCGGGCGCCATCATCTGCCCCATCGGCCGGTGGAACTGCTGGCCGCTGACGCCCAGCGTCGACGCCCGTCCGTGGTAGGCGATCGGGATCCACTGGAAGTTCGGCGTGATCGGATCGTCGGGCTTGAGCAGGCGGCCGATGTTCAGCGCATGGTCGATCGAGGTGTAGAAATCGGTGTAGTCGCCGATGCGCGCCGGCAGCGTGAATTCGGCCGCGGACTGGGGCCGCAGGCAGGCGCGCATCGCATCGGCGGTGGTTGCGGCGGCGTCTGCGTTCAATGCGGCAAACAGCGCATGGCGCAGCGTCCGCCAGGCGGCCGGGCCGAGGGCGAAGAAGTCGTTGAGCGCGGGCTGCGCAGCCGCCAGCGCCGCCTGCTGCGCCGCGCCGTCGAGCAGCCCGGCCGCGGCCAGCGCCGCCAGGTCGACGACCTGGTCGCCGATCGCCACCCCGCCGCGAAAGGCCTCCTGCGTACCTGCGAGGCGGAACACCGCGAACGGCAGGTTCTGGATCGGAAAGTCGCAGCCCGCGGCCTGGGCCGAAGCGAGCCAGCTGCGCGCCGCGGGGTCGTGCGTGTGGTCGAGTGGCATGGGCATCTCAGGCGCTCGCCATCAGCGCGTCGTCGAAGATCGCGACTGCGCGCGTCCAGCCGGCCGAGGCGCCGCGGATCTTGTGCGGAAAACAGCTGATGAAGAAGCCGTCGGGCGGCAGCACCTCGAGGTTGTGCAGCTTCTCGATGTGGCAGTAGCCGATGTCGCGGCCGGCCTTGTGGCCCTCCCAGATCAGCGAGGCGTCCTGGGTCTCGCCGTATTTCTTCGCGGTGTGGACGAAGGGCGCATCCCAGCTCCAGGCGTCGGTGCCGGTGAGGCGCACGCCGCGCTCCAGCAGGTACATCGTCGCCTCGTAGCCCATGCCGGCGCCGGCCGACACGTAGTCGTTGTGGCCGTAGCGGGAGCCGGCGCGGGTGTTGACCACCACGATCTCCAGCGGCTTGAGGGTGTGGCGGATGCGCTGGAGCTCGGCCTCGACGTCGTCGGCCGTCACCACGTAGCCGTCCTCGAAGTGGCGGAAGTCGAGCTTCACCGCGGGCTGGAAGCACCACTCGAGCGGCACGTCGTGGATCGCGATCGCGGGCTTCTTGTCGCCCAGCGCCTTGTCCATGGTGGAGTGGAAGTGGTAGGGCGCGTCGAGGTGGGTGCCGTTGTGGGTCGACAGCTGCACCAGCTCCACGGCCCAGCCTTCGCCGTCGGGAAGGTCCTCTTTTTTCAGGCCGGGGAAGAAGGGCTCGATCTGCTCGTAGGTCTGCTCGTGCGTGAAGTACTGGATCTTCGGCGCGAAAGCGGGCGGGTCCGACATCACGTCGTTCTCGAGGAAGATGGACAGGTCGACGAACTTGCGGGTCATGGTGGGCTCCTTTTTTAATCAGTTGAGGACAGAGCAAAAATGACTGCGTCATTTCTTGGTCTGTCCCGCAAGGGTTCAATTAGTTGAGGACAGAGCAAAAATGACTGCGTCGCTTCTTGGTCTGTCCCGCAAGGGTTTCAATTAGTTGAGGACAGAGCAAAGACTGCTGCGCAGTTTCTTGGTCTGTCCCGCAAGGTCTCAATCAGTTGAGGACAGAGCAAAAATGACTGCATCATTTCTTGGTCTGTCCCGCAAGGTTTCACGAGTACTGCCAGCGCAGCAATTTCTTTTCCGCGACGGCCAGCAGCGCATTGCTGGCAAAGCCGATCAGGCCCAGCAGCGCGATGCCGGCGAACAGTTCGCTGGCGCGAAAGCTGCGCGCCGCCAGCAGGATGGCCTGGCCCAGCCCGCTCTGCGAAGCGATCATCTCGCCGACCACCGCGACGATCAGCGAGATGGTCATCGACAGCCGCATGCCGGCCAGGATGTCGGGCAGCGCATTCGGCAGGCCGATCTTCCAGACGAAGGCGGCGCGCGGCAGCTGCAGGCAGCGCGCCACCTCGGACAGCCGCGGCTCGACGGCCGCGAAGCCATGCACGGTCGCCAGCAGCACCGGCCACATGGCGCCGAAAGCCACCACGAACAGCACCATGGCGGGATTGAGTCCGAAGATCGAGATCGCCAGCGGCAGCAGGGCCGAGGCCGGCAGCGGGCGGATGAATTCGAGCGTCGGCTGGACCCAGGCGCGCACCGACGGCGACACCCCGATGGCCGCGCCGAGCACGACGCCGAAGACCGAGGCCAGCAGCCAGCCTTCGAGCATCCGGCCCACGGTCGCCAGCGTGTAGCCGAGCAGGTCGCCGCGCAGACCCTCGCCCAGGCTCGCCGCCGTGGCTTCGGGCGTGGGCAGGAACACCCGGCTGACCCACCCGGCGTGGCTGGCGGCCCACCACAGCGCGACCAGCGCCGCGAGTACGCCGGCCGAGCCGATCCAGGGGCCGAGGCGGCGGTTCATGGCGTGACGCCCATGCGCCGCGCCACGCGCCGCTGCAGCCGCTGCATCGCGGCGTTGATCGCATACCCGACGATGCCGATCCAGCCCAGCCAGGCCAGCATCAGCGCCGGGTCGAAGCTCTGCTGCGCGATCATCATCGCGTAGCCCATGCCGTTCGGATTGGCGGCGATCTCGACTGTCACCGCGACCACCAGCGCCACCGCCACACCGAGGCGCAGCGCCACGAACAGCCGCGGCACGATGGCCGGCAGGACGATCTTCCAGGCCCGGTCGCGCTTCGACAGGCCGAGCACGCGACTGACCTCCAGCAGGCGCGGGTCGACCTGCCGCACCGCCGCCTGCACCAGGATCAGCATCGGCCAGAAGGTGGCGAAGGCGACGATCGCGAGCTCCATGCGCACGCCGAAGCCGAACATCAGCATCGCCAGCGGGATCAGCGCCACCGAGGGCACCGGCCGCAGCACCTCGATCGACAGCAGCCCCAGATCGGCGGCGCGCCGCGAGAGGCCGAGCCAGACGCCGCCGCCGATCCCCAGCACCGCGCCGACCAGCAGGCCGAGCGCAGCGGTGCCGAGGGTGAAGGCGGTGGCCTGCCAGAGCGAGCCATCGAGGGCCGCGCCGGCGAAGGCCCGCGCCGCGGCGCTCGGCGGCGCCAGCGCATCGCTGCCCAGGGCGGCGGCGCGGCGCGCATACCACTCGAAGGCACCCAGCAGCAGGGCCGGCAGCAGCCAGGGGCGCAGCAAGGGGGCGATGCGGCGGTGCTCAGGCCGGCGCCGGGCCGCCCCAAGCCGGCCTGCGCCCCCTGGGGGGGCAGCGAGTACACGCAGTGACGAGCGTGGGGGCCTGTCAGTCATGGCCCTGCGCGATGAAAGAGAACAGCTCGCGCCGCAGCCGCAGGAACTCGGGGTGTTCCTTGGTCGTCAGCTGGTCGCGCGGGCGGGGGATGTCGACGGCGATCATCCGCGCCATGCTCGGCCGCCCCGGTCCGGGGTCGGCCTGCAGCGCGATCACGCGGTCGCCGAGGTAGATCGCCTCCTCGAGGTCGTGGGTGACGAACAGCACCGTGAGGCCGTCCTCGCGCACCAGGCGCGCCAGTTCGTCCTGCAGGCCCTGGCGGGTGAGCGCATCGAGCGCGCCGAAGGGCTCGTCCATCATCATCAGCTCGGGCTTCTGGGCCAGGCAGCGCGCGATCTGCGCCCGCTGCTGCATGCCGCCCGACAGCTGCAGCGGAAACTTGCGCGCATGCCGGCCCAGGCCGACCTTGTCCAGCGCCTCGGCGATGCGCGGGGCGCGCAGGCCGGCGGGCACGCCGGCGGCTTCCAGCGCCAGGCTCACGTTGCCCTCGACCGTGCGCCAGGGCAGCAGGGCGCGGCCGTAGTCCTGGAACACGAAAGCCACCTCGCGCGACGGCCCGGTCATCGGCAGGCCGTGGCGCCGCACCGCGCCGCCGCTGGGCGCGACCAGTCCGCTGGCGGCGCGCAGCAGGGTGGTCTTGCCGCAGCCGCTCGGGCCGACGATGCACACGAACTCGCCGCGCGCCACCTCGAACGAGGTCGGCGACAGCACCTCGCGGCCGTCGTAGCGGATGCTGACGGCCTCGATGCTGAGCAGCTCCGGGGCCTCGATCTCGCGCGCGTTCACTTCACGACCAGTTGCGAGACGTCGACCTGTGTCTTCAGCATCTCCTGCTCCTTCATCAGGCCGACCCAGTAGGCGAGCTGCTTCTCGCTCACCAGCGGGCCGGGCGGCGAGATCTGCACCTTGGCCAGCACCTCCGGCGGCAGCTTGATGTACTTGCCGATGCTGGCGCGCACACGGGCGTCGTTCTTCGGCTGCTGCATGAAGGCCGCGCCCTCCTGCACCGCCTCGCGGAAGCCGCGCGCCGCGGCGCCGTTCTTCTGCACCCATTCCCGCTTGGCGGCATGGACGATGGTCTGGTTGCCCTCGGGCAGGAAGGTCGAGTAGTACGAGGCCACGTAGCCGGCGCCGCTGTCGGTGATGCGGCTCATGAACGGGTCCGCCGACACCACCGCGTCGACCGAGCCGCCGCGCAGCAGGTCGCCGTGCTGCGGGAAGGCGGCCTCGACAAAGTTCACCTTGCGGTAGTCGACCCCGTTGTCCTTCAGGTAGGCGCGAAAGGTCACGTGCAGGAAGGCGCCCAGGCCCGGCACGCCGATCTTCTTGCCGACGCAGTCCTGCGCCGTCTTGATGCCCGAGCCGGCGCGCGCCACCAGGCCGAAGCCGGTGATGGTCTTGGAGGTCAGGCCGCCGCCGGCCACCAGCACCAGGTCGAGCCCGCCGTCGACCGCCTGCAGGAACACCGACGGCGTCGGTCCGCCGATCTGCAGCGAGTCGGACTGCAGCGCGGCCGGGATGGTGGAGTTCAGCGGGATGAACTTGAGCTCGACGTCGAGGCTGCGCTTCTTGAAGTAGCCCTCCTCGGCGGCCACGAAGACCGAGGCGAAATCGGTCACGGCGGTGTAGCCGAACACGATCCGGCCGGCGGATTGGGCGCGCGCGGGCAGCGCCGCCGCGACGCCGGCGGCACCGAGCGCCGACAGCAGCTTGCGTCGTTTCATCATGTCTGTCTCCTGGGGTGGGTTTTCTTGTTCGGGGTCCGGGGCCGTGGCAGCGCGGCGCGCAGGCCGCCGACGATGAAGCGCACCAGCATCGGCGCCGCCGCCGGATCGCCGCGGCGGTTCTCGCCGCGCGACAGCCGTTCGATGCGGTTGTCGCTCAGGTGGTGCAAGAGGGCGCCGAGCGCGAACTGGTAGCCCCAGGCGACTTCGCCGCGCGTGGCATGTGGCAGCGCGATGTGCAGGGCGTCGATGTAGGCCTCGGCCAGGGGGTCGAAGTAGCCGCGCAGCACGCGGTCGGCCTCCTCGGTCGCGTGGTACAGCTCGCGCGCCACCAGCAGCGCGTAGTACTCGCCTTCGGCGCTGGCGCGCAGGGCCAGCACCGGGCCGATGAAGGCCTCGATGATGCGCGGCAGGGTGCGCGGGTCGGCCGGGTCGTTGTCGACCGCGCGCAGGCCGGCGAGGCGTTCCTCGATCGAGTGGCCCCAGTGCGCGAAGATGGCGTGGAAGAGCTCGTGCTTCTGGCCGTAGTAGTAGCCCACCAGCGCCAGCGGCACGCCGGCTTCCTCGGCGATCTGGCGGATCGTCACCACGTGGTAGCCGTGGCGCGCGAACAGCTTCTCGGCCGCCAGCAGGATCGCCTGCTTGCGATCGGGCCGCGCCGCCTCGGCGGCGGCCGCTCGGGTCGCTCGGCGCTTGACCGGCAGGGGACGGCTGTTCATGGCCCGTATTGAACGGTTGTACAAATTAATTGAACACACGTACAAACCCTGAGGTCAACCCCGATTGAGCGCGGCCGGCCGCGGCGCTAGGCTTGGTGCATGCGTGCCCCCAACATTCCCCAGCTCCGCCTCTATCAAGACTGGCTGAACCAGACCCGCGGCCTTCGCTTCGACAGCTACGACGCGCTCTGGCGCTGGTCCGTCACCGATCTCGATGCCTTCTGGCAGAGCATCTGGGACTACGCCGGGCTGCGCTCGCCGACGCCGCACACGGCGGTGCTGGCCGACGCCCGCATGCCCGGCGCGCGCTGGTTTCCCGGCGCCCAGGTCAACTACGCACGCGAGGTGCTGCGCCACGCCGACGCCGCCCATGCCGCGGGCATGCCGGCCATCGTGAGCGACAACGAGCTCGGCGAAGTGCGCGAGATGTCGTGGCCCGAGCTGCGGCGCCAGGTCGCCTCTGTGGCCCTCACGCTGCGGTCGCTCGGCGTGGGCCGCGGCGATCGCGTCGCGGCCTACATGCCCAACGTGCCCGAGACCATGATCGCGTTCCTGGCCTGCTCCAGCATCGGCGCGATCTGGAGCGTGTGCGCGCCCGACATGGGCACGCCGGCCGTGGCCGACCGCTTCGGCCAGATCGAGCCCAAACTGCTGATCGCGGTCGACGGCGTGCACTACGGCGGCAAGGGGCTCGACCGCAGCGCGGTGCTGCAGGCGCTGCGCGGCCAGCTGCCGAGCGTGCAGAAGCTGCTGCTGGTGAAGACCCCGTTCGCCGCCGGCGAGGTGTCGCACGATGTCGAATGGCAGCAGGCCGCCGGGCGCGACGATGCCCAGGTGGCGGCCTTCGAACCCGAGTGGCTGCCCTTCGACCACCCGATCTGGATCGTCTATTCGAGCGGCACCACCGGACTGCCCAAGCCCATCGTGCACGGCCAGGGCGGCATCATCCTCACGATGCATGCCTGCGGCCTGCACAACGACGTCGGCGCCAGCTACGGCGCCAACAACTTCGGCGAGCGCTACCACTGGTACAGCTCCACCGGCTGGGTGATGTGGAACTCGCAGCTCTCGGGCCTGGCCTTCGGCGCCACCATCTGCATCTACGACGGCAACCCGGCGGGCAGCAAGGAGAAGCCCGACTGGAGCGTGCTGTGGCGCTTCGTCGCGCGGCACAAGGTCACTTTCTTCGGCGCCGGCGCGGCCTACTTTACCCACTGCATGAAGGCCGGCCTCATCGCCCGGGATTGCGGCGACCTTTCACGCGTGCGCGCGCTCGGCAGCACCGGCTCGCCGCTGCCGGAAGAGGTGCAGCGCTGGGGCTCGCAGCAGGTGCTCGATGCCGGTTCGGAGGCGGTGTGGTGGTGCAATATTTCCGGCGGCACCGACTTCTGCGGCGCCTTCGTCGGCGGCAACCGCGAGCTGCCCGAGGTGCCCGGCCAGATGCAGTGCCGCGAGCTCGGCCATGCGGTCGAGGCCTGGAACGACCAGGGCCGGCCGGTCATCGGCGAGGTCGGCGAACTGGTCTGCACCCGGCCGATCCCGTCGATGCCGCTCTGTTTCTGGGGCGACCAAGGCAACGCGCGCTACCTGTCGAGCTACTTCGACACCTACCCGGGCGTCTGGCGCCACGGCGACTGGATCCGGATCGGCGCCGACGGCGGCTGCATCATCTACGGCCGCAGCGACGCGACCATCAACCGCCAGGGCCTGCGCATGGGCACCAGCGAGATCTACAACGCGGTCGAGGCCCTGCCCGAGGTGCTCGACTCGATGGTGGTCGACCTCGAATACCTTGGCCGCGAAAGCTACATGCCCTTGTTCGTGGTGCTGCGTCCGGGCGTCGCGCTCGACGACGCGCTGCGCGGCCGGCTCAACCAGGCGATCCGCAGCTCGCTGTCGCCGCGTTTCGTGCCCGACGACATCTTCCAGGTGGCGGAGATCCCGCGCACGCTGTCGGGCAAGAAGCAGGAGCTGCCGATCAAGAAGCTGCTGCTCGGGCAGCCGCTCGACAAGGTCGTGAACCGCGAGGCAATGGCCAACCCGGCCAGCCTCGACTGGTACGTGGCTTTCGCCGAACGCCGGCTATAGCCAGTTGCCGCTCGAAGGCATCTGGATCGCATCGGGGCCGCTGGTGTCCACCAGCGCACCCAGGAACACGCTCAGCAGCGAGATGAAGATGCTCGCGAACAGCGCGGTCCAGAAGCCCGACACCTTGAAGCCGCGCACCAGCGCCGACACCAGCAGGATCATCAGCGCGTTGATCACCAGCAGGAACAGGCCGAAGGTCAGGAAGGTCAGCGGCAGGGTCAGGATGATCAGCAGCGGCTTGACCACCGCGTTGGCGAAACCGAGCAGCAGCGCCGAGATCACCAGCGAGCCAGTGCTCTCGAACTTGAGTCCGCGAAAGATGTAGCTGGCGACCCAGAGCGAGAGTGCCGTGATGGCCCAGTGCAGGAGAAAGGGCGCCAGGGAATTCAGCATGACGGGGGCTCGCGGGTTCGTAGATGACCGGCCATCATATCGGCGCCGGACGGCATGCCGGCGTCGCGATCGGGGTCATTCCGGCAAACATGTACGTGAACGTACACGTTTGGTTAGACTGGCGCCGTGACCTCCTCCCCCGACGCCCTCACGGTGCGCGACGCTGCCGCCAGGCTTGGCGTCACGCCGCGCACGCTCAAGTACTACGAAGAGCTCGGCATCGTGGTGCCGGTGCGCAGCGAGAGCCGCTACCGCCTGTACGAGCCCGCCGATCTCGACAAGCTGGCCAGGGTGCTGCGCATGCGTTCGCTCGGCTTCTCGCTGACCGCGATCACTGCGATGCTGCAGAAGCCCTTCGAGGTGCCGGTCGACGGCGGCCGCCCGCGGCTGTCGAACGCCTCGCTGAAGGAGCTGCGGGACACGCTGGCCGAGCAGGTCGCGGGGCTCGACGGGCGCATCGCGCAGGTCCGGCGCGAACTCAAGGAGGCCGCGGCACTGCAGTCCCAATTGCGCCGCGACCTCGACTACGTCGAGCGCCGCCTGGCTGGCGAGCCGCTCGAGGCGGCCCTGAAGGAGCGCGGCCGGGCGCCGCGGCCGAAGTGAACGCGCCGATCCCGACGGCCTCCGCCGCCGCGCCGGGCGGGCGCGGCTTCGAGCTGGCCGCGCTGATGCCCTGGGTGATCGGCCTGGTGACCGGCATCGACTACTTCGACAACGCGCTGTTCGCCTTCTTCGCGAGCTACATCGCGGGCGGCGTCAACGCCTCGGCCGACGAACTGGTCTGGGCCTCCAGCGCCTATGCGCTGGGCGCGGTGCTCGGCATCCTGCAGCAGCACGCCTGGATCGAGCGCCTGGGTTACCGCCGCTACCTCGCGCTGTGCATGTTCGCCTTCGCGATCGGCGGCGTCGGCGCGGCGCTGTCCGACAACTCGGTCCAGCTGATGGCGGCCCGGGCCTTCCAGGGCTACTTCGTCGGACCCATGCTGGGCGCCTGCCGGATACTGATCCAGATCGGCGTCCCGCCGCAGCGGCGGGCCAGGGCGCTGCGCGCCTTCATGGTGTTCATCGTCTTCGGCGGCGTGCTGGCGCCGATCGCCGGCGCCTTCCTGGTCACCCATCTCGAATGGCGCTCGCTGTTCTTCTGCAGCGCGCCGGTGGCCGCGATCGCGGGCCTGCTCGCGCTCTGGACGCTGCCGGACATCGGCGATGTCGCGCCGCACGAGCGCACCGCGCCGCACTACCTGGCCTATGGCGTGTTCGCCCTGGCGCAGGCGGCGCTCCAGGTGGTGCTGACGCGCACCCACTTCGAGCTGTTCTCGGGCTCGCCGACCCTGATCGGCCTGGCCATCGCCGCGGTCGCGGGGCTGGGCTGGTTCGGCTGGCAGCAGTGGCGCCATCCGGCGCCGCTGGTGCGGCTGGACGCGCTGCGCGAGCGCACCTTCCAGGTCGGGCTGGCGCTCTACGTGGTCTATTACTACCTGTCGACCGGCTAGAGCTACCTGCTGCCGAGGCTGATGGAAGGCGGGCTCGGCTTCACGGTCGGCGACGCCGGCTATTTCACTGGCGCGACCTCGCTGCTGTCGGGGCTGCTGCTGTTCGTCTACCTGAAGTACTCGGCGCGCGTGACCCGCAAGAAGTGGCTGATCGTGCCGGGCTTCGGCATTGCCGCGGCAGCCGCCTGGTGGTTCGCCCGGATGTCGCCCGAGGTCGGCCGCGCGCAGCTGGCGGGCCCGCTGCTGCTGCGCGGGCTGATGATGCTGTTCGTCGTGCTGCCGGTGGCCAACCTGACCTTCCGCTCCTTCCAGGCCGAGGCCTTCGCGCACGGCTACCGGCTCAAGAACCTGGTGCGCCAGCTCGCCATCTCGTTCGCCACCGCCAGCGCGATCGCGCTCCAGCAGCATCGGGTCGCGCTGCACCAGACCCGGCTGAGCGAGACGGCCAGCCTCTCGAACCCGAGCTTCGTGCAGTCGCTCGACATGATCACGCGCGGTTTCACGGCTTCGGGCCACGCGATCGGCGAGGCGCACGCCATGGCACTCGCCACCCTGTCGCGGATGCTCGAGCAGCAGGCCACCTTCATGGCCTCGCTCGACGGCTTCCACGTGATGGCGGTGGTGGCGCTGGTCGCCGGCGTGTTCGCCGCCTGGCAGCGGGAGATCGACTAGGTGCGCCGGTTCGACAGCTTCATCATCAGCTCGTCCGCCAGTTCGAAGGCCCGGTGCTCCATCACGGCCACCGGATAGCTGCCGATGCGCAGGCGGTCGTAGATGACGGTCGCGTAGCTGAATTCGTCGCCGAGCACCGAGGCCGCGTCCTGCAGGCACTCGGCGAGCGAGACCAGGCCTTCGCGCGCGTAGTGGTGGGTGCCGTCGCCGGTCCCGACGGTCGCCTTGAAGTTGCCGTCCGCGCGTTTCGTGATCTCGACCTCAGGCTGCATGGCTCGCTCTTCCAGATTCCGATTGACTTCGTTGATGTGGGCTCCGCCCCGGGCGGAACCCTCGAGACTACAAAGAGATCGGCGATCGCGCCATCACGGAAAACGGTGAGCGGGTGTCGGCCGCAATGTCAATTCAGGTGCGGATGGCGCGCCTGTTCGTAGAGGGTGCGGGCCAGTTCGCGATGCCGCGCCAGCAGCGGCGCGAGGTCGAGGTCGGTGAAGCGGCCGTCCCGGATCCGCACCCGGCCGTTGATCAGGCTCAGCGCGGCGGCACCCGGCTGGCAGAACACCAGCGCCGCCACAGGGTCGTGGCCGGCACCCGCATGGCCGACCCCGCGCAGGTCGAAGGCCACGATGTCGGCCGACATGCCCGGCGCCAGCGCGCCGATGTCGTCGCGCCCGAGCACGCGGGCGCCGCCCAGGGTGGCGATCTCGAGCGCCTCGCGGGCGGTCATCGCGGCCGGCCCGAAGCCCACGCGCTGCAGCAGCATCGCCTGGCGCGCTTCGCCGAGCAGGTGGGCACCGTCGTTCGAGGCGCTGCCGTCGACCCCGAGCCCGACCGGCACGCCGGCGCGCCGCATGGCGCCGATCGGCGCGATGCCCGAGGCCAGCCGCATGTTCGAGCAGGGGCAGTGCGCCACGCCGGTGCCGGTGCGCCCGAACAGCGCGATGCCTGCCGGGTCGAGCTTGACGCAGTGGGCATGCCAGACGTCGCGGCCGACCCAGCCCAGGTCCTCGGCGTACTCGGCCGGCGTCATGCCGAATTTCTCGCGCGAGTAGGCGATGTCGTTGTCGTTCTCGGCCAGGTGGGTATGGAGCGAGACGCCGCGCTCGCGCGCCAGCTCGGCCGACAGCCGCATCAGGTCGCGCGAGACCGAGAACGGCGAGCAGGGCGCCAGCACGATGCGGCGCATCGCGTGGCGCGACGGATCGTGCCAGCGGTCGATCAGCCGCTCGCTGTCGCGCAGGATCGCCTCCTCGCTCTCCACCACCTCGTCGGGCGGCAGGCCGCCGAGGCTGCGGCCCACGCTCATGCTGCCGCGCGCCGCATGGAAGCGCATGCCCATGGCGTCGGCGGCCTCGATCGAGTCGTCGAGCCGCGCGCCGTTCGGGAACAGGTAGAGATGGTCGCTCGACGTGGTGCAGCCCGACAGCATCAGCTCGGCCATCGCGGTCCGGGTCGAGACCCGGATCATCTCGGGCGTGAGCCTGGCCCACAGCAGGTAGAGGTTCGTGAGCCAGCCGAACAGCTCGGCGTCCTGGGCCTCGGGCACGGCGCGGGTCAGGCTCTGGTACATGTGGTGGTGGGTGTTGACCAGCCCGGGCATCACCACGTGGCCGCGCAGGTCGATCGCCTCGGCCTGGCCGCGTGCCAGGGCCTCGGCGTAGACCGGCGGCAGCTCCGCCGTGGCGCCGACCCAGGCGATCGCCGGGCCCTCGGTCACGACCGCGCCGTCGGGGATTTCGCGCCGGGCGGCGTCCATGGTGACCAGCACGTCGGCGTGGCGGAGGATCAGTGGGCGGGGGGGCGTCGCGGGAGAAGTCATGTCATTCGGTTCCATGTGAAGTGCCGGCGGCCAGCGCGAGGGCGCGCTCCTTCGAAAGCACGCCGTTGTAGAAGAGATTCAGCAGCACGGCCACGCAAGTTCCAAGCACGATACCGCTGTGCGTGAAGGGATGCGTCCAGGCCGGGAAGTGCTGGAAGAAGTTGGGCGACAGGGTCGGCACCAGGCCGAGGCCGATCGAGATCGCGATCACGTGCAGCGCATGGCGGTTCTGGCTGTAGTCGATCGAGCCGAGGATGCGCACCCCGGTCGCCGCCACCATGCCGAACATCACGATGCCCGCGCCACCGAGCACGAAGGTGGGCACCGATGCCACGACGTGCGCCACCTTCGGCAGCAGCGCCAGCGCGATCAGGAACAGCCCCGCCAGCGCGGCGACATAGCGCGAGCGCACGCCGGTGACGGTCACCAGCCCGACGTTCTGCGAGAAGGAGGTGTAGGGGAAGGTGTTGAAGATGCCGCCGATCACGGTGCCGAGCCCGTCGGCGCGCAGGCCGCGCGTCAGCGCGTCGGGGCTGATGCGGCGTCCGGTGATGGCGCCGAGCGCCAGGAACATCCCGGTCGACTCGACCAGCGTGATCATCATGACGATGCACATCGAGACGATGGCGCCGAACTCGAAGCGCGGCAGGCCGAAGTGGAAGGGCGTCGTGATCGCCAGCCAGCCGGCTTCCTCGATGCCGTCGAAGCGCATGCGGCCGAGCGCCAGCGACAGCGCGACGCCGGCCACGATCCCGAGCAGCACCGAGATGTTGGCCACCAGCCCGCGGCCGAAGCGCGACAGGACGATCACCACCGCCAGCACCACGGCGGCGATCGCCAGGTTGGCCGGATCGCCGTAGGCCGGATTGGCCACCGAATGGCGGACGCCGTCGATCACCGTCGACTGCGTCGGCTGGCCGCCGGCGGCCCAGTGGATCGCCACGCCCATCAGCGAGACGCCGATCAGCGTGATCACGGTGCCGGTCACCAGCGGCGGGAAGACGCCGAGCAGCCGGCCCATCAGCGGCGCCACCGCGATGCCGAAGAGGCCGGCCGCGATGGTCGCGCCGTAGATCGCCGGCAGGCCGAGCGAGGGGTCGACGCCGATCGCGATCATCGGCCCGACCGCCGCGAAGGTGACGCCCATCATCACCGGCAGGCGGATGCCGAAGCACCAGAAGCCCAGCGCCTGCACCAGCGTGGCGATGCCGGCGGCGAGCAGGTCGGCGTTGACGAGAAAGGCGATGTCCGACTTCGACAGCCCCAGCGCGCTGCCGACGATCAGCGGCACGGCGATGGTGCCGGCGTACATCACCAGCACGTGCTGCAGGCTCAGTGCGGCACAGCGGGGAAGCGGGATCTTCTGGTCGACCGCGTCGCTGTCGGGGGCTCGGGTCGTGAATGGCGTGGCAGGCATCAGGGGACCTTTCTGAGGGCGTCGAGGGGGCAAGGACGGCCGCAGTCTAGGCAGCGAGGGTGTGCACGCGCAAAGTCATTGTTCAGCTCATGACGTCCACAAAAAGTGGACAGGCCGCGCAGCGGAGGGGCCTCAGGGCGCCAGCAGATCGTCGAGGCAGCGGATCACCAGCCCCGCCAGCAGGGTCGCGGCCGGTTCGGGCTCGCCGCCGGCGCGCATCACGAGCTTGAGCGTCTGCGGCGACAGGCCGGCGTCGCGCAGCGGCACGAAGACCAGCGAGCCGGCGCGGCGCTCCTCGTCGATGTCGAGCCGGTTGAGCAGCGTGATGCCGACGCCCTGCACCACCAGCCGGCGCATCAGCGCGGTCGAGGTGGTCTCGATGATCGGCGCGACGCTGATCGCCGACCGCCGGAAGGCGCCATCGAGGATCGGGCGCAGCGAGAGCGACGCCGCCGGCAGGATCAGCGGGTGGCCGACGCATTCCGAGAGCACTGTCGTCGCCTGCGCGGTCAGCGGATGGCCGGGAGGCACGACCGCGCCGATCGGCCATTCGCTGGTGAACAGGGTCCGGAAGCCGGCGCTGTCGGGCACGTCGTAGGCCAGCCCGAGGTCGGCATCGCCATCGCGCACGCTGCGCAGCACCTCGGCGATCGGCAGGTCGAGCAGCGTCAGCCGGATCCCCGGATGGGCGGCGCGAAAGCGCTGCGTCACGGTGGGAAGGAAGGCGCCGGCCAGGCCGGCCATCGTCGCCAGCGAGGCTTCGCCTTCGCGCAGGCCGCGCACTTCCTCGATGCGCTGGCGCACGGCGTCGAAGTCGCGCAGCGTGCTGCGGGCATGGGCCAGCACGATCTCCCCGACCGGCGTCAGCTTGAGGGTGTTGTGGATGCGCTCGAACAGCGGCGCTCCCAGTTCCTCTTCGAGATTGAGGATCTGCCGATTGACCGCCGTCGGCACCACGTGCAGCTGCTCGGCCGCCTTGCGGATCGAGCCGGCGCGGACCACCTCGACGAAATAGCGGACGACCTTGGCATGCATGGTGGCGCGGATTCTGCACGAGCCGCGCGCGCAGTTTTTTTCCTGCGCCCCCTGTTCAGGCCGGCCATCGCTGCCGATAGCTTGGGGTGGACACTCCGAGCCTTCCCCCATCCGGCGAGCCCGGCTATCGCATCCTGATGCGCGAAGGGTGCCGGGTGGTCTATGGGCACATGCCATTGCCCGAGTTCCTGGCCCTGATGAAGCAGGCCCATGACACCGAACTGCTGCACGCCGGCATGGCGCGCATGCTGGACGCCACCGCCGTCATCGGCACCCCCGCGGCGCTGGCGCGGCTGCGCCTGCGCGAAACACCCGCCGCCATCGAACGGATGCGGGCCCAGCTGGGCCGTGCCGCGCTGCGGCTCGATCCGCAATCGCTGCGCTGGCTGGCGGCCGGCGAGCAGGGGCCGGCCAGCCTCTCGCTGTTCGTGCTGCTGACCTGCGTGCGGCCTCGCCACTATCGGCACCGGCTGCCGGTGCTGCCGCGCGACGCCGGCGCGTTCCGGCGCTGCCGGCTGCTGATCGAGCAGGTGCCGGCCCTGCGGCATGCGCTGCCGCTGCTGGCCCAGCGCATCGCCGAGCCCGGCGTGGCCGAATGGGCGGCGCTTGCGCAGGCGTGGGACGACCTCTGCGCCCAGATGGACCACGAGGCGCCCGACTGGCGGCAGGGGCCGGTCGACGCCCCCGGCGTGACCGCGATGCTGGCCTGCTTCCGCGAACTAGAAACCGCTTAACGCCGCGGCCAGCGGGCCCCGCCGTTCAGCGGGCGGCGGGCGAAGAACCAGCGGCGCTTGCGGCTGGGTCCGCGGGCGGCGGCGGCCTGCCGTTCTTCGAATGCGGCCCATTCGTTCTGGAGCGTCGCCGCCAGCGCGGCCAGGTTGGCCTGCTTGTATTCCCAGACGCCGGCGACCACGAAATGGCCCATGCGCTGGGTGTCGGGCATGGGCGTGATCAGGATGCGGCCGGCACCCATGGCCTGCAGCACCGCGGCGCGCTCGGCCGCCAGGCGGAAGCCTTCACCATAGCCCTCGATGTCGCGCGCCAGCGAGATCTGGACCAGCGTGATGCTCGAGAAATGCTCGGCGATGAAGGCCACCAGCATGGGCAGGAGGACCCGGCCGATCTTCGCCTTGTGGAGGTGCCGGCTGGCTTCGGTGCCGGCGGGCGTGAAGTGCTCGATCCGCATTTGGGTGCCGCCCCGGCTCACCGGCACCGGGTCCAGGGTGCCGATGTGGGTCTCGCCGTAGTGCGCGAGCATGGGCTGGCCCAGTACGCAGGGCCCCAGGTCCGGTCCCGTGAAGTGCAGGCTGTGGATGCTCATGCCCGATTGTCGGTGGGGGCATGGCGTTCGAAACGGACGAACAACGGGGGGTTGGCGGCCCAGTTCGTTCGTCAGGCCGCCGGCGCTGCTGCTTTCATTCGGGCGGGATGCCGCCATCCTTGGCGACCTGGGCCCGCGAGGCTTCGTAGGCGGCCCGCGTCTCGGCGTTCGGCGGGTAGGTGCCCGCGAGCTTGGCGCCGCCCTCGATGCGCGCCAGGATGAAGGCCTCCATCTTTTCCTGCTCGGTGGCGTCGCGCGCCACCTCGTCGGCGAGATGGTGCGGAACCACCACCACGCCTTCGTCGTCGCCGACCACCACGTCGCCCGGATAGACCGCCACGCCGCCGCAGCCGATCGGCACGTCGAGGTCGATCGCGTGATGGTGGATCAGGTTCAGCGGCGCGCTGCCGCCGGCGCAGTACACCGGGAAGTCCATCTGCGAGATCGGGCCGCTGTCGCGCACCGGGCCGTCCGACACCAGTCCGGCCGCGCCGCGCACCTTGAGCCGGGTGGTGAGGATCTGGCCGCCCGAGGCCACGCGGGTCTCGCCGCGGCAGTCGATCACCAGCACGTGGCCGGGCGGCACGCTCTCGATGCCCTTGCGCTGCGGATGGTTCGGGTCGTCGAAGGCGCTGATCTGGTCGAGGTCTTCGCGCGCCGGGATGTTGCGCATCGTGAAGGCCGGGCCGACCAGGTTGCCGCCGCTGGGCGTGGTGAGCCGGCCCACGCCCTGCAGGTAGACATTGCGGAAACCGCGCTTGAACAGCTGGGTGCACAGCGTGGCGACGCTCACGTGCCGCAGCAGTTCACGGGTGGCGTCGGACAGGGGCGTACGGGGGGTGTCGGTCATGGTCATGCTTCTTCGTCGGGTCGGAAGGGGGTCAGTTGGCGGTGGCGCCGGACTTGCGCACCAGCTCGCCCCAGCGCGGGATTTCCTTCTGCATCAACGCCGCCAGCTGGGCCGGCGAGCCGGCCACCACGTCCATGCCGAGCTGGTTGGTGAGCTTGTCGCGCACCTCGGGCTGCTGGAGGATGCGCGTGATCTCGCCCGCGAGGCGCTGCGAGATCGCCGGCGGCAGGTTCTTCGGCGCATAGACCGCCTGCCAGGACGCCATTTCGAAGCCCGGCACGCCGGCCTCCGCCATGGTCGGCAATTCGGGCGCCAGTGCCATGCGCTTCGAAGTGGTGACCGCCAGCAGCTTGAGCTTGCCGGCCTGCACCAGCGGCAAGGCGGCCGTGATCTGGTCGAACATGAAAGTCACCTGGCCGGAAGAGACATCCAGCATCGCCTGCGGCGTGCCCTTGTAGGGGATGTGGGTCAGCTTGACGCCGATCATGTCGGCCAGCATCTCGCCCGCCAGGTGGGTCGAGGTGCCGGCACCCGACGAGGCGAAGCTGCGCTTCGCGGGGTCCTTCTTCAGCAGCGCGATCAGCTCGGCCACCGAGCGCACGCCCAGGTTCGGGTCGACGATCAGCACGTTCGGCAGGAAGGCCACGAGCGAGATCGGCTCGAAGTCCTTCACCGGGTCGTAGGGCAGGTTCTTGTAGAGGCTGGCGTTGATCGCATGCGTGCTGATGGTGCCGCCGAAGAGCGTGTAGCCGTCGGCCTTGGCCTTGGCCACGTAGCTGGCGCCGACCGCACCTGCGGCGCCGGGCTTGTTGTCGACCACCACCGGCTGGCCCAGGGCCTCGGCCAGCTTCTGGGCGATCAGGCGGCCGATCACGTCGGTCGAGCCGCCTGGCGTGAAGGGCACCACGTAGGTGATCGGACGGCTCGGCCAGGCGTCGGCGGACTGCGCGCGGGCGACGGCGGGGAGTGCGGCCGCCAGGCCGGCGGCGCCGAGCACCTGGAGCGCGGTGCGGCGCGGGATGGCAGGGTTCATGTTGTCTCGCTCCAGGAAGAAGAAAAAGGAGGCGGCTTCGCTGGCCCTCGCGCCGGCTGGACCGGTCGCGCTTCGATCAGTGGATCTCGGGCTCTCCCTCGGGCTGCCCATCGGCCGCGTCGGCGCGGTAGTCGGGCGCCAGGAAGTCGAAGTCGCAGCCGGTGTCGGCCTGCTGCACGTGCTTCAGGAACATCACGCCGTAGCCGCGGCTGAATTTCGGGATCGGCTTCTGCCAATCGGCGCGGCGGCGCGCGAGCTCGGCCTCGCTCACCTGCATGTCGATGCGGCGGGCCTCGATGTCGAGCGTCACCAGGTCGCCGTCGCGCACCAGCGCCAGCGGGCCGCCGACGTGCGATTCGGGCGTGACGTGCAGCACGCAGGCGCCATAGCTGGTGCCGCTCATGCGGGCGTCGCTGATGCGCACCATGTCGCGCACGCCTTCCTTCAGCAGCTTCTGCGGGATCGGCAGCTGGCCCCACTCGGGCATGCCGGGCGCGCCCTGCGGGCCGGCGCTCTGCAGCACGATCACGCTGTCGCGGGTGACCGGCAGCTCGGGGTCGTCGATGCGTGCCGCCAGGTCGTCGTAGTTGCGGAACACCAGCGCCGGGCCGGTGTGGCGGCGCAGCTGCGGCTCCATCGCCGCCGGCTTGATCACCGCGCCGTTCGGCGCCAGGTTGCCGTGCAGCACGGCCAGCCCGCCGCTCTCGAGCAGGGCGTCGCCGCGCGGCCGGATCACGTCCGCGTTGTAGACCTCGGCGCCTTCGATGTTCTGCCCCAGCGTGCGGCCGTTGCAGGTGCGCTGGCTGCCGTCGATCAGGTCGCCCATCTGGCGCAGGAAGGCGCGCAGGCCACCGGCGTAGAAGAAGTCTTCCATCAGGTATTTGCCCCCGGGCCGCAGGTTGGCGATCACCGGCGTGCTGCGCGCCAGGGCGTCGAAGCGCGCCAGGTCGAGCGCCACGCCGGCGCGCCGCGCCATCGCGATCAGGTGGACGATCGCGTTGGTCGAGCCACCCAGGCCCAGCACCGCGGTCACGGCGTTGTCGAACGAGGCCGCGGTCAGCAGGTCGAGCGGCTTCAGGTCCTCCCAGACCATCTCGACGATGCGGCGTCCGGTGTGGGTGGCCATCATCGCGTGGCGGGAGTCGGCGGCCGGGATCGACGACGCACCGGGCAGCGTGAGCCCCAGCACCTCGGTGGCGCTGGTCATGGTGCTGGCCGTGCCCATGGTCATGCAGGTGCCGGGCGAGCGGGCGATGCCGTCCTCGACGTCCTGCCAGTCCTGCTCGCTGATGTTGCCGGCCCGCAGCTCGGCCCAGTACTTCCAGGTGTCGGAGCCCGAGCCCAGGAACTGGCCCTTGTAGTCGCCGCGCAGCATCGGCCCGGCGGGCACGAAGATCGTCGGCAGATTCATGGCCAGCGCGCCCATCACCAGGCCCGGCGTGGTCTTGTCGCAGCCGCCCATCAGCACGCAGCCGTCGGCCGGGTAGGAGCGCAGCAGCTCCTCGGCCTCCATCGCGAGCAGGTTGCGATACAGCATGGTGGTCGGCTTCTGGAACGCCTCGCCCAGGCTCATGGCCGGGATCTCCACCGGGAAGCCGCCGGCCTGCCAGACGCCGCGCTTCACCTCTTCGGCGCGCTGCCGGAAGTGGGTGTGGCAGGAGTTCATGTCGCTCCAGGTATTGAGGATCGCGATCACCGGCTTGCCCAGGTAGTCGTCGCGCGAGAGGCCCATCTGGGCGGTGCGCGAGCGGTGGCCGAAGCTGCGCAGGTCCTTGGCGCCGTACCAGCGGTGCGAGCGCAGCTGCTCGGGCTTCTTGCGGCCGTCGCCCGGGTCGGCCGGCGGGGGGGATTGCGGTTCGCTCATCGGGATTGCCTCTTGGAATGTTAGCGCTGTCATTTTTATCTTAAGGCGCGGAGCGGCTTCGCGTCAACAGGGTAATCGCGCGGCGGGGGGCGCTGGGTCAGGCCGGCCCGAAGCGGCCAGCGGCCCGGTTCAGGCGCTGTCCCGCTCGATCAGCGAGAAGCCGAGGTCCAGCACCTTGTGCTCGACGGCGCGGCCTTCGGCGCGGTCGATGATGAAGCGCGCCGCCTGCCGGCCGATGGCGGTGCCGTCGATCCGCACCGTCGAGATCGCGGGGTGGGCATGGCGCGCGAAGCCGAGGTCTCCGAAGCCCATGGCGGCGACGTCCTCGGGCACCCGCAGGCCGCGCGCCTGGGCCTCGGTGATCACGCCGTGGGCGAGCGCGTCCGAGCTGCAGACCAGCACGTCGACCGCCGGATCCGTCGCCAGCAACTCGCTCAGGGCGGCGCGGCCGCTGCCCAGCGTGGTCGGCGCGGGGACGGTCTGCACCCGGGGCGCGGCGCCGCCCAGCGCCTGCCAGGCCTGCTCGAAGCCGGCCCGGCGCAGGTTCGCCCGCTGGTCGTCGCCCGTGACCACCGCCGGGTGGCGATAGCCCTTGCGATGGATGTATTGCGCTATGTCAGCGCCCACTTTCTCATGAGAAAAGCCGACCAGCATGTCGACCGGCGTCGGCGTCAGGTCCCAGGTCTCGACCACCGGGATGCCCGAGGCCAGCAGGCGCCGGCGGCCCTCGGCCGAGCGCATGATGCCGGTCAGCACGATGCCGTCCGGCCGCCGTCCGACGATGGCGTCGATCAGCGCGTCCTCGCGCGAGTTGTGGTAGCCGGCCTGGCCCAGCATGAGCTGGTAGCCGGCCTCGGCCAGCGCCTCGGTCAGGGCCTGGATGGTCTCCAGGAACACCGGCCCGGCGATCGTCGGCACCAGCGCGGCCACCAGCCGGCTGCGGTTCGAGGCCAGGCCGCCGGCCAGCAGGTTCGGCACGTAGCCCGTGCGCTCGACGGCCAGCCGGACCTTTTCGCGGGTCTTGGGAGACACCAGCTCCGGCGTGTTCAGCGCCCGCGAGACCGTGATCGCGGACACGCCGGCGAGCTTGGAGACGTCGTCGAGCGTGATGCCGCCGCTGCTGCGGCGGCTCGGGCGTGGCGGAGCGTTGGAGTCGTTCAAGGCGGGTGGGATGGTGGCGCTAACATGGCCCTGCATCAGGCATTGTGTGGCAGGCGCCCTCAGAGGCCGAGATCGCTCAGTCCCGGATGGTCGTCCGGGCGCCGGCCCAGCGGCCAGAAGAACTTGCGCTGGTCGTCCCTGATCGGCAGGTCGTTGATGCTCGCATGGCGCACGCGCATCAGGCCGTCGTCGTTGAATTCCCAGTTCTCGTTGCCGTAGCTGCGGAACCAGTGACCGGAATCGTCGTGCCATTCGTAGGCGAAACGGACGGCGATCCGCGCGCCCTCGAAGGCCCAGAGTTCCTTGATCAGCCGGTAGTCGAGTTCGCGTGCCCACTTGCGCGCGAGGAAGGCCTCGGCCTCGGCCCGCCCGACCACGAACTCGGCCCGGTTGCGCCAACGCGTGTCCTCGCTGTAGGCCAGGGCCACGCGTGCCGGATCGCGCGAGTTCCAGCCGTCCTCCGCGAGGCGGACTTTCTGGATCGCGCTGTCGCGCGTGAAGGGGGGGAGCGGCGGGCGGGTGGTCATGGGCGAAGGTTAGCCGAGCTCGAAGGCTTCGCGGAAGGCGGCGCAGAAGGCCTCGGTCCCGCTGATCGACAGGCTGACCGTGTGCCGCACGACGCCCGCCGCGCCGGGCTGCACGCGCAGCCGGCGCTCGACCGGGTCGAACATCATCGACTGCGGCTGGCTGCTTTCCTGCATGCCCTGCAGGTCGTAGTCCCAGTCGCCGCCGTCGCCGACCGGCCCGCGCGGCGCGCCGAAGCCGGCGTGCGCCCAGTCCAGCACCTGCACCACCTCGGCCTCCACGGCAGCGACCTGCTGCGGGCCGGTGCTCGCCATGGCGTCGAACACGCCGACCCCTTCGGTGTCTTCGCTGTAGTCGAAATCCAGGTAATCCAATGTCATGCGCAAGATCATCCACGAAGCGCGGCGGCGGCTGAAGTAGACTTGCCGCGAGAATCCGAATTTAAATTCAAACTCAAGTTTGAAGGCCCGCATGTCCGCCCCCGCCAAGAAGAAATCCGCCGCGCGCACGCCGCGCCCCGATGGCGACGCCACCCGCGCCCTGCTGCTCGAAACGGCCGGCCAGGTGTTCGCCGAACGCGGCTTCGCCGACGGCACCAGCAAGGAGATCTGCGAGCGCGCCGGCACCCCGATGGCGTCGGTCAACTACCACTTCGGCAGCCGCGAGGCCCTGTACGAGACGGTGCTGATCGAGGCCCATCGGCAGGTGATGGCGCTGGACGACCTGCTGGCCCTGACCCACGGCCCGGGCGATCCGAAGCAGAAGCTTCGCCTGCTGCTGGCACGCCTGATCGGTTTCGCGTCGCAGGGCTCGGCGCCCTGGGGTTTCCGGGTCGTGCTGCGCGAAATCATGACGCCGACGGCCGCGGTCTCGGTGCTGATCGACAAGGCGATCCGGCCCAAGTCCCGCGTGCTGCTCGGCTTGATCGGCGAGGTGCTGGGCCTGCCGCCCGAACACCCTGCGGTCCAGCGCGGCCTGATGTTCGCGCTGCTGCCCTGCTTGGTGATCCTGGTGGCGCCGAAGGAGGTGCCGGCCCGGGTGCTGCCCGCGGTCGCCAAGGAGAGCGGCGGACTGGCCGACGATTTCATCCGCTACGCGATGGCCGGGCTGGAGGCGATGGCGGCGGCGCACCGGCCGCAGCCGCCTCCCGCTGCGAAGCCCGGGCGGGGAGCCCGGCGCACGGCATCGAGCGTCTAGATGGCCTGACCGGCCCCATCTTCCCGCGTCTCGGCGAGAAGCACCGCGATCAGGTCCTTGATCCGCTTGACGCGGGGATCCCGGCGCACGTCCGGGTGGACCACGGACCACAGCTCGCGCGTCGCGCTCGGCGCGCACGGCACTTCGACCAGCCGCTCGTCGCCGTGCGCCAGGAAGCCGGGCAGCATGGCCAGGCCCAGGCCCGAGCGGCAGGCGCTGTGGAGTGCGCCCAGGTTGTTGCTGCGAAGGACGAACGGCCTGGATGCGGCGAACGCCGCCAGCGCCTTCTGGTGCGGCACGTCCGTGAGCGGCTCGTTGTAGCCGACGAAGCGCCAGGCCGATTCGGGGCGGCCGAGCCAGTCCGCGGTGGCGTAGACCCGAAAGTCCAGCTCGCCGAGCTTGCGCCCGGCCAACCCGGTCTCCGTCGGACGCATGAAGCGCAGCGCGAGATCCGCTTCGCGGCGCTGGTGATCGGCGAACCGGACTTCCCCGACGATCTCGAGCCGGATGTCGTGCCAGCGGTCGAAGCGCGTCGCCAGCTGCGGCACCAGGAAGTGGCTGGCGAACATCGGCGGGGCGGAGACGCAGACTGTCGCGCCGGCGGCGGTGGCGGAAGCGGCGGCGCGGCCGAATGCAAGGGCTTCGACTTCGATGCGGCGTGCCGCCGGAAGGAGCGCCTCGCCTTGCGGCGTCAGTCGCCAGCGGGTGGCGAGCCGATCGAACAGCCGCAGACCGATGCCGGACTCGAGGCCTGCGATCCGGCGCGCCGCGGTCGAATGCTCGACCCCCAGGGTCCGTGCCGCTCCCGACAGGCTCCCCTGCCGCGCGATACCTCGATGAAGAAGCGGACGTCGTCCCAGGCGGCGAAGGGCGCTGCGGTGACTGGGTGTTTTTGCACATCACTTGTGCGCATCTTGAGAGTTCTCACAAAGGGAATCGGTCCATAGCATCACGGTTTTGCTTATACATGGAGCTCGCAATGAATCAATTCGCACAGCCGATTCCCTATGGTTTCCCGATCACGCTGGAGGAGGCCCGCCGGGTCGCATCGGCGGCGATGGATGAAGCCGGCAAGCAGGGATGGCCGATGGTGATCGCGGTCACCGACAGCGGCAGCAACCTGGTGGCGCTCTACAAGATGGACCACGCGCAAACCGGCAGCGTGGCGATCGCGCAGCACAAGGCGGCCAGCGCGGTGCGGTTCAAGAGGCCGACCAAGGTATTCGAAGAAGCCTTGGCCGCGGGTGGCATCGGCCTGAGGCTGCTCGCGACCGAGGGCGCCTGTCCCCTGGAAGGAGGCCTCCCGCTGGTCAAGGACGGCGCCGTGATCGGCGGCATCGGGGTCTCCGGGATGCAGTCCACGCAGGATGCCCTGGTGGCCGCGGTCGGCGCGTCGGCGCTGGCGACTTGAACGCTGGCGCCCGATCAGCGCACGCCGGCATCGCCACCCGCTTGCGCGAGCAGCCAGTCGCGAAACAGCGTCAGCGCCGGCCGTTCGTCCTGGGCCGCCGGCGTCACCAGGAAATAACTGCGCTCGCCACGCAGCGGCCGGTCGCAGGCCACGACCAGCTCGCCGCGATCGAGCTCTGCCTCGATCAGCAGGCGCGGCATCAGCGCCACGCCGAGGCCATGCGCCGCGGCCTCCGCGAGCATCGAGAACAGCTCGTAGCGCGGGCCGCTGCGGGCCCGCGGCGCCTCGACCTGTTGGGCATCGAACCACTGGCGCCAGCCGTCGGGGCGGGTGCTCTGCTGCAGCAGCGGCAGCCGGGCGATGGCCGCGGGCGACAGCTGGCCGCGCGGCGCGATCAAGGCCGGGCTGCAGACCGGCAGCACGTCTTCGCTGAGCAGCGCGGTGGAGCGCGTGCCGGCCCAGTTGGCCGCCTGCGCCGGCGTGCCGGTGTAGATCGCCGCATCGAACGGCGTCTCGTTGAACAGGAAGGGCCGGGTGCGGGTCTCGATGTGGACCGTGATGTCGGGATGCCGGGCCGCGAAGTCCGGCAGCCGCGGGATCAGCCAGCGGGTGGCGAAGGTCGGCACCGCGGCCAGCTGCAGCGAACCGCCCAGCCCCTGCCGGGCCATGGCGTCGAGGGTGTCGCGCTCCATGGTGTCGAGCTGGCGCGCGATCTGGCGCGCATAGTCGGCGCCGGCCGGGGTCAGCGCCACGCCGTGGCGGGTGCGCCGGAACAGCGCCATGCCGAGGAAGTCCTCCAGCGCCGTGATCTGGCGCGACACCGCGCTCTGCGTCAGCGCCAGTTCCTGTGCCGCCCGCGTGTAGCTTTCGTGGCGGGCGGCGGCCTCGAAGCAGACGAGGGCCTGGGTGGAAGGGATCTTTCGGCGCATGGTATGCGAGGGCTACATAGTTGACTGGCGCGTCGCGCAAGCGGCGACCCGCCGGCACATTGTGCTTTGAAGTGCGACAAACTCATAACTGGGTGTGGAATCGTCGTTTGCGCTCCCTGTCCCCGGCGCTTACGATCAGGGCCGACTTCCAGCACCCCCTCATCGGAGACTTTCAGATGGCCCACGCCGCATTTCAATGGGACGACCCCCTCCTGCTCGACCAGCAACTCACGGACGACGAGCGCATGGTGCGCGATGCCGCCAACGCGTACTGCCAGGAGCGACTCGCCCCGCGCGTGATCGAAGGCTTCCGCACCGGTGAAACCGACCCGGCCATCTTCCGCGAGATGGGCGCCCTGGGCCTGCTGGGCCCGACCATTCCCGAGCAGTACGGCGGCCCCGGCCTCAACTACGTCTGCTACGGCCTGATCGCCCGCGAAGTCGAGCGCGTCGACTCCGGCTACCGCTCGATGGCCAGCGTCCAGAGCTCGCTGGTGATGGTGCCGATCAACGAATTTGGCACCGAGGCGCAAAAGCAGAAGTACCTGCCCAAGCTGGCCACCGGCGAATGGATCGGCTGCTTCGGCCTGACCGAGCCCGACCACGGCTCCGACCCCGGCAGCATGGTCACGCGCGCCAAGAAGGTGCCGGGCGGCTACGCGCTCACCGGCGCCAAGATGTGGATCAGCAACAGCCCGATAGCCGACGTCTTCGTGGTCTGGGCCAAGGAAGTCAGCGAAAGCGGCACGGTCGGCCCGATCCGCGGCTTCGTGCTCGAGAAGGGTTTCAAGGGCCTGAGCGCCCCGGCGATCCACGGCAAGGTCGGCCTGCGCGCCTCCATCACCGGCGAGATCGTGATGGACAACGTGTTCTGCCCGGAAGAAAACGCCTTCCCCGAAGTGCAGGGCTTGAAGGGCCCGTTCACCTGCCTCAACAGCGCCCGCTACGGCATCTCCTGGGGCGCGCTCGGCGCCGCCGAAGACTGCTGGCATCGTGCCCGCCAGTACACGCTCGACCGCAAGCAGTTCGGCCGCCCGCTGGCCGCCAACCAGCTGATCCAGAAGAAGCTGGCCGACATGCAGACCGAGATCACGCTGGGCCTGCAGGGCTGCTTGCGCCTGGGCCGCATGAAGGACGAAGGCACGGCCTCGGTCGAGGTCACCTCGCTGCTGAAGCGCAACTCCTGCGGCAAGGCGCTCGACATCGCCCGCCTGGCGCGCGACATGATGGGCGGCAACGGCATCAGCGACGAATTCGGCGTGGCCCGCCATCTAGTGAACCTCGAAGTGGTCAACACCTACGAAGGCACGCACGACATCCACGCGCTCATCCTAGGCCGCGCGCAGACCGGCATCGCCGCCTTCGCGAACTGATGTCAGCCCCCGCCGCCACGCAAGGCGCCCTCGCCGGCCTCAAGGTGCTCGACCTGTCCCGCGTGCTCGCGGGCCCGTGGTGCACCCAGATCCTGGCCGACCTGGGCGCCGACGTGATCAAGATCGAGCGACCGGGGGTCGGCGACGACACCCGCGGCTGGGGCCCTCCCTTCCTGAAGGATGCGGACGGCAACGACACCCACCAGGCCACCTACTTCACGGCCTGCAACCGCAACAAGCGCTCGGTCACGATCGACATGGCGACGCCCGACGGCCAGGCGCTGCTCAAGCGCATGGCGGCCGAGAGCGACATCCTGGTCGAGAACTTCAAGACCGGCGGGCTCAAGCAGTACGGCCTCGACCACCAGAGCCTGCGGGCCGCCAATCCGCGCCTCATCTATTGCAGCGTGACCGGCTTCGGCCATGACGGCCCGCACGCCATGCGCGCCGGCTACGACCTGATGATCCAGGCCACCACCGGCATGATGAGCATCACCGGCCGGCCCGACGACGTGCCCGGCGGCGGGCCGCTGCGGGTCGGCGTCGCGCTCACCGACCTGTTCACCGGCGTCTACGCCAGCACGGCCATCCTGGCCGCGATCGAAGTGCGCCACCGCACCGGCGAGGGCCAGCACATCGACATGGCGCTGCTCGACGTCGGCATGGCGATCCTGGCCAACCAGGCCAGCGCCTTCCTCAACACCGGCGTGGCGCCGCAGCGGCAGGGCAACAGCCATCCGAGCCTGGCGCCCTACCAGGACTTCCGCACCGCCGACGGTGCGATGCTGCTGGCGATCGGCAACAACGGGCAGTTCGCGCGCTTCTGCGAAGCCGCCGGCCATCCGGAGTGGGCCGCCGATCCGCGCTTCGCCACCAACACGCTGCGCGTCAGGCACCGCGAAGTGCTGATCCCCCAGATGGAAGCCGTGACCCGCACCCGCAGCACGGCGCAGTGGATCGCGCTGCTCGAAGACAAGGCCGTGCCCTGCGGCCCGATCAACGACATCGCCCAGGCCTTCGAGGACGACCAGGTCAAGGCGCGCGGCCTGGCCGTGACTCTGCCGCGCGATGCCGGCGACGGCATCGAACAGATCGTCGGCGTCGCCAGCCCGCTGCGGCTGCAGTCCACGCCCCCGGTGCTGCGCCGGGCGCCGCCGGCGCTGGGCCAGCACACCGACGAGGTGCTGGCCGAGTTCGGCATCGACGAAGCCAGGCGCGCGGCGCTGCGGGCGGCGGGCGTGGTGTGAACGCGCCGGGCGCTTCCACCGCGAAGCGCTCGACGCGCGCCGCGGCGGCGCCCGCGCCCGACACGCTGACGCCGGCCGACCGCTACCAGGAGCTTTTCGTCGCGGTCCAGTCGGGCCGCGTGTTCGCCGACAGCAAGACCTTCGTCGATTGCGCGCCGCGCGCCGAGCCGGAAGCCATCCTGGCCGCCTACCGTGCGCAGTGCGGCGAACCCGGCTTCGATCTCGCGGCCTTCGTGCAGGCGAACTTCGAGCTGGTCGAGCCGGCGCCGAGCGACTATGTCTCGGTGCCGGGCCAACCGATCGCGGCCCACATCGCCGACCTGTGGCCGGTGCTGACGCGGCATCCGCAGGTGCATCCGCCGCGCTCCTCGCTGCTGCAGCTGCCGCATCCGTATGTGGTTCCGGGCGGACGCTTCCGCGAGCTCTACTACTGGGATTCCTATTTCACCCTGCTGGGCCTGTCCGGCGAACACCACCGGCCGCTGGTGCGCGGCATGGTCGAAAACTTCGCCTTCCTGATCGACACCCACGGCCATGTGCCGAACGGCACCCGCAGCTACTACCTCGGCCGCTCGCAGCCGCCGGTGTTCGCGCTGATGGTCGAACTCGCGCAGCAGCAGGGCGCGGTCGATGCGATCGACTTCCTGCCGCAGCTGCGGCGCGAGCATGCGTGGTGGATGGCCGGCAGCGAGGGCCTGGCCCCGGGCGACGCGAGCCGGCGCGTGGTGCGGCTCGCCGGCGGCGCCCTGCTCAATCGCTATTGGGACGAGCGCGACACGCCGCGCGAGGAGTCGTGGATCGAAGACGTGGCCACGGCGCAGGCCTGTGATCGCGAGCCAGCCCTGATCTACCGCGACATCCGCGCGGCCTGCGAGTCGGGCTGGGACTTCAGCACCCGCTGGATGCGCGAGCCGCCGCCGCCGGGCGATGTGCAGCCCTGCGCCCATGTGCGCGCCGCCACGGCCGCCTCGCTGGCCAGCCTCTGCACCACCGACATCCTGCCGGTCGACCTCAACGCCTTCCTGCACCAGCTCGAATGCACGCTCGCCACCTTGAGCGGGCAGGCCGGCGACGCCGCCGCCGCGCAGGCCTATTCGCAGCAAGCCGAGGCGCGCCGGGACGCGATCGGCGAGTGCTTCTGGGACCCGCAGCAGGGCGCCTTCTTCGACCACGACTGGCGGCGGGGCGTGCGCCGCAGCTGCCTGACCGCGGCCAGCGTGGTGCCGCTGTTCGTCGGCCTCGCGACCGCTGCCCAGGCCGAGGCGCTGGCCGAGACCGTGTCGCAGCGGCTGCTGGCGCACGGCGGGCTGTCGACCACCGAGTGCGGCAGCGACCAGCAATGGGACCGCCCCAATGGCTGGGCGGCGCTGCAATGGATGGCGGTCCGCGGGCTGGCCGACTACGGCCACGAGGCGCTGTCGCGCACCATCGCCAGGCGCTGGCTTGCGACCGTGGCCGCGCTCTACGAGCGCGAAGGCAAGCTGGTCGAGAAATACGCCCTGCGTCGGGTCGAGCGCGACGACACCGCGGGCGGCGCCGGCGGCGAGTACCCGCTGCAGGACGGCTTCGGCTGGACCAACGGCGTCACGGCCGCCTTGCTGGCCGAGCATCCGCAGCACACCGCGCACGGCTGCGTGGCGCACGCGGCGGCGCCGCAGCATCGCTGAGCAGCCACGGGATCTCGCTGCGGCCCACGCCCAGGTCGCGCAGGTCGAGCTCGCTCATCGCGCGCAGCTGGCGCTGGTCCAGCCAGCAGCGACGCAGCGCGTGCACCCCATCGAGCAAGCGGGTGACGAGGGCGGACTGGGTCGACGGCATGGCATGGCTCCTTATGGACGGACAGCCATCTTGCAAGCCTGCGTGCTATTGTGGAAGTTGAGAATCCTGTCACTTCCAATCAGCTTTCCTGATGCGGCAACTCAACCTCGACCAACTCCGCACCCTGGTGGCCATCGCCGACCTCGGCAGCTTCTCGGCCGCCGCCCGGGCCCTTCACCTCGCGCAACCCACGGTCAGCCTGCACATCAGCGAACTCGAATCGCGCCTGGACACCCGGCTGGTGGTGCGGGGCAGCCGCCGGATCACGCCCACTGCCGCGGGTGCTGCACTGGTCGAGCGCGCGCGGCGCCTGCTGCGCGATGCCGACGACGCCGTGGATGCCGTGCGGCGCCAGGCCGAAGGGCGAACGGGCCGCGTCCGGCTGGGCACGTCGACCGGCATCGTGGTCGAACTGTTGCCGCAGGTGCTCGAAGAGCTGGAGCGCGACCACCCCGGCATCGACGTCGAGGTCTGCATCCTCGGCTCGTCCGAGGCCATGTCGCGCCTCGCGATGGGCACGCTGGACATCGGTCTGGTGGCGATTCCGCAGCCACCGATGCGTGACCTGATGGTCACGCGCTGGCGCAGCCAGCCCATGATGGCTTTCGTCCCGAAGAAGTGGGCGGCGCCGAAGCGGGCCACGCCGCGCTGGCTGGCAGAGAGGCCCTTGATCTTCAACGAGGCGACCACGCACATGTACCGGCTGACGATGGAATGGTTCGCCGCCATCGGCGAATCGCCGCGCCCGCGCATCGAGCTCAACTTCGACGCGGCGATGCTCGCTCTGGTGGCGGCGGGCTACGGCGCGGCGGTGCTGCCGTTGCACCAGCCGGTGGGCGCGGACTTCAACGAGCGGCTGCAGGTGTTGCCGCTCCGCCCGAAGCTGACCCGGCATCTGGGCATCGCGCACCGGCCGCGCGCGACGCTCGACGGAGCAACCGAAAGCGTGCTCCAGATCCTCGAGCGGTTCAGCCAGCGGTAGGCAGCGTGTTCGCGACGTTGCCGTTCACAGCACGCGCCCGACCACGGCCAGCGCGAACACGAGCACGCCCAGCGCCAAGTTGGTGGCGACCAGCTTGCGGATCAGGTTCAGGTTCGCGGCCGCCACCGGCCACTCGCCGGCCGCCACCGCGCGCAGCAGCCGCGGATAAGGTGCGAAGCGCAGGTGCAGGAACAGCGCCATCATCACCAGCCCGAGCGTCAGCATCGCATGCACGCTCCAGTGCACCCGCGCGAAGCCGCCGGCGGCCCAGACCAGCAGCAATCCGCTCGCCAGCAGCACGCCGATGGCGGTCGAGACGCCGACGAAGAAGCGCGACAGCGCCGCCGCCATGAACGGCAGCCGCAGCGGCGGCTCGAGGTGCGCGACCGCGGCAGGGCGGACCGCGAAGTGCATCGTCGCCATGCCGCCGACCCAGAAGGCGGCGGCGAGCAGGTGGAGGAACAGCAGGAGGGCGGGAAGGAGGGACATGGCGTAGCGTAGACCAGAACGCCGCGGCCCGCGGCTTCAGCGGGGCTTCTCGAAGCCGCTCTCGATCCAGGCCTCGGCGCTGGCGGCGTTGAGCCTGAAGTCCGGCTTCACGCGCAGCTCGGCCAGCTCGCTGCCGGATTCGTCATGTGCCCGCAGCATCGCGTGCGGATTGTCCTCGTCCGGCACGATCTGCAGCGACACGCGGATGCGCCCGGAGCCGGCGCCCACGCTGACGTGCTTGTTCAAGCGCGCATGGAGCTGCTGCTCGTGGCGGCGCAGCACCTCGTTGGCGGTCTTCACCAGCGTGTGGAAGGCCGGCGCGTCGAGCGGCTTCGGGTTCTTCTTGTCGCGGCCCATGGTCCAGGGGCCGACCAGCGCAGGCTCCGGGTCGCCCTGGCGGGTCATCGCGACGGCCCAGCCGTCGTCGTCCTCGTTCTTGATCACGCGGGCGGTCCAGAGCGCGTCGCTCCAGAGGGTGGCTTCCTGGATCGGGGCGGCAGTGTCTGTCATGAGAGCATTCAAAAAATGGAAAGGCCGGTGCGGGCCGTGAACAGCTCGAGCGCCTTCAGCCCGAGCAGCGAGTTGCCGTTGCCATCGAGGGCCGGCGACCAGACGCACAGCGTGAGCTTGTCGGGCACCACGGCGACGATGCCGCCGCCGACGCCGCTCTTGCAGGGCAGGCCGATCGAGAAGGCGACGTCGCCGGCGGCGTCGTAGGTGCCGCAGGTGAGCATCAGCGCGTTGATGCGCCGCGCATGGCGCTCGGTCGTGATCTCGGGTTCGCCATCGATCGGGTGGGCGCCGTCGCGGCACAGGAAGCCTGCGGCGCGCGCCAGCTGCCGGCAGCTCATCCGGATCGCGCACTGGTGGAAGTAGAGGCTCAGCACCTCGCGCACGTCGTTGTCGATCTTGCCGAAGCTCTTCATGAAGTTCGCCAGCGCGACGTTGCGGAAGCCGGTCACGGCTTCCGAGGCGGCGACCTCCTCGTCGTAGGCAATCGCTTCGCCGCAGAGGTTCGACATCAGCGCGATCAGCTCGGCCTCGGCGCGCCCTAGGCTCACCAGCCGGTCGGCCACCGCGATGGCGCCGGCATTGATGAAGGGGTTGCGCGGCTTGCCCTGCTCGTTCTCGAGCTGGACCAGCGAATTGAACGGGTTGCCCGACGGCTCGCGGCCGATCCGCTCCCACAGCGCATCGCCGAGGCGGCGCATCGCCAGGGTCAGCGTGAACAGCTTCGAGATGCTCTGGATCGAAAAAGGCGTGTCGGCATCGCCGGCCGCGGCCTCCAGGCCCTCGCAGGTCCTGAGGGCGATGCCGAACTGCCGTGCCGGCACCCGCGCCAGCGCCGGGATGTAGCTCGCCACCTGGCCCTCGGCGCCGAGCAGCGGGCGGACCTCGGCCTCGATGGCATCGAGCACGGGCTGGAAGTTCATGGCTTGGCTCCCGGGCGCCGGTTCACGAGCACGATGCCGAGCGCCACGCCGCAAAGCGCCAGCACCAGCTGCAAGGTCAGCGGCTCGGCCAGCAGCACGACGCCGAACACCAGCGCGAACAGCGGCGTCAGGAAGGTGAAGGATGAGATCCGCGTGGCCGGATAGTGCCGCAGCAGCCACATCCAGGCCAGGTAGCTGGCGAAGGCGCCGATGACGGTCTGCAGGCCGATCGAGAACCAGGCGTAGCTCGAGTACGCGAAACCCCAGCGCTCGCCGAGCAGCAGCGACAGCAGCGGCGAGACCGCCGCGGTCACCGCGATTTGATAGAACAGCGTCTTCTCGGCGCTGGCGGTGGCCAGCCGGGTGGCGCGGATCGTCAGCGTCGTCAGGCCCCACAGCACGCCGGCGGTCAGCGCCAGCGCATCGCCGCGCAGCTGCGCCGAGGTGCTGTGGCCGAAGCTCTCGCTGAAGGCCACCACCACGCCCGCGAAGGCGATCGCCAGCCCCACCCATTGCAGGCCCCGCAGCCGTTCGGCCGGTACCCAGCGCGGCAGCAGCACCGCCACCACGAAGGGCGAGGTGTACAGGAACACCGTGAGCCGCGAGGCGGTCGTGAGCTGCAGCCCGAGATAGATGCAGGTGAATTCGCCCGCGAACAGCGCACCGGCCAGGAGGCCGCCGGGCAGCGTGCCGTCGCGCGCGAACAGCGGCACGCCGCGGCGCACGCACCAGATCCACAGCAGCACCACCGCGCCCGTCATGCGGATCGAGGCCTGCCACAGCGGCGGCACCTCGCCGACGGTGGTCTTGATCAGGATCTGCTGCAGTCCCCAGAACGCGCAGCAGGCGATCAGCAGGGCGGTGGCGCGGGTGTCGAGGTGTTCCTTGCGTTCGATCATTCCAGGGATTTCTGTTCTTCTTGTGATGCGGCCTGGGGCCGGCGGGGCGGTGTCAGGGAGATGCGAGCGCATAGGGCGGGTGGCCGTTCGTGCCGACCATCAGCTCGGGCAGCACCACTTCAACGTCGGGCACGCTGCGGGCAGCGCGGTCCAGCGCGGCGGCCATGCTGCGCGAGGGCACGCAGCCCTGCAGGTAGACCCAGCGCCGCTGGATCACGACCCAGACGCTGGCGCGCCGCACGCCCGGCACGGCGGCCAGCGCCGCCTGCACCTTGGGCGCCAGCGGCTTGTCGTAGCGGTAGGCGTTGCTGTCGGCGCAGCGGCCGGCCAGCCAGCAGCTGGTGCCGCGCTCGAGGCGCGAGTGCATCTGCGCGCGCCGCTCCTCGGCGGTCAGCAGCGGGCCTTCGGGCACCGGGCAGCTGCGCATGCCCGACGCCACCTGGAAGAAGGGATCGTCGAACCAGTTTTGCTTGACCGGCTTGGGCGGCTCCTGGGCCACTGCGGGTTCGACCGCGCAGGCCACCGCCAGCAGCACCGCCGGCGTGGCCCTCAAAGCGGATGCTCCGTGTAGAAGCGCCCGCCGTGGAACAGCAGCGGCGAGGCGCCCGCGCTGTGCATGCAGCGCTCGACCTCGCCGACGAAGATCACGTGGTCGCCCTCGTCGTAGCGGCTGCGGTTGAAGCACTCGAAGCTGGCCGCGGCGCCCACGAGCACCGGCGCCCCGCCGATGCCCTCGGTGAAGGCGACATCGGCCCAGCGGTCGATGTCCTTGGCCGCGAAGCGCTCCGCCAGGCTCTTCTGGTTGGCCGCCAGGATGTTGATCGCATAGTGCGAGCCGGTGCTGAGCGCCGCCATCGAGGCCGCGCTGCGCGCCAGGCTCCACAGCACCAGCGGCGGATCGAGCGAGACCGAATTGAAAGAGTTGGCGGTCAGGCCCACCAGGGCGCCGTTCGCGGCCCGCGCCGTGACGATGGTCACGCCGGTGGCGAACATGCCGAGCGATGCGCGGAACTCGTCGATGGAGAAGGAGGGCGGTTGCGCCTGGGCGGGAGCGGTCACGGAAGAGGGGGGCAGTTGGAGGTCCATTTTGGCCGATCGGCCGCGCGGTCGCTGGCGCCGGCCGGAACGCTCAGCCGAAGAACCAGTAGCCGACCGCGATCGCGGCCACCACGCCGGCCAGTTCCGCCAGCAGTGCGCAGCCGACCGCATGGCGCGCCCGCTGGATGCCGACCGCGCCGAAGTACACCGCCAGCACATAGAACGTGGTCTCGGTGCTGCCCTGGATGGTGGCGGCGACCTTGGCGGCGAAGCTGTCGACGCCCTGGCTCTGCATGGTCTCGATCAGCATCGCGCGTGCCGCGCTGCCCGAGAAGGGCTTGACCAGCGCGGTCGGCAGGGCGTCGACGAAGCGAGTGTCCCAGCCGGTGCGCGCCACCACCCAGCGGATGCCTTCGAGCGCCAGGTCGAGCGCCCCCGAGGCGCGCAGCACGCCGACCGCGCTCAGCATCGCGACCAGGTAGGGCAGCAGGTTCCTGGCGACGTCGAAGCCTTCCTTGGCGCCTTCGATGAAGCACTCGTAGACCTTCACCCGCCGCAGCGCGCCGACCGCCAGGAAGAAGACGATGAGCCCGAACAGCACCAGGTTGCCCAGCAGCGAGGACAGCGCGGCCAGCGCCGCGGCCGACAGTGTCGCCAGCAGGGCCATGAAGCCGCCGAGCAGCAGTGCGCCGGGCAGCAGGTAGGCCAGCACCACCGGGTCCCACAGCCGCAGGCGCTGCATGAACGCCACTGACAGCAGCCCGACCAGCGTCGAGGCGCTGGTCGCCAGCAGGATCGGCAGGAACACCAGCGTGGGATCGGGCGCGCCCTGCTGGGCCCGGTACATGAAGATCGTCACCGGCAGCAAAGTCAGCGACGAGGCGTTGAGCACCAGGAACAGGATCTGCGCGTTGCTCGCGCTGGTCGCGCTCGGGTTCAAGGTCTGCAGCTCGCGCATCGCCTTGAGTCCGATCGGCGTGGCGGCGTTGTCGAGGCCGAGTGCGTTGGCGGCGAAGTTGAGCGTGATCAGGCCGAGTGCCGGGTGCCCGGCCGGCACCTCGGGCATCAGCCGGCGGAACAGCGGGCCGAGCAGCCGCGCCAGCCGGTCGACGATGCCCGCGGCCTCGGCGATGCGCAGGAAGCCGAGCCACAGGGTCAGCGTGCCGAAGAGCAGCACCATCACCTCGACCGACAGCCTGGCCATCGCGAACAGGCTCTCGACCATCGAGGCGAACACGGTGGCGTCGCCGCCGAGCAGCCAGCGGCCGAGTGCCGCGGCCGCCGCGGTCAGGAAGAAGCCGAGCCACAGGCCGTTGAGCACGCCTAGCGCCCGGCAGCGGATGCGCGGGTCTGCCGGGGGCTCGGCACCTCGACCAGCAGCGCCGGGTCGAAGTTGTCCTGCTCCCCCTTGCCCAGGTAGCCCAGCGGGTTGGCGACCACGCGGCAGCCGTCCTTCAGGTAGTCGAACTGGCAGTGCAGGTGGCCGTGCAGCCACAGGTCGGCTTGCGGCAGCAGTTCGTCCAGGTTGTTGCAGAAGCCCGCGGTGCCCGGGCTCAGGCCATAGCGGGGATCGGCGCTCGCCAGGGATGGCGCAAAGTGCGTGATCGCCACGGTCGTGCCGTCGAACGGCTGGGCGAGCGCCTCACGCAGCCAAGCCTGGCATATGAGTGAGTGTTCCCTCAGGGCATCGGCGAGAAAAATCTCGCCACCGCGCGTGGTGGCCGCCTTCTGCAGGTAGAAGTTGGCGGCGCGCATCGCCTTGCCGCGCTTCTTGAGCGCCTCGGCCAGGTCGTCGCCGGGCTCGACCAGGGCATCGAAATCGGCCCACAGCGTGGTGCCGACGAAGCGCACGCCGTCGATGACCAGCGTCTCGCGCTCCAGCCAGAGGATGTCCAGTGCCTCGCAGGTCTCGCGCAGCCGCTGGTGGACGGCATCGAAATCGGCGTTGTCGTACTCGTGGTTGCCGGGGACATAGACCACTGGCGCCGGCCAGCCATGGCGTGGCGAGAAGCGGGCCAGGCCGAAATCGGGCTCGGCCAGCGATGAGCCGGCCTGGTAGGAGCCGATGTCGCCCGCCAGCACCAGCAGGTCGGCGCCGGCCGCCGGGGCGACCTGGAGATGCGGATGAACCTCGATATGGAGGTCCGAGAGCAGCTGGAGCTTCATGGGGATGGGTGCAGTCTAGCGGATGAGGTTATGCGTTTTGTGCATGGCGCTTGGCTTGAAGAATTGGGGAAAACCCTTATTCTTGATTCATCGTCACTCCGCGCCGCCCGCTTGGGCAGCGCAACATCATGTTTAACCTTCTTGCCCTCGTGGCCCGTTTTTTCCGTCCGACCCTCCAGGCTGTCGATGCCAGCCCGGCCGCAATCCTGATGCAGAACGCCGACAGCCGCGCCGGCCTCGACGCTCATCACGCGCAGGAACTGCGCGCCGCCGCCAGCGCCTGGCTCAGCGTCGTCCGCTAAGGACCCGCGAACGCAGCCTGCGCCGAGCGCAGCAGCGCCTGCCGCAGCCAGCCGTGCGCATGCGCGTGCTGGGCCCGCCGATGCCAGAGCGCATCCACGTGCACCAGGGGCTGGTCGAAGGGCAGCTCGCGCAGCACCAGGTGGTCGTCGATCCCGGTCACCCGCGCGAAATGCCGCGGCATCACGGTCAGCAGGTCCGAATTGGCCACCACGCGTCCGGCCGTGAAGAACTGGTTCACCGTCACCACGATGCGCCGCTCGCGCCCCAGCGCGCCCAGGGTCTGGTCGATGAAGCCGTAGGGCCGCCCCGAGAAGCTGACCAGCAGGTGGCGCGCGTCACAGAAGCTGTCGAGCGTCAGCGGCGCGTCGGCCAGCGGATGGCCCTGGCGCATCACGCACACATACTGCCCGACATACAGCCGCTGGGTCTCGAAGGGCTCGCCGACCCCGGACTGCCCGCGGGCCGCCAGGCTGGCGACCACGGCCGGAAAGTAGCCGATCGCGACGTCGACCTCCTCCTGCTCCAGCATCCGGCGCGGATCGCGGGTGGTCAGCGGCAGTACCCGCAGCGACACCGCGCGCGCCTCCTCCTCGACGATCCGGATCAGCCCGGGCATCAGCTCGGCGGCGGTCGCGTCGGCCATCGCCAGCAGGAAGGTCGTGTCGGCAATGCCGGCATCGAACTCGCCCGGCGCCAGCGTGTGCTGGAGCTGCCGCAGCGCATCGCGCACCGTCGGCCAGAGCGCCAGGGCCCGCGGCGTGGGCTCGACCCCTGCGCCGGCGCGCCGCACCAGTTCATCGCCCAGCACCTCGCGCAGCCGCCGCAGCGCATTGCTGACCGCCGGCTGGGTGATCGCCAGGTTGCGGGCCGCGCGCGTGAGGTTGCGCTCCGCCATCACTTCGTCGAAGACGCGAAGAAGGTTCAGGTCGAGCGTGCGAAAGTTGACGTCCATAAGTGATGTGAATGATAAACATCAGCAGGATAAATTGGCAAAACATTAGGGTAACCCCTAATATCAGGGCATCGGCTTCGGCCTCTCGTCCTTTCAGGAGGAACACCATGACCAGCTTCATCCACGTTGAAAAGCCCGCCACCCATCCCGGCATCGTTCGCGCCGAGGCGGCGATCGAACAGGTCCGCGCAGCCCGCCGCGGTTTCGACGGCGCGCGTGGGCTGGCAGCCCTGCTGCTGGCCGCGATCGTGTCGTCGCTGCTGGTCGTCGCCGACCGCCTGGTGTCGATCACCCAGGAAGGCGGCCTGATGGTGGCCTGGCTGGTGCTGTGGGCCGTGGCCTTCATCGGCCTGGCCTTCTTCGCAGGCACGGCGCGTTCGCTGGCGGTCCGCGCCATCGCCGCGGCCCGGAACGTGGCCAAGCGCCGCGCCGCCGCCCGCGCCGACGAGCGCTTCCTGGCCTACGCCAAGCACGACCCGCGCATCATGAACGAGCTCAACGTCATCGCCACCCACCAGCAGGCGGTGGATGCGCCGGTCCCGACCTTGCACGACGCCCTGCGCCGCGTGAACCTCGGCCAGTACTACTGATCGCGCACCGCGGGCCTTCGGGCCCGCCCACGAAAAAGCCGCCCGAGGGCGGCTTTTTTGCGTCGCTGCCGAATCAGGCCGCGAGGCGCTGCTCGATCGCCGCCTTGGTGGCGGGCAGTTCCTTCGGCAGGTGGTGCGACAGCTGCTCGAACAGCTCGGCGTGCAGCTTCAGCTCGGCCTGCCAGGCGGCCTTGTCGATGCTGGTGACGGTGTCGAACTGCTTGGCGCTGAAGTCCAGCCCGGTCCAGTTGAGGTCTTCGTAGCGCGGGCTGACGCCGAACACGTGCTCGCTGCCCTCGGCCTTCTGCTCGATGCGGTCGATCATCCACTTGAGCACGCGCATGTTCTCGCCGTACCCGGGCCAGACGAACTTGCCGTCGTCGCCCTTGCGGAACCAGTTGGTCGTGTAGATCTTCGGCAGTCTGGCGCCCGAGGCCTCGAGCTTCTTGCCGAGGTCGAGCCAGTGCTGGAAGTAGTCGCTCATGTTGTAGCCGGCGAAGGGCAGCATCGCGAACGGATCGCGCCGCACCACGCCCTGCTGGCCGGCGGCCGCAGCGGTGGTCTCGGAGCCCATGGTGGCCGCCATGTAGACGCCCTCGACCCAGTTGCGGGCCTCGGTCACCAGCGGCACCGTGGTGGAACGGCGGCCGCCGAAGATGAAGGCATCGATGGCGACGCCCTTGGGGTCGTCCCAGGCGGCGTCCAGCGCCGGGTTGTTGATGGCTGCGACCGTGAAGCGGGCGTTCGGGTGCGCGGCCTTGGCGCCGGTCTCCTTGGCGATCGCGGGCGTCCAGTCCTTGCCTTGCCAGTCGATCGCGTGGGCCGGGGCTTCGCTCATGCCTTCCCACCAGACGTCGCCGTCGTCGGTCAGCGCGACGTTGGTGAAGATCACGTCGCGGTCGAGGCTGGCCATGCAGTTCGGGTTGGTCTGCATGTTGGTGCCGGGCGCGACGCCGAAGTAGCCGGCTTCGGGATTGATCGCGTGCAGCTTGCCGTCGGTGCCGGGCTTGATCCAGGCGATGTCGTCGCCGATGGTCGTGACCTTCCAGCCCTCGAAGCCGGCCGGCGGGATCAGCATCGCGAAGTTGGTCTTGCCGCAGGCGCTCGGGAAGGCGGCGGCCACGTGGTATTTCTGGCCCTGCGGATTGGTCACGCCGAGGATCAGCATGTGCTCGGCCAGCCAGCCTTCGTCGCGGCCCATGTTGGAGGCGATGCGCAGTGCGAAGCACTTCTTGCCGAGCAGGGCGTTGCCGCCGTAGCCCGAGCCGTAGCTCCAGATTTCGCGCGTCTCGGGATAGTGGACGATGTACTTGGTCTTGTTGCAGGGCCAGGCGACGTCTTGCTGGCCGGCTTCCAGCGGCGCGCCGACCGTGTGGACGCAGGGCACGAACTCGCCGTCGTCGCCCAGTACGTCGAACACCGCACGGCCCATGCGGGTCATGATCTTCATGTTGACCGCGACGTAGGGGCTGTCGGACAGCTCGATGCCGATGTGGGCGATGGGCGAGCCCAGCGGGCCCATGCTGAACGGCACGACATACATCGTGCGGCCCTTCATGCAGCCGTCGAACAGGGGCTGGAGCGTGGCGCGCATCTCGGCCGGCGCCATCCAGTTGTTGGTCGGGCCGGCGTCTTCCTTGCGGGCCGAGCAGATGAAGGTGCGGTCTTCGACGCGGGCGACGTCGCTCGGGTCGGAGGTGGCGAGGAAGGAGTTGGGGCGCTTGGCCGGGTTCAGCTTCTTGAAGGTGCCGGCGTCGACCATCTGCTGGCAGAGGCGGTCGTATTCTTCCTGGCTGCCGTCGCACCAGTGGATGCGCTCGGGCTTGCACAGGGCGGCCATCTCGGCCACCCACGCGATCAGCTTCGCGTTCTTGACGTAGGAGGGCGCCTGCATGGCAAGACCCTTCAGCGGTGCGTTCATCGTCTATCTCCTAAGTTGAAAATCGTTTTTTCGAACGGGACGCGACGCCGCGGGGCGATCGAAATCCGTTGGAGAAAACGCTTCCGTCTAGGGAGGGGGGCTGGATGGAAGACCGTGTGGACCGGGGCAGGGGTCGGCGCGGCGACGACCGACCCGGCTGCGGCATTGCGCCCCGCCGGCGGCACGCAATGCCGCGCGGTGGCGCTGCCGGGTTCAGGCCATGTAGATGGCGATGGAGGCCAGGAGGAGCATCAGCACCCCGCCCACCAGCGGCAGAACCAGGGGCATGAGAGGGACGATCGACTCGACCGCGTCTTGTTCGACCGCGGCGGCGTGGCCGGGTTCGATGGGGGTGGGGTTGGACATCTGGGTTCCTTGTATTCTCACGACTGGGGCCATTTTACCGGCTGGGCCGCGGGCCGCGGTCTAGGGGGTTGCCAGACCTTTTTCGGGTCCCGGAGGCGACCGATCGAGCCATTCGCCCCAGTCGGTGGCGCACCACGGGTTGCTGGATTTCGCCGCCGCCTTCGGCCAGGCCTTGTAGAAGCTTCCGTTGAGCTGGCTGCGCGCGATCAGGAAGCTGACAAAGCGGCGCAGCAGGACCCGGTCGGGCCCGCTGTGGGGCGCTTCATGCCAGAAGGCGTCGAGCGGGCCCTGGTGGCAGAGGCCCGGCATGTCGTAGATCGCCTCGCCCAGGGCCTTGACCGGGACATGGTGCTCGAGCGCCTGCAGCCCCGTCGTGCTGTTGACCACCACCACGCCGCGGGCGTGCTTGAGCAGCGTCGGCAGGTGCTGGTCGTGGACATAGAAGCACCGGTGGGCGATGCCGTGCGCCCGGGCGAGTCGCCGGACCAGCGTGGCGTAATCCGTATAGCCGCGGCTCATCGGGTGGTGCTTGATCACCAGGGCGGTGTCCGCGGGGGCGTGCCGGGCGAAGGAGCCGAGCACCTCCTCGACGAAGGCCTCCACCGAGTCGAAGCTCGAATGCACGAAGATCTGCGCGTCGTTGAAGACCTGCAGCGGCACCAGGAAGAAGTGCCTGTCCCAGCGGGTACACAGCCGCTCCAGCATGCCGTGCTGCAGCGCCCGGTACTTGAGCTTGCGCCAGCCCGAGCGGATCCAGGGCCAGGCCTCGGTCAGTGCGAGCCGCCGGTGATGCGCATAGCGGGGGAACCAAGGCTTGCCCAGGCTGCCGATCGAGAAATACAGGAAAGCCCACCAGGCCATGTGCCAATAGGTGTTGCCCAGATCCCTGCGCCGGGGGCGGGCGGCCTCGGGCTGCGCCAGGTAGAACGACGGCTGGCGGGGGACCTGCGAGTGGCCGTTCACGCCGTGGCGCTCGAAGGTCATGTAGTGCGGGCGCAGGTAGCCTTCCTCGAACACGCCGACTTCGAGCCCGCGCCGCATGGCGATCTCGCGTGCCACCACGTGGATCGGGCGGCAGTCGCCGAACAGCAGGATGACGTCGATGTCCAGCCGATCGAGCAGGGCGTCCAGCCATGCCGGCCACTCAGCCATCGCGCCCTTGAACGAGAAGGCGCCGCGCCGATAGAACAGGCGGTCGCCGGCATTGAAGTTGACCTTGAACACACGGGCGCCCGCCAGTTGCAGGTCGTGGGCCAGGCGGCTGAAAAAAGGCCCCACCGGGCCTTGCAGCAAGAGGACGCCTTGTCCTCGGAAGGCGTGGATTCCGCGTTCGATCATTCGCCCGCAGGCTAATGGCGAAGCGGCGCCAACCCGAATGGTCCGGTGCGATCGATCCCTTTCAGGGCGAACGAACAGAAATTTCCGAAGGGCTGGCTGACCCGTTCTCAGCGCTGCTCGACGGCCTCGAACCCGGCTGCCGTCAGGGCCGCCAGCACGGCCGCCAGGTGCTCCCGCCCCCGGGTCTGCAGCACCAGTTCGACATCGACGTTCTGCGCCGCCAGCATGGTGAAGGCCCGCTGATGGTGAACTTCGTCGATGTTGGCGCCCGCTTCGGCGACAGTGGCCGTGATATGGGCCAGGGAGCCCGGCACGTCCCGGGCGCTGACCCGCACGCGCGCGAGCCGGCCGGCGCGCACCATGCCGCGCTCGATGATCGCCGCCAGCAGCAGCGGGTCGATGTTGCCGCCCGACAGCACCAGGCCGACGCGCTGGCCCCGGAAGCGGTCGGGATGGCGGATCAGCGCGGCCAGTCCGGCGGCGCCGGCGCCCTCGACCAGCGTCTTCTCGATCTCGAGCAGCATCAGCACCGCCTGCTCGATGTCGCCCTCGTCGACCAGCAGCAGCTCGTCGACCTCCCGGGCGATGATCTCGCGCGTCAGCACACCGGGCGTGCCCACGGCGATGCCTTCGGCAATGGTGCTGGTTCCCTGGGGGTGGTGGGTGCCCTGCACCGCGTTCACCATGGCCGGGAAGCGCGAGGTCTGGACGCCCACGATGCGGATGCCCGGCTTGCGCGCCTTGGCGGCCAGCGCCATGCCGGCGGCCAGGCCGCCGCCGCCGACCGACACCACCAGCACGTCCAGGTCGGGGACCGCATCGAGCATCTCGAGCGCCACCGTGCCCTGGCCGGCGATGATCGCCTCGTCGTCGTAGGGATGGACGAAGGCCAGTCCCTCGCGTTCGGCCAGCGCCAGCGCATGCGCGCGGGCCGCCTCGAGGGTGTCGCCATGCAGCACCACTTCGGCGCCGAATCCGCGCGTGCGCTCGATCTTCACGCCGGGCGTGAAGCGCGGCATGACGATCAGGGCCCGCAGCCCTAGGCGCTGCGCGTGGTAGGCCACGCCCTGCGCGTGGTTTCCGGCCGACATGGCGATCACGCCACGGGTGCCGCCTTCGGCCAGGTCGACCAGTTTGTTACAGGCTCCGCGCTCCTTGAACGAGGCGGTGAACTGCAGGTTCTCGAACTTCAGGAAAACCTGGGCGCCGACGATTTCGGACAGGGTCCGCGATTCGACGCAGGGGGTTTCAAGCAACTGCCCGTGGAGACGGAGGGCCGCGCGCTCAATGTCTTCGATTCCAACCATCGGCGTCATTGTGGACGGAATCGCAACATCCTGGTATTTCGTGTCCGCAGGCTTCCCGAAGCCAATACTCTGCGTTATGGTCGCTTCCAGATTCACACATCCCCTCGCGGGAGGTTGCCAGATGGTCAAGCGTTCCGGTGTCGATGCAGTGGCTGCGGCTTCCCGCGGCCATGCACTGCCGTCGCCCGGACTCAAGGAAGCGCCGGTGCTCGAACTCATGTGTTCGCACTTCGTGCTCACGCTCGCGGCCAAGCAGGGCCCGCGCTTCAACGTGCGCCGGGATCTCAACGGCCTGCTGTCGCTCACCGGCCGCCACCTGGTCTGGCCGCTCCCGGTGCTGCATCGGCTGCGCGAGTTCCTCGGCCGGCGTTGCGTCGGCAACGAGGTCTGGAAGGGGGTCGAGGGTTTCGACGGCCGCACGCTGCTCGACCGCCACGGCGTCTGGCGCGGCCCCTACGAAGAGGGCACGCTGTTCTTCTATCTCGACGAATACGCCAAGGACCAGCCCAAGGACCTGCTGTCGGTGCTGTCGGTCACGCGCGACTGGCTCACCCATGCGCTGCGCAAGCAGTCGACCCTGGTCGAGAAAAACATCGATGCGCTGGCCGGCCTGCTGCAGCTCAACAAGGCCGAGCGCGCGCTGCTGCTCTACGGCACCCTGGCGCGCTACCAGCGCGACCTGCGCTCGCTGCTGGTCGAGTTCAAGGTCAACAACGCGCCGGAGGCCTACGCCGCGATCGCCGAGGTGGCCGGCGTCAATGCGAGCGAAGTCGGCGAGGCGCTGCGCGCGGGCTCGCGGCTCGAGCGCATCGGGCTGGTCGAGAACCTGATCTCCGAGCACAACATCACCGACCTGGCCGACCTCATGAAGGTCAGCGAGAAGCTGCCGCCGGTGCTGATGCGCGAGTACCGCGACCGCAACGAACTGATGGCCGTGTTCACGCGCCCGTCCGCCAAGAGCAGCCTCTCCGTGCACGATTTCTCCTTCGTCGAGGACGAGGCCCGGATGCTGGTCACCTTGCTGCGGGCGGCGGTGGCGCGCAAGGAGCCCGGCGTCAACGTGCTGCTCTACGGCCCGCCCGGCACCGGCAAGACCGAACTCGCCAAGGTGGTCGCGCAGGCCGCGGGGCTGGAGCTGTTCGAGGTCGAATACGCAGACCGCGACGGCAATTCGCTGTCGGGCCGCGACCGCTACCGTTCGCTGCAGATCGCGCAGGTGTTCCTCAAGGGCAGCGAGCAGTCGGCGCTGCTGTTCGACGAGGTCGAGGATGTGTTCCCGCCCATCAGCACCGAGGCCGCGCAGCTGATGGCGCGCGCCGAGCAGATTCCCTCGCCGGCCAGCGGCAGCGTGAGCGGCAAGGCCTGGGTCAACCAGATCCTCGAATCGAACGCGGTGCCGACCTTGTGGGTCACCAACCGCATCGAGCAGATCGACCCGGCTTTCCGGCGCCGCTTCGCCTACCACCTCGAGCTCAAGTCGCCGCCGCCCGGCGCCCGCGAGCAGCTGGTGCGCAAGACACTCGAAGGCGTCTCGGTGTCCGAGGCCTTCACCGCCAAGCTGGCCGGGCGCAAGGGCCTGACACCGGCGCAGATCCGCACCGCGGTGCGCTTCGCCGAGCTCGCCATGACCGAGGGCGGCTCGGTCGAGAACCTGATCGAGCGCCAGCTCAAGAACGCCGATCTCGCGCTCGGCACGCCCGATGCCCTGGGCGCGCGCCGCAGCGTCACGACCTACGACCTCGACATGCTCAACGTCGAGACCCGCTTCGAGATCCCGCGCATCGTCGAGGCCCTGAAGGCGCGCGGCCACGGCACGCTGTGCTTCTACGGCGCGCCCGGCACCGGCAAGACCGCCTTGGCGGAGCACATCGCGAAGGCGATCGGCCGGCCGCTGATCATCAAGCAGGCCAGCGACCTGATGAGCAAGTACGTGGGCGAGACCGAGCAGAACATGGCCGCCATGTTCAAGGAGGCCGAGGCCGAGAAGGCGGTGCTGCTGCTCGACGAGGCCGACAGCTTCCTGCAGGACCGCCGCGGCGCCCAGCGCACCTACGAAGTGACCGAGGTCAACGAGATGCTGCAAGGCATGGAACGCTTCGACGGTATCTTCGTCTGCACCACCAACCTGCTCGACCGGCTCGACCAGGCGGCGCTGCGCCGCTTCACCTTCAAGATCAAGTTCATGCCGCTGACCGGCGAGCAGCGCGAGCGGATGTTTGTCACCGAGGCGCTGGCCGGCGATGCGGCCCAGCTGACCCACGAGATCAAGCTGCGGCTCGCCAGGCTGCCGCAGCTGTGTCCGGGCGACTTCGCGGCCGTCAAGCGCCAGACCGACATCCTGGCGGTGGCCTTCTCGGCCGACGAGTTTCTCGAGCAGCTCGATGCCGAGCACCGGATCAAGCCCGAGGTGCGCGAGTCCCGCGGCATCGGCTTCGTCCAGTAAGGTTCCACACAAGAAAAGGCGCGGGTCGCCGCGCGCGGGGGAGAGCGATCGATGAGGGCTGTCCGGACTGCCCGGAGAATGGACGCGGCGCGCTGCGCCTTGGGCGCTGCCGCACTGGCGCTGCTGGGTCTGCTCGGTGCCTGCGGCGGTGGCGGGGGCGGGGGCGGCGGCGGCGCAGCGTTGCCGCTGGCCGCGCCGGCCGCCCTGGCGCCGGGCGACGACCCGATCGTCGCCTCGTCCAGCGTGCAAGGCCAGTGCGCCGCGCCGCGTGGCGGCATCGACCCGGACACCGGCGCGGCGTTCCCCGACCAGCCCGGCTCGGCGACCACCGAGAAGCGCTGGCTGCGGGCCTGGATCGACGAGACCTATCTCTGGTACGCCGAAATCCCCAGCACGCTGGTGGCCGGCGAATACGCGACCCCGCTCGCCTACTTCAACGTCCTCAAGACACCGCTGTCGACCCCCTCGGGCAGGCCCAAGGACCGCTTCCACTTCACGGTCGACACGGCGCAATACCGGGGCCTGTCGCAAGACGGCGTGCTGATCGGCTACGGACTCGAACTTGCCTTCCTGAGCGCCGCGCCGCCGCGCGACATCCGGGTGGCCTTCACCGAGCCCGGCTCGCCGGCGGCGCAGGCGGGCTTCGATCGCGGCCTCAAGCTGGTCGAGATCGACGGCATCGATGCGGTGGCGGGTGCGGACGTGGCGGCACTCAACGCGGCGCTGTCGCCCACCCGCATCGGCGAAACGCACAACTTCAAGCTGCAGGCGCCCGACGGCAGCCTGCGCAGCGTGAGCCTCACGGCGGCCGCTGTCACCCGCACCTCGGTGCAGAACGTGAAGACCATCGCCACCGACAGCGGGCCGGTCGGCTACATGCTGTTCAACGACCACACGGCCGGCGCCGAAGCGCAGCTGATCGCGGCGGTCTATCAGTTCAAGGCGGCGTCGGTCAGCGACCTCGTGATCGACATGCGCTACAACGGCGGCGGCTTTCTCGACATCGCCAGCGAACTGGCCTACATGGTCGCCACGCCGGCGGCCACCCGCGGCACGGTCTTCGAGGCGCTGCAGTTCAACAGCAAGAACCCGTTCCGGATCACCGCGGCGCAGGCCACCGTGCCCTTCCATGCGACCACGCGCGGCTTCTCGGTGTCGGCCGGCCAGCCGCTGCCGCAACTGGGCCTGTCGCGCGTCACCGTGCTGGCCGGCCCCGACACCTGTTCGGCCAGCGAATCGGTCGTCAACGGCTTGCGCGGGGTCGGGATCACGGTGAACCTGATCGGTGGCGGCACCTGTGGCAAGCCCTACGGCTTCTATCCGCAGGACAACTGCGGCACGACCTATTTCGCGATCCAGTTCCAGGGCGTGAACCAGCAGGGCTTCGGCGACTATGGCGACGGCTTCGTGCCGACCTGCGCGGTGGCGGACGATTTCGGCCATGCGCTGGGCGACACCGCCGAGAGCCGGCTCGCCGCCGCGCTGACCTTGCGCAGCACGGGCGCTTGCCCGGCCGCGCCGCAGGCCCGGGGCGGTGGCGCGCTCGGCAAGGCGGAGGCGACCGGAACGCCCTACCTGATCCGCTCGCCGCTGCGCGAGAACCGGATCATTTCACGCCCCTAGAACGCCGCGCAGACCCGCAGCACGTCGGTGCCGTAGGCCTCGAGCTTCTTGGTGCCGATGCCGCTGATGCCCTGCAGGTCTTCGAGCGTCGCGGGCGCGCGCTCGGCGATCGCGGCCAGAGTGGCGTCGTGGAAGATCACGTAGGCCGGCAGGTTGTGCTCCTTCGCGACCTCGGCGCGCCAGGCCTTGAGCGCCGCGAACCGGGCCTGGCCGGCTGCGTCGAGAGTGGCGGCGGCCGGCGAGGGCGCGCCGCGCGCGGTCTTTTCGCGCCGCGACTTGCGTTCGGCCGGCGCGGAGATCGATTCGCGCAGCATCACCTGGACCTCGCCCTTGAGCACGGCCCGCGAGCCGTCTGTCAGCTGCAAGGTGTTGTACGCCTGGGCGTCGACCGAGAGCGCGCCGGTGGCGATCAGCTGGCGCAGCACGCCGCGCAGCTGCGCCTCGCTGAACTCGTCGCCGATGCCGAAAGTGCTGACCCGCTCGTGCCCGAACTGCTTGACCTTCTCGGTGGCCTTGCCGCGCAGGATGTCCATGATGTGGCCGGCACCGAAGCTGATGCCGCTCTGCTGCTGCACCCGGTAGATGGTTGAAAGCAGCTTGCGCGCCGCATCGGTGCCGTCCCACACCTGCGGCGGCGTGATGCAGTTGTCGCAATTGCCGCAGGGAACGCTCTTCTCGCCGAAATAGCCGAGCAGCCGCACCCGCCGGCAATCGCTGGCCTCGGCCAGTGACAGCAGCGCATCGAGCTTGCCGCGCATCACCTGCTTGAACTCCTCGCCGGCCGGGCTCTCGTCGATCATGCGGCGCTGGTTCACGACGTCTTGCAGGCCGTAGGCCATCCAGGCGTCGGCGGGGGCGCCGTCGCGGCCCGCGCGGCCGGTCTCCTGGTAGTAGCCCTCGATGTTCTTCGGCATGTCGAGGTGGGCCACGAAGCGCACGTCGGGCTTGTCGATGCCCATGCCGAAGGCGATGGTCGCGACCATCACGATGCCTTCGTCGCGCAGGAAGCGGTCCTGGTGCTTCTGGCGCACTGCGGCGTCGAGACCCGCGTGGTAGGGCAGGGCGTTGATGCCGGCGTCGACCAGGGTCTGGGCCACGTCCTCGACCCGCTTGCGCGACTGGCAATAGACCACGCCCGCATCGCCCTCGTGCTCGCGCTCGATGAAGCGCAGCAGCTGGGTGGTGGCTTCCTTTTTCTCGACGATGGTGTAGCGGATGTTCGGCCGGTCGAAGCTGGAGACGAACTGGCGCGCTTCTTCGAGCTGCAGCCGCTCGACGATGTCGGCGCGCGTGAGCGCATCGGCGGTGGCGGTAAGCGCGATCCGCGGCACGCCGGCATAGCGCTCGTGCAGCACCGTGAGTGCGCGGTACTCGGGCCGGAAGTCGTGGCCCCACTGGCTCACGCAATGGGCCTCGTCGATCGCGAACAGCGCCAGCTTGCCGCGCTCCCTGAGCGAGTCGAGCTGCGACAGGAAGCGCGGCGTGTTGACGCGCTCGGGCGCCGCGTACAGCAAGGTGATCTCGCCGCGCAGCATGCGGCGCTCGACGTCCTGGGTCTGCTCCCAGTCGAGCGTGGAATTGAGGAAGGCGGCATCGACGCCGGCCTCGTGCAGGGCGCCGACCTGGTCGTGCATCAAGGCGATCAGCGGCGACACGACCACGGTCACGCCGTGGCCGGCGCGCTGGCGCGCGATGGCGGGGATCTGGTAGCACAGCGACTTGCCGCCGCCGGTGGGCATCAGGACCAGGGCGTCGCCGCCCGCCACGACGTGGTCGACGATCGACTGCTGCGGGCCGCGGAACTGCGCGTAGCCGAAGATCTCGTGGAGGATCGACTGCGGATCGTCGGCGCCGGACGAAGGCGCGGAGTCGGAAGAGGCGAGGGGCAAGGCGGACACGGTTCGGCGTTGGATGAAGGCCGGCCCGCCAGGGATGCCGCGGCGGGCCGGCCTTCATTGTCGCTTGGTGGCGCCTCCCGGCTGTCAGCTGCGGATGTTTTCGCGGCCGAAAACCGCCATCAGCGTGCAGCCCATGGTGGCCACCAGCTTCTCGCGGCCCTCATCCAGGGCGTAGGCATGGCCCTCGCAGACCGTCACCGTGCGCCCGGGCTTGACCACGCTGCCGACCATCCGGAAGGTCTGGCCCTTGGCGGGTGCGAGCAGGTTGATCTTGTATTCGATGGTCAGCACCGCGGCGTCGGCCGGCATCAGCGTGAAGCCGGCGTAGCCGCAGGCCGAGTCGAGCGCGGTCGCCACCATGCCGGCATGCAGGAAGCCGTGCTGCTGGGTCAGGCCGGCGGCCCAGTCGAGCTCGATCGCCACGCGGCCCGGCGCGATCTCGCCCAGCCGCGCGCCGATGGTGGCCATGGCGCCCTGGCGCTMGAAGCTCTGGCGCACGCGCTGCGCGTAGTCGGGGTCCGGCGGAACGAAGGCGGTGGCAGGCATGGGTGATGGGATTGACGTTTACGTAAACGTGAATTATGGCCGTCCCGCCCTTGGCACGGCGCTTGCAAACCATGGCCATATTCGCCGCGCCTGCTCCTGTCTAGACAACTTTTGGTGCATGAAACCGCTTTCGCGCACTGCGGAAGTGCAAAGCGCCACTTGCCATCAACCCGAATTCCGGGTTAACCTGTATATACAGGTGCAGCGCGGGGAATGAAACTCGGCTGCCCTGCTGGACTACGAATACTTTTTCCTGCCCGGCTAGCCGAAACTTTTGAAACGCAACAGGAGAACCTGAATGGTCAAGACGGTCGGAAAAATAGCCTCGCTGCTGGCGGCTGGTGCATGCGTCGCGGGCATGGCGGCGAGCGCCCATGCCGAAGACACCAAGATCACGCTGGGCATGTCGGGCTGGACCGGCTTCGCGCCGCTGACGCTGGCCGACAAGGCCGGCATCTTCAAGAAGAACGGCCTCGATGTCGACCTGCGCATGATCCCGCAGAAGGACCGCCACCTGGCGCTGGCATCGGGCGCGATCCAGTGCGCGGCCACCACGGTCGAGACGCACGTGGCCTGGAACGCCAACGGTGTGCCGATCGTCCAGATCTTCCAGATGGACAAGTCCTACGGCGCCGACGGCCTGGCCGTGCGCAACGACGTCAAGAGCTTCGCCGACCTGAAGGGCAAGGCGATCGGCGTCAGCGCGCCCGGCACCGCGCCGTACTTCGGCCTGGCCTGGATGCTCAACAAGAACGGCATGAGCATGAAGGACGTGAAGCTGGTCTCGCTCGAGCCGCAGCCCGCCGCCCAGGCCTTCGTGGCCGGCCAGAACGACGGCGCGATGACCTACGAGCCGTATCTCTCGACCGTTCGCGCCAACCCCGCCGCCGGCAAGATCCTGGCCACCACGCTCGACTACCCGATGGTGATGGACACCGTCGGCTGCGCCCCGACCTGGCTCAAGTCCAACGCCAAGGCGGCCCAGGCGCTGGCCAATTCGTACTTCGAGGCCCTCGACATGATCAAGGCCGACCCGGCCAAGGCGAACGAAATCATGGGCGCGGCGGTCAAGCAGAGCGGCGAGCAGTTCGCCAAGTCGTCGGCCAACCTGCGCTGGTCGGACAAGGCGGCGAACCAGAAGTTCTTCGCCAACGACATCCTCCCGTTCATGAAGGACGCGCAGGTGATCCTGCTGGAGTCCGGCGTGATCCGCAAGGCGCCCGACGACCTGGCCGCCACCTTCGACACCAGCTTCGTCAAGTAAGAGGCACGGACGATCATGAGCGCGACGCCTGTCATGCACTCCTCCACGCCGGCGGCCTCGGCCGCGCCGGCCGCCCCCCAGGCGCCGCGCCGGCGCCGCGCGCTGGCGCCGCTCGAACCGGTCGGCGCCCGGGCGCGCTGGCTGCTGGGCGTCGGCTTCTTCGTCCTGTTCGTGGCGGTCTGGGGCTTCTTCACGCTCGGCGGCTTCGTGTCGCCGACCTTCCTGGCCAGCCCGGTCACGATGGTCAAGGAAGCCGTGCTGCTCTTCACCGAGTTCAACTTCGGCCACGACATCGGCATGACCGTCTGGCGCGTGTTCGGCGGCTTCGTGCTGGCGACCATCGTGGCCGTGCCGCTGGGCATCGCGATGGGCACCTGGAAGAGCGTCGAGGCTTTCTTCGAGCCTTTCGTCTCGTTCTGCCGCTACCTGCCGGCCTCGGCCTTCATCCCGCTCCTGATCCTCTGGGCCGGCATCGGCGAGACCCAGAAGCTGCTGGTGATCTTCATCGGCTCGGTGTTCCAGATCACGCTGATGGTGGCGGTCACGGTGGGCAGCGCGCGGCGCGACCTGGTCGAGGCGGCCTACACGCTGGGCGCCAACAGTCGCGGCATCGTGCTGCGGGTGCTGATTCCGGGTGCCGCGCCGGGCATCGCCGAGACGCTGCGCCTGGTGCTGGGCTGGGCCTGGACCTACGTGATCGTGGCCGAGCTGATCGGATCGTCGTCCGGCATCGGCCACATGATCACCGACAGCCAGGCGCTGCTGAACACCGGGCAGATCATCTTCGGGATCATCGTCATCGGCGTGATCGGGCTCATTTCCGACTTCGCTTTCAAGGCGCTCAACCGCCGTCTCTTCGCCTGGAGCACGATCTGATGAACCAGCTTTCGATTCGCGGCGTGTCCCGCACCTTCACCGGCACGCGCGGCCAGACCACGCAGGCGTTGCTGCCGATCGACTTCGAAGTGCGCGAGAACGACTTCGTCACCATCCTCGGCCCCTCGGGCTGCGGCAAGTCCACCCTGCTGCGCATCGTCGCCGGCCTCGACTACCCGACCGAAGGCCGGGTGCTGCTCGACGGCCAGACCATCGAGGGCCCGGGCGCCGACCGCGGCGTGGTGTTCCAGAGCTACACGCTGTTCCCCTGGCTCACGATCGCGCAGAACATCCGCTTCGGCCTGCGCGAGCGCGGCATGAGCGAGGCCGACCAGAAGGAGCGCAGCGATTTCTTCATCGCCAAGGTCGGCCTGCGCGGCTTCGAGAACCATTTCCCCAAGCAGCTCTCCGGCGGCATGCAGCAGCGCACCGCCATCGCCCGCGCGCTGGCCAACGACCCCAAGATGCTGCTGCTCGACGAGCCCTTCGGCGCGCTCGACAACCAGACCCGCGTGCTGATGCAGGAACTGCTGCTCGGCATCTGGGAGTCGGCCCGCAAGACGGTGCTGTTCGTCACGCACGACATCGACGAGGCGATCTTCATGGCCAACCGCGTGGCCGTGTTCAGCGCCCGGCCCGGCCGCATCAAGACCGAGATCCCGGTCGACTTCGGCCATCCGCGCCACTACACAATCAAGACCTCGCCCGAGTTCATGGACATCAAGGCACGGCTCACCGAAGAGATCCGCGCCGAATCGATGGCCGCCGCCGAGCATTGATCCCCAGCCCCGAGAAAGTCCCCATGACAGCCGCCAGCCTCCGCAAAGCCACCGACGCCCACCGCACCGCGCCTGCGCGCGCGGCGGCCTCGACGTCGCCCGCGCTGGCGCTGTACGAGCAGATCAAGGCCTTCATCACGCACAAGATCCAGGACGGCTCCTGGAGCGCCGGCCACCGCCTGCCCTCCGAGAGCGAGCTGGTGGCGCAGTTCGGCGTGGCGCGCATGACGGTCAATCGCGCGCTGCGCGAGCTGGTCGAGCAGGGGCGCATCGTGCGGGTGGCGGGTGTCGGCAGCTTCGTCGCCGAGGACAAGCCGCAGTCGACCCTGCTGCAGATCGCCAACATCGCCAGCGAGATCCGCGACCGCGGGCACGACTACCGCTGCGAGTTCCTCACGGCCGAGCGCATCGCCGCCTCGCCCGACGTCGCGGTCTGGCTCGACCTGCGGCCCGGCGAGTCGGTGTTCCACACGGTCTGCCTGCACATGGAAAACGAAATCCCGGTGCAGCTCGAAGACCGCTACGTGAACCCGCGCGTGGTGCCCGACTTCCTCGACCAGGATTTCTCGCTGGTCCCGCCGAGCGAGTACCTGGTGCGCAACGTGCCCTTCGACCAGATCGAGCATGTGGTCGACGCCGTGCTGCCGACGCCCGAGCAGGCCGAACGGCTGGCGATGCCGGTGACCGACCCCTGCCTGCTGCTGACGCGCCGCACCTGGACCCGCACCCTGCCGGTGACGGTGGTGCGCTGCCTGCACCCGGCTTCGCGCTATCGCCTCGGCAGCCGGTTCCGGGCCGACGGCAACCCTTCCTTCGGCTGAACGCGCACGCCCCGCCTTCGATTTCGCGCGCACCTACTTGTATAGACAGGAGAACCCATGACCGCCACCCCTTCCGCCCACGCGCCGATCGTCCTCGCGCCCGGCGATGTCGACCTCGCCACCCTGCGCCGCGTGCATGCCGGTGGCGTCCAGCTCGCGCTCGCTCCGGCGGCGCGCGCCGGCCTGCTCGCGGCGCAGGCCACGGTCCAGCGCATCGTCGATGCCGGCGAAGTGGTCTACGGCATCAACACCGGCTTCGGCAAGCTGGCCCAGACCATCATCCCGCCGGAACGGCTGGCCGAGCTGCAGCGCAACCTGGTGCTGTCGCACAGCGCCGGCACCGGCGAGCCGCTGGCGGCCGGCGTGGTGCGGCTGGTGCTGGCGACCAAGGCCGTGAGCCTGGCGCGCGGCCATTCCGGCGTCCGGCCCGAGATCGTCGACGCGCTGCTGGCGCTGTCGAACGCCGGCCTGCTGCCGCGCATTCCTTCGAAGGGATCGGTCGGCGCCTCGGGCGACCTGGCGCCGCTGGCGCACCTGGCCTGCGTGCTGATCGGCGAGGGCGAAGTCACGGCGCCCGACGGCGAAGTCATCGGCGGCGCCGACGCGCTGCGCCGCATCGGCCTCGCGCCCTTCGTGCTCGGCCCCAAGGAAGGCCTGGCGCTGCTCAACGGCACGCAGGTCTCGACCGCGCTGGCGCTGGCCGGCCTGTTCGGCGCCGAGGACGTTTTCGCGGCCGGCCTGCTGGCGGGTGCGCTGTCGCTCGAGGCGATCCAGGGCTCGATCAAGCCCTTCGACGCCCGCATCCATGCCGCGCGCGGCCAGCCGGGCCAGATCGCGGTGGCGGGCGCGGTGCGCGCGCTGCTCGAAGGCAGCGAGATCGTGCCCTCGCACGCCGATTGCGGCCGGGTGCAAGACCCGTACTCGATTCGCTGCGTGCCGCAGGTGATGGGCGCCTGCCTCGACAACCTGGCGCATGCCGCGCGCGTGCTGCGCATCGAGGCCAATGCGGCCTCCGACAACCCGCTGGTGTTCGACAACGGCGACGTGATCTCGGGCGGCAACTTCCACGCCGAGCCGGTGGCCTTCGCTGCCGACATCATCGCGCTGTCGGTGGCCGAGATCGGCGCCATCTCCGAGCGCCGCATGGCGCTGCTGCTCGACAGCGGCCTGTCGGGCCTGCCGCCCTTCCTGGTGCGCGACGGCGGCGTCAACTCCGGCTTCATGATCGCCCAGGTGACGGCGGCGGCGCTGGCCTCCGAGAACAAGTCGCTGGCCCATCCGGCCAGCGTCGACAGCCTGCCGACCTCGGCCAACCAGGAAGACCACGTGTCGATGGCGACCTTCGCGGGCCGCCGGCTCGGCGACATGGTCGACAACACCGCGGTCGTGGTCGGCATCGAGGCCATGGCCGCCGCGCAAGGGATCGAACTGAAGAGGGGGCCGAAAAGCTCGCCCTTGCTCGAAGCCGAATTCGCCGCCATCCGCGAACGCGTCGCCTTCATCGACCAGGACCGCTTCCTCGCGCCATCGATCGAAGCCATGCGCCTGTGGGCACGCCAGGGCCAATGGCCCGAAGCGGTGCAGGCCATCCTCCCCAGCCACGCCTGAATCAACGATCCAGCTCATCGAAAGGACACCCCGCCATGAACGCACCCGACAAATTCCTCGCCGCCGCCACCGATCCCCGCCATGACGCGAGCCGCGTCATCCGATCGCCGCGCGGCAGCACCTTGAGCTGCAAGAGCTGGCTCACCGAGGCGCCGTTCCGCATGCTGCAGAACAACCTCGACCCCGAGGTGGCCGAGCGGCCGCAAGACCTGGTCGTGTACGGCGGCATCGGCCGCGCCGCGCGCGACTGGGCCTCGTTCGACCAGATCCTCGAATCGCTCAAGCAACTGAACGACGACGAGACGCTGCTGGTGCAGTCGGGCAAGCCGGTGGGCGTGTTCAAGACCCACGAGAACGCGCCGCGCGTGCTGATCGCCAATTCGAACCTGGTGCCCAAGTGGGCCACCTGGGAGCACTTCAGCGAGCTCGACCGCAAGGGCCTGATGATGTACGGCCAGATGACGGCTGGCAGCTGGATCTACATCGGCAGCCAGGGCATCGTGCAGGGCACCTTCGAGACCTTCGTCGAGGCCGGCCGCCAGCACTACGGCAACGACCTCTCGGGCAAGTGGATCCTGACCGCCGGCCTCGGCGGCATGGGTGGCGCGCAGCCGCTGGCCGCGACCCTGGCCGGCGCGGTGTCGCTCAACATCGAATGCCAGCAGGCCAGCATCGACTTCCGCCTGCGCACGCGCTACCTCGACAAGCAGGCCAAGGACATCGACGACGCGATCGCGCTCATCAAGCAGCACACGGCCGCGAAGGAAGCGGTCTCGATCGGCCTGCTCGGCAACGCCGCCGAGATCCTGCCGGAACTGGTCAAGCGCGCCAAGGCGGGCGGCCTCAAGCCCGACCTCGTGACCGACCAGACCTCGGCCCACGACCTCGCCAGCGGCTACCTGCCGATCGGCTGGACCTTGGCGCAATGGGAGGCCGCCAAGGCCGACGCCACGCAGCATCCGACATTGCGCCGCGCGGCGGCCAAGTCCTGCGCCGTGCACGTGCAGGCGATGCTCGACTTCCAGGCCATGGGCATCCCGACGGTCGACTACGGCAACAACATCCGCCAGGTCGCCTTCGATGAGGGCGTCCAGAACGCCTTCGACTTCCCGGGTTTCGTGCCGGCCTACATCCGGCCGCTGTTCTGCGAGGGCAAGGGGCCGTTCCGCTGGGTCGCGCTCTCGGGCGACCCGGAAGACATCTACAAGACCGACGCCAAGATCAAGGAACTGTTCCCTGACAACAAGCACACCCACCGCTGGCTCGACATGGCGCGCGAGCGCATCGCCTTCCAGGGCCTGCCGGCGCGCATCTGCTGGCTCGGCCTGGGCGAGCGGCACCTGGCCGGGCTGGCCTTCAACGAGATGGTGAAGTCGGGCGAGCTCAAGGGCCCGATCGTGATCGGCCGCGACCACCTCGACACCGGCTCGGTGGCGAGCCCGAACCGCGAGACCGAGAGCATGAAGGACGGCAGTGATGCGGTCTCCGACTGGCCGCTGCTCAACGCGCTGCTGAACACCGCCGGCGGCGCGACCTGGGTCAGCCTGCACCACGGCGGCGGCGTCGGCATGGGCTACTCGCAGCACTCTGGCGTGGTGATCGTCTGCGACGGCACCGACGCCGCCGCCAAGCGCATCGAGCGCGTGCTGTGGAACGACCCGGCCACCGGCGTCATGCGCCATGCCGATGCCGGCTATGACATCGCCATCGCGACGGCGAAGAAGCAGGGCTTGAACCTGCCGATGATCAAGTAGTCCGGCAAGGCCGTGCGAATCCATCGCTTCGACACCGCCTCGCTGGCCGCCGCGCCGTGGAAGAACGGCGGCGGGACGACGCGCGAGATCGCCGCCTGGCCCCAAGGCGCCGTAATCGACGGCTTCGACTGGCGGGTGAGCATCGCGACCATCGACCAGGCTGGGCCGTTCTCGGCCTTTGCCGGCGTCGACCGCGTGATCATGCTGCTCGACGGCAGCGGCGTGCGGCTGCGCTCGGGCGACGGCCGGATCGAACACCGGCTCGATCGGCCGCACGCGCCGTTCGCCTTTTCCGGCGACATGGCGCTCGACTGCGAGCTGCTCGGCGGCCCGTCGACGGACTTCAACGTGATGACGCGGCGCGGCCGCCTGCGCGCCGAGGTGCGCGTGCTGGCCGGCGACAGCCAGGTGGGGCCGGCAGCGGCCGGCCTGCTGCTCGCGTTGCGCGGCCGATGGCAGCTGCAGGGCGGCGACACGACCACCCTCGAACCCGGCGCGGGACTCTGGTGGGCCCAGGGCCCTGCCGGCTGGCACGCGACCCCCCTCGATGCCGAGGCCGCGCTGGTCGCGGTCCGCTTCGAAGAAGCGCTCACTCCTTCCACCTGAACACCATGACTCATTCCGCGTCTCTTTCCGCCGACGGCGTCTGGCAGCACCTGCGGCTTGCGCCCGGCGCGCTGGCCGACGACCAGGACGCCGTCGCCGATGCGGCGATCGTCGTCCTCGACGGCAGGATCGAATGGATCGGCGAACGTGCGTCGCTGCCCGCGATGCATGCCGGCCTGCCGCGCTTCGATGGCGCGGGCGCGCTCGTCACGCCGGGCCTGGTCGACTGCCACACGCACCTGGTCTATGGCGGCCAGCGCGCCAACGAGTTCGCGATGCGCCTGGCCGGCGCCACGTACGAAGAGGTCGCGAAGGCCGGCGGCGGCATCGTGTCGTCGGTGCGCGCCACGCGCGAAGCCGATGAATACACGCTGTACGCCCAGGCCGCGGCCCGGCTCGAGCAACTGCTGGCCGACGGCGTCTGCGCGATCGAGATCAAGTCGGGCTATGGCCTCGCGCTCGACCACGAACGCAAGCAATTGCGTGTCGCACGGCGGCTCGGCGAGGCCTATGGCGTGACGGTGCGCACGACCTTCCTCGGCGCCCATGCGCTGCCGCCCGAATACGCGGGCCGCAGCGGTGACTACATCGACCTGGTCTGCAGCGAGATGCTGCCGGCACTGGCGGCCGAAGGGCTGGTGGACGCGGTTGACGTGTTCTGCGAGCGCATCGCGTTTTCGCTCGAAGAGACCGAGCGCGTGTTCAAGTCGGCGCGCGCATTGGGCCTGCCGGTCAAGCTGCATGCCGAGCAGCTGTCCGACATGGGCGGCGCCGCGCTGGCGGCCCGCCATGGCGCGCTGTCCTGCGACCACATCGAGCACCTGTCGGCCGAAGGCATCGAAGCGATGCGCGCGGCCGGCACGGTGGCCGTGCTGCTGCCCGGTGCCTACTACACGCTGCGCGACACGCACCTGCCGCCGATAGCCGCGCTGCGCGCCGCCGGCGTGCCGATGGCCGTGTCGACCGACCACAACCCGGGCACCTCGCCGGCGCTGAGCCTGCTGCTGATGGCCAACATGGCCTGCACCCTGTTCCGCCTCACCGTGCCCGAGGCGCTGGCTGGCGTGACCCGCCATGCCGCGCGCGCGCTGGGCCTGCAGCACACGCACGGCGCCTTGCATGTCGGCCAGCCGGCCAACTTCGTGCTGTGGAACGTCCGGGACGCGGCCGAGCTCGCGTACTGGTTCGGCCAGCGGCCGCTGCGCACCGTGGTGCGCCAGGGCCGCATCGCGGCGGGGGCGGCCGCATGACGACGCGCACCCTGTTCGCGGCCGATGCGCTGCTGCCGACCGGATGGGCGAAGAACGTGCTGCTGGCATGGGACGACGCCGGCCGGCTGACGCAGGTGCAATCCGATGCGCCCCGGCCGTCCGCTGCACCCACCGTGCGCGGCCCCTTGATCCCGGGCATGCCGAACCTGCATTCGCACGCCTTCCAGCGCGCGTTCGCAGGGCTCACCGAGCACCGCGCCGAGCAGCAGGACAGCTTCTGGAGCTGGCGCACGCTGATGTACCGCTTCGCCGCGCGCCTCGGCCCCGAGCAGATGGAAGCCGTCGCGACCTGGCTCTATGCCGAGATGCTCGAAGCCGGCTACACCAGCGTCTGCGAGTTCCAGTACGTGCACCATGACGGCGACGGCCGCCCCTATGCCGACGACGCCACGCTGAGCCTGGCGCTGCTGCGCGCCGCGCAGCGCACCGGCATCGGCTTCACCTTGCTGCCGGTGCTCTACCAGACCAGCGGCTTCGGCGGCACGCCGCCGAACCCGGGCCAGCGCCGCTTCATCCGCTCGACCGAGTCGATGCTGCGCCTGCTCGACGCGCTGAAGCCGGCCTGCGATGCGCAGGGCGCGCGCCTGGGCCTGGCGCCGCATTCGCTGCGCGCGGTGCCGCCCGATGCCCTGCGTGATGCGCTCGCCGGCCTCGATGCGCTCGATGCCAGCGCGCCGATCCACATCCACATCGCGGAGCAGACGCAGGAGGTCGACGACTGCGTCGCCTGGAGCGGCCAGCGGCCGGTCGCCTGGCTGCTCGACCATGCGCCGGTCGATGCGCGCTGGTGCCTGGTGCATGCCACGCACATGGACGCGCAGGAGTACCAGCGCGCCGCCACGCGCGGCGCGGTCGCCGGCCTCTGCCCCACGACCGAGGCCAACCTCGGCGACGGCATCTTCGACCTCGCGGCCTGGCGCGGCCATGGCGGGGCCTGGGGCGTGGGCTCGGACAGCCATGCCTGCGTCAACGCGGCCGAAGAGCTGCTGCTGCTCGAATACAGCCAGCGCCTGGCCACTCGCCAGCGCAATGTCGGCGCCGATGCGGCGCACCCGCAGGTCGCGACCGCGCTCACGCTGGCCGCCTTGCACGGCGGCGCGCAGGCCGCGGGCCGCGCGGTCTGCGGCCTGGCGCCGGACCAGCAGGCCGACTTCGTCGTGCTTGACGCCGCGCACCTCGCACTGCAAGGGCTCGACGCGCCCGACATGCTCTCGGCGCATGTCTTCGCGAGCCACCGCACGTCGGCGATCGATGCGGTGTGGGTGGCCGGCCAGCCGCGCGTCGCCGCCGGCCGGCATGCACTGCACGACCATGCTGCGGCCGGTTTCGTCGCCGCGCGCAGCCAACTTCTGAAGGATTGAGACCCATGCGCTTCATCACCACCGAGCCGCCGTTCCGCTTCCGCGCCGGCAAGCGGCCCCTGCTGATCTCGATGCCGCATGTCGGCACCCACGTGCCGCCGCAGCTCGCGGCGCGCCTCACCGACGAGGCCCGCCAGGTGCCCGACACCGACTGGCATCTCGAACGCCTCTATGACTTCGCGGACGAACTCGGCGCCTCGGTGCTGGTCGCCACGCACTCGCGCTACGTGGTCGACCTGAACCGTCCGCCCGATGGCGCCAGCCTCTATCCGGGCCAGAGCGTCACCGGCCTGTGCCCGGTCGACACCTTCGACGACACGCCGATCTACGCCGCCGGCGATGTGCCCGACGAGGCCGAGGTCGCCGAACGCCGGGAAGCCATCTGGCAGCCCTACCACCGCCAGCTCGCGGACGAACTGGCGCGCCTCAAGGCGCAGCACGGCATCGCCGCGCTCTGGGACGCGCACTCGATCCGCTCGGTGCTGCCGCGCTTCTTCGAGGGCAGGCTGCCCGACCTGAACCTCGGCACCGCCAACGGCGTGAGCTGCGATCCGGCGCTGGCGCAGCGGCTGAAGCAGATCGCCGGCCAGGCGAACGGCTTCAGCTCGGTGCTCAACGGCCGCTTCACGGGGGGCTACATCACGCGCCACCACGGCCAGCCGGCGCAGGGCGTGCATGCGGTGCAGCTCGAGATGACGCAGTGCAGCTACATGCAGGAAGCCTTGCCCTTCGACTACCTGCCCGAGGTGGCGCAGCGCGTCCAGCCGCACGTGCGGCGGCTGCTCGAAGCCGTGCTGGACTTCGTCGAGCGGAAGCGCGATCTATGAACATGTCTGCCATCCACGCACTCGCACGCCCCGAGGTGCCTGCGCTGCCCGCCTACAACGCCGGCCTGTCGTCGCAGGCGGTGCGTGCGCGCTACGGGGTCAGCGAGATCGCGCGGCTCGCCAGCAACGAGAACCCCTTCGGCGCCAGTCCCGCGGTGGCGCGCGCGCTGGTCGACCTGGCGCTGCAGGTCGGCACCTATCCAGATGCGAACTGCAGCGCGCTGCGCGCCGCGATCGCGCAGCGCAGCGGCGCCCGGCCCGAGGAGGTGGTGATCGGCAACGGCTCCGAGGACATCCTCCAGATGCTGTGCCAGGCCTTCCTGTCGCCCGGCGACCGGGTGCTGACGCAGCGGCCCGCCTTCGGCCTGCACGAGATCTACCCACGCATGATGGGCGCGCAGGTCGAAGCGCTGGCGCTGACGCCCGCGCTCGGCTTCGACATCGACGCCTGGTGCGAGGCCCTGGCGCGCGGCCCGAAGCTGGTGATGCTGGCGAACCCGTCGAACCCGGTGGGCTGCATGTTCGATGCCGGCGAGTTCACCCGGCTGCTCGCCGCCATGCCGCCGGCCACGCTGCTGGTGCTCGACGAGGCGTACTACGAATACGCGCGGACCGCGCCCGGCTTTCCCGATGCGCTGGCCGCGCTGCGCGCGCAGGAGCGGCCCTGGATCGTGCTGCGCACGTTTTCCAAGGCCTGGGGGCTGGCGGGCCTGCGGGTCGGCTACGGCATCGCATCGGATGCCGCGCTGGTCCAGCTGCTGGACCGGGTGCGCACGCCCTTCAACGTCAACCTGGCGGCGCAGGCGGCCGCGTTGGCGGCGTGGGGCGACGAGGCCTACATGCTCCATGCGGTGGCCGAAACGGTGCGGCGGCGCGACGCGATGGCGCAGGCGCTGCGTGCGATGGCCTGGCCGGGGCTGCGCGTCGCGCCGTCGGCGGCCAATTTCCTGTTCATCGACCTGGCGCGTCCGAACGGCCCGGTCAACGAAGCGCTGCTGGCGCGCGGCATCATCGTCAAGCCATGGAAGGAGCCCGGTTTCGAGAGCTTCATCCGGGTGTCGATCGGCACGCCGGAAGAGAACGCGCGCTTCCTCGGCGCGCTGACCGAGATCGCCGGCGCGCAGGCCTGACAAGACCCGACGCCGCGGCGGGCGCGGCGTCGCTTTCTACAATCGGGTCATGAAGCCCGTCGTCTACACCCGCGCCCAGCAACTTCCCGCCATCCTGGCCCAACGCATCGCCATCCTCGATGGCGCGATGGGCACCATGATCCAGCGCTTCAAGCTGACCGAGGCACAGTACCGCGGCGAGCGCTTCAAGGACTTCCCGCGCGACGTCAAGGGCAACAACGAGCTGCTCTCGCTGACCCGGCCCGACGTCATCCGCGACATCCACGAAGGCTATCTCGCGGCCGGCGCCGACCTGATCGAAACCAACACCTTCGGCGCCACCCGGATCGCGCAGGAAGACTACAAGATGGCCGAACTGGCGCGCGAGATGAACCTCGAGTCCGCGAAGCTGGCGCGCGCCGCGTGCGACAAGTTCAGCACCCCCGACAAGCCTCGCTTCGTCGCCGGCGCCCTCGGCCCGACGCCCAAGACCGCCAGCATCAGCCCCGACGTCAACGATCCCGGGGCGCGCAACGTCAGCTTCGAAGAGCTGCGGGCTTCCTACTACGAGCAGGTCGAGGCCCTGGTCGAAGGCGGCTCCGACGTGCTGCTGGTCGAGACCATCTTCGACACGCTGAACGCCAAGGCGGCGCTGTTCGCCATCGACGAGTACTTCGAGGCCAGCGGCGAGCGGCTGCCGCTGATCATCAGCGGCACCGTGACCGACGCCTCCGGCCGGATCCTGAGCGGACAGACCGTGACCGCCTTCTGGCACAGCGTGCGCCATGCACGGCCGCTGGCCATCGGCCTGAACTGCGCGCTGGGCGCGGCGTTGATGCGGCCCTACATCCAGGAGCTGGCACGCGTCGCCGACGACACCTTCATCAGCTGCTACCCCAACGCCGGCCTGCCCAACCCGATGAGCGAGACCGGCTTCGACGAGACCCCCGACGTCACCTCGCGCCTGTTGCACGAGTTCGCGGCCGAGGGACTGGTCAACATCGTCGGCGGCTGCTGCGGCACCACGCCGGAGCACATCGCGGCCATCGGCCAGGCGGTGGCACCGCTCGCCGGCCGCAGCCTGCATCGCGCGGCCTTCTACAGCGAAGCCGCTTGAGGCCGCCGCGCCCGGCGCATGTGAAGCCGGGATGAAGAAAGTCTCCAGACGTTCCGCGTGTGCGCGAACACGCGCGCTGCGGCGTTCTCGTTTGAAGGCCGTGGCTGATTGACATCGGGCTGCAGCCCCTTCTACCCTGGACCGCAAAGGAAATCTTCATGAACAACAAGGCAATGCGATGGGCCGGCCTGGCCGCCATCGCCCTGGCGGTGCCGTTGGCCGCCTCGGCCCAGCAGGCATTCACCCGCGGGCCGGTCAACCTGCGTGCCGGTCCCGGCGACAGCTATCCGCTGGTGGCCACCTTGGGGCCGGGGCAGTCGCTGCAGGTGATGGGCTGCACCGCCGGCTACGGCTGGTGCGACGTGGTGCTGCCGGACGGCCTTCGCGGCTGGTCCTATGCGGCCAGTCTCGAATACGCCTACCAGGAGCAGCGCGTCCCGCTGGCGACCTATGGCGCGATCATCGGCGTGCCGCTGGTGACCTTCGCGATCGGCAGCTACTGGTCCAACTACTACCGCGATCGCCCCTGGTACAACCAGCCGCGCTGGTGGGGCGGCCGCCCGCCGCCGCCGCCGGGCCCGGGCTGGCGCCCCCCGCCGCCGCCGGTGCCGGGCTGGCGTCCGAATCCGTGGCCGGGCTATGCGCCGCATCCGCCGGGCTTCCGTCCGCCGTCGGCGCCGGGCTTCGGTCCGCCGCCATCACCCGGTTTCCGGCCGCCGCCGGCACCCGGTTGGCGCCCGCCGCCCGGTGCGCGTCCGCCCGGCTTCCAGACCGGCGGCCGGCCGCCGGGGCAGGGCGGGGGTGACCACGGCCATGGAGGCGGCCGCGGTGGCGACCATGGCGGTGGCGGGGATGGCGGTCGCAATGGCCATGGCGGGGGCCACGGAGGCGGCGGTGGCGGCCACGGAGGTGGAGGTGGAGGTGGAGGTGGAGGTGGAGGTGGAGGTGGCGGTGGTGGCGGCCACGGAGGTGGCCACGGCGGCGGCCATGGTGGAGGCGGCGGAGGCCGCGACCGCTAGCCGGCGCTTTCTTCAGTCCTTCTTGCGGGCGATGAGCGCCACGAAGCGCTGGGCCCCGAGGCCCAGCGGCCGCTCGCGCGACCACACGACATCGACCCACAGGTCGAGCCCGTTCGACAGGTTCTCGAACGGAATCTCGACCAGCGCGCCGGCCGCCACGTGCGGCCGCGCGAAGTTGCGCGGCAGCCAGCCCCAGCCCAGGCCGGCGGTGATCAGGCTCAGCGCGGCCAGCGCGTTGTCGGTGCGCCAGACATGGCGCGCGAAGACGAAACGCGGGTCGCTGGTGGCGAGGTCGCGTCCGGCGACCACGATCTGCCGCGTGGTCGTCAGGTGTTCTTCTCGCAACCGTCCCCCCGCCGCGGCCAGCACCGGATGGTCGGGCGCCATCACGGCCACCATGGTGTCGTTGGCCACTTCCTGGAAACCCTCGCGGCCGTCGAGGCTGGGGCGCTCGAACACCAGGGCCAGCTGCGCCCTGCCGCTGTGCAGCAGCGCCAGCGCATCGGCCTGCGGCGCCGCCAGCACCTCGACCTCCAGCAGCGGGTATTCGGCCGCCAGAGCGGCCAGCGGCCCGCTCCAGGGCGCGGCCAGCAACTCGGGCGCTATGGCCAGCGTCAGTCGGTTCTCCAGCCCCTGGGTCAGCGCCAGCGCCTGGACCTGAAGCTGCTTGAGTTGCGCCGCCAGCAGGCGCGCCTGCGGCTCCAGCGATCGCGCGGCCGCGGTCGGCTGCGGCTCGCGGCCGCTGCGGTCGAACAGGCTGAGGTCGAGCTCGGCTTCGAGACTGGCGATCGCCATGCTGACCGCCGAGGGCACCCGGCCCAGCGCTCGCGCCGCCGCCGAGAAGGAGCCGTGATCGACCACCGCGAGAAACACCGCCACGCTGTCGCTGGAAAAACCCACGGCCGCCCCGATCTATCAATGAACCTGAAAGAAGATGACTTTTTATATCAGGTAAACCAACATAAAGTCCAGCTCAACGCCAACCAACACAGGATCGATTTCATGCAAGGGCTCAAGCGCCGCGTCGTCTATATCAGCCTCTACGAGGGCATCGCCATCGTCGCGGCCAGCGCGGGCCTGGCGCTGATGTCCGGCCAGGGACTGGGCCATTCGGGCGTGCTGGCGGTGATCGCCTCGGTCATCGCCGTGCTCTGGAACCTCTCGTTCAACGCCCTGTTCGAGCGCTGGGAGTCCGGCCAGGCGGTGCGCGGCCGCAGCCTGCGCCGCCGGATCGCCCACGCGATCGGCTTCGAAGGCGGCCTGATCGCCTTCCTGGTGCCGGTGTTCGCCTGGTGGCTCGGCGTCAGTCTCTGGGACGCCCTGGTGATGGACCTCGGCCTGGTGGTTTTCTTCCTGGTCTACACCTTCGTCTTCAACTGGGCCTTCGACGCCGTCTTCGGCTTGCCGGCATCGGCCGCCGGCGCCGCGCAGCCAGCGTAAAATCCGCGGCTCCCAAGGAGCGTTGCAGCGCCGCCGGCCGTCTGGCCGGCCGCGTCAGGCTTGGGCTTCCAGGCACTGGAGTGCAACGACGCTCGCCTGACCCCGTTTCCACAGGTGAGCCCATGCCAATCGATTCTTCCGCGTCCCAGACCCCGCCCCCGATGAAGCTGTCCGGCCTCGAGCCGGTGCAGATCGGCGATGGCGCGCTGTTCGTCAACATCGGCGAGCGCACCAACGTCACCGGCTCGAAGGCCTTCGCCCGCATGATCCTGAACGGCCAGTTCGAGGAAGCGCTGGCGGTGGCGCGCCAGCAGGTCGAGAACGGCGCCCAGGTGATCGACATCAACATGGACGAGGCCATGCTCGACAGCAAGGCCGCGATGGTGCGCTTCCTGAACCTGATCGCCAGCGAGCCCGACATCGCGCGGGTGCCGATCATGGTCGACAGCTCGAAGTGGGACGTGATCGAGGCCGGCCTGCGCTGCATCCAGGGCAAGGGCATCGTCAACTCGATCAGCATGAAAGAGGGCGAGGACCAGTTCCGCCACCAGGCCCGGCTGCTGCGCCGCTACGGCGCGGCGGCGGTCGTGATGGCCTTCGACGAGAAGGGCCAGGCCGACACCTACGAACGCAAGATCGAGATCTGCGAGCGCGCCTACCGCATCCTGGTCGACGAGATCGGCTTCCCGCCCGAGGACATCATCTTCGACCCGAACATCTTCGCGATCGCCACCGGCATCGAGGAGCACAACAACTACGCTGTCGACTTCATCAACGCGGTGCGCTGGATCAAGCAGAACCTGCCCGGCGCCAAGGTGTCGGGCGGGGTGTCGAACGTGAGCTTCAGCTTCCGCGGCAACGACCCGGTGCGCGAGGCCATCCACACCGTCTTCCTGTTTCACGCGATCAAGGCCGGCATGGACATGGGCATCGTCAACGCCGGCATGGTCGGCGTCTACGACGACCTCGAGCCCGAGCTGCGCGAGCGGGTGGAGGACGTGGTGCTCAACCGCCGCCCCGATGCCGGCGAGCGCCTGGTCGAGGTCGCCGAGACCGCCAAGAGCGGCGCCAAGGACGAGAGCAAGAAGCTCGAATGGCGCGGCACGCCCGAGCACCCAGTGCACGTGAACCAGCGGCTGTCGCATGCGATGGTGCACGGCATCACCGACTTCATCGTGGAAGACACGGAAGAGGCCTACCAGCAGATCCTGGCCACCGGCGGGCGTCCGCTGCACGTGATCGAAGGCCCGCTGATGGCCGGCATGAACATCGTCGGCGACCTGTTCGGCCAGGGCAAGATGTTCCTGCCGCAGGTGGTGAAGTCGGCCCGCGTGATGAAGTCCGCGGTGGCGCACCTCATTCCCTACATCGAGGAAGAAAAACGCCAGGACGAGGCCGCCGGCCGCGATGTCCGCACCAAGGGCAAGATCGTCATCGCGACGGTCAAGGGCGACGTCCACGACATCGGCAAGAACATCGTCACGGTCGTGCTCCAGTGCAACAACTTCGAGGTCGTGAACATGGGCGTGATGGTGCCCTGCCACGAGATCCTGGCGCGCGCCAAGGTCGAGGGCGCCGACATCGTCGGCCTCTCGGGCCTGATCACGCCGAGCCTCGAGGAGATGCAGTACGTGGCCGGCGAGATGCAGAAGGACGAGCACTTCCGCATCAAGAAGATTCCGCTCATGATCGGCGGCGCCACCACCAGCCGGGTCCATACGGCCGTGAAGATCGCGCCGCACTACGAAGGCCCGGTGGTCTACGTGCCCGATGCCTCGCGCAGCGTGAGCGTGGCGCAGTCGCTGCTGTCCGACCAGGCGGCGAGCTACATCGACGAGCTCAATGCCGACTACGACAAGGTGCGCCACCAGCACGCCAACAAGAAGCAGGTGACGCTGTGGCCGCTGTCCAAGGCGCGGGCCAACAAGACGCCGGTCGACTGGGCCGGCTATGTGCCGCCGGTGCCGAAGTTCATCGGACGGCGCGTGTTCAAGAACTTCGACCTGACCGAACTCGCCAAGTACATCGACTGGGGGCCCTTCTTCCAGACCTGGGATCTGGCGGGGCCGTTTCCGGCCATCCTCAAGGACGAGGTGGTCGGCACCGAGGCGGTGCGGGTCTATGCCGACGGCCAGCGCATGCTCAAGCGCCTGATCGAAGGCCGCTGGCTCACGGCCAGCGGCGTGATCGGCTTCTGGCCCGCCAACACCGAGCGCGACGACGACATCGTGCTCTACACCGACGAGTCGCGCAGCGAGGCCGCGCTCACCTGGTGGGGCATGCGCCAGCAGGCCGAGAAGCAGGTGATCGACGGCGTGACCCGGCCGAGCCGCTGCCTGGCGGACTTCGTGGCGCCGCGCGAGAGCGGGCTCAGGGACTACGTGGGCATGTTCGCGGTCACCGCGGGCATCGGCATCGAGAAGAAAGAGAAGTACTTCATCGACGACCTCGACGACTACTCGGCGATCATGCTGAAGTCGCTGGCCGACCGGCTGGCCGAGGCCTTCGCCGAGGCGATGCACCACCGCGTGCGGACCGACCTGTGGGGCTACGCGCCCGACGAGACGCTCAGCAACGCCGACATGATCGACGAGAAGTACCGCGGCATCCGGCCCGCGCCCGGCTACCCGGCCTGCCCCGACCACAGCGTCAAGGGCCCGATGTTCGACCTGCTGAACTGCGCCGAGATCGGCATGAGCGTGACCGAAAGCCTCGCGATGATGCCGGCCGCCAGCGTCAGCGGCTTCTACCTGAGCCACCCCGACTCGACCTACTTCAACGTCGGCAAGATCGGCCACGACCAGCTGCAGGACCAGGCAGCGCGCCGCCACCAGAGCGAGGCCGAACTCGAACGCCTGCTGGCGCCGAACCTGTGACACGAAGCGCCGTCGCGAGCACCGCCGGCCAGCGGGAGTTCCTATTCAAAAGCTGATGTTCGGGGCCGCCCACTACGCGGCGATGGCGGTCTTCGCGGTCGCCTGCTGGGGCTTCGGGCGGGCGCTGCTGGCGCGCATCGGCCCGCCGGGGCGGCGCGACGCCGCGCTCGAAGCCGCGATGGCGGCCGCGGCCGGGCTCGGGCTCCATGTCTGCGTCTTCCAGGCGATCGCGATCGCCGGGCTGTTCGGCCGCGGCGCCGTCATCGGCACGGTGGCGCTCGGCCTGCTGGCGGCCGTGCTGCAGTGGCCGGCCTGGCGGCGCGAACGCGGCCCGCGGCTGCCGTCAGAGCCCTTCGGCTTCGTCGAGAAGCTGGCGCTGCTGGCCTTCGTGCTGACGGCGCTGCCGGCCCTGGTCGAACCGCTGGCGCCGCCGGCCGCGTTCGACGAGCTGATGTACCACCTGCCCTATGCGCGCGAAGTGCTGCAGAGCGGGCGGCTCGGCGTCCATGAGTGGCTGCGCTATCCCTGGTTTCCGTACAACTACAACCTGATCCATGCCGGCGCGCTGGCGGTCGGCGACGACGTCCTGCCGCACCTGCTGAGCGCCCTCGCGGGCTGGCTGTCGGTGGCGATGGTCTACCGGCTGGGTGCGCAGCATGCGAGCCGGCTGACCGGGCTGGTCGCGGCCGCGATCTGGCTCGGCATCGGCGACTACGAAAGCGCGCTGATCGACATCGGCGTCGCCCTCTTCGTGCTCGCCGCCTGCACCGCCCTGTGGTGGTGGCGCGAGTCCGACGATCCGGCGCGCGGGGCGCGCTGGCTGGCGCTGGCCGCCTTCTTCCTCGGCGTCGCGGCGGGCTCCAAGTACCAGGCCCTGACGGTGCTGCCGCTGGTGGCCGTGTTCGTGGTCCGGCGCGAGCGCCGGCTCAAGGTCTGGGCCCTGGCGCTGGTGTGCTTCCTGGTCCCCTGCATCTACTGGTATGCGCGCAACGCGGTCATGACGGGCGACCCGTTCAATCCGATCGGCGCGCGCCTGTTCGGCTTCACCAACTGGAACGCGGCCGACTACAAGAACCAGTTCGACGACGTGCGCGCCCATGCCGCGTGGCCGAACGGCTTCCTGTGGGGCGTGCTGTTCGTGCCGTTCGCGCTGGCATGGAAGCGCTCGCCGGCGGTGCGCGCGGCGGCCGTGTTCAGCCTCTACTCGCTGGGCGTCTGGGCTCTGACCTCGCGCTATCCGCGCTACCTGGCCGCCTCGGTGCCGCTGATCGCGCTGGTGTCGGTGGTCGGCTGGCAGGCATTGCTGGCCCGCCTGGCCGACGGGCTGCGCCGCGCGCTGCCGGCGTGGAACGCGCGCGGCCTGCTCGACCGCGCCGGCCGCTGGCTCGGCGTGCTGCTGCTGCTGGTGGGCGTCGGCGGCTCGTTCTACATGACGCGGCGCAGCGTGGCGGCGATCGCGACCACGCCGGCCGAGCGCGCCGCCTTCCTCGACGCCCACGTGCCCGGCTATGCGGTCATGAACTACCTGCGCGAACACGCGACCGGGCGGGTCTACCAGATCGCGCTCAGCGAAGCGATCTACTATGGGCCGGCCCCGGTCTGGGGCGATGCGATCGGGCCCTGGCGCTATGCCGACTTCATCGTGCTGCCGCCGGCCGAATTCGCGCGCAAACTGCGGGGCCTCGGCTTCGAGGCGATCGCGGTCGGCGCCAGCGCCGCGCCGATGCTCGCCGCCCAGCCCGGCTTCCTTGACCATTTCGCCTTGATGTACGAAAAAGCCGGTGCCAAGGCCTACCGCATCCTGCCTGCCAAGAATGACTGAACGTTTCGACTCGCGCCCCCTGCGCATCGCCGCCGTGATCCCGTGCTTCAACGAGGCGCTGGCCATCGCGCAGGTGGTGAGCGAGTTTCAGGCGTCCCTGCCCGAGGCCGAGATCCATGTCTTCGACAACAACTCGACCGACGACACCGCGGCCGTGGCCCGGGCCGCCGGCGCGCGCGTGACGCACGTCCCGCTGCGCGGCAAGGGCAACGTGGCGCGGCGGATGTTCGCGGACGTCGAGGCCGACGTCTACGTGATGGTCGACGGCGACGCCACCTACGACGTCGGCGAGGTGCGGCAGCTGATCGAACTGATGGTCGAAGGCAACCTCGACATGGTGGTCGGCTCGCGGGTCGACGACGGCGCCGACATGCAGACCTACCGGCGCGGCCACCGCTTCGGCAACGCCTTGCTGACCGGCGCGGTGGCGAGCCTCTTCGACGGCCGGATGACCGACATGCTGTCGGGCTATCGCGTCTTCTCGAGGCGCTACGCCAAGTCCTTCCCGGCATTGTCCAGGGGCTTCGAGATCGAAACCGAATTGACAGTCCATGCGCTCGAATTGCGGATGCCCTTCGCCGAGGTCCCGATGCCCTACCGCTCGCGGCCCGAAGGCTCCGAAAGCAAGCTGTCGACCTACCGCGACGGCTGGCGCATCCTCAAGACCATCTGCAAACTGTTCGTGAGCGAGCGGCCGCTGCAGTTCTTCTCCAGTGCCGCGGGCCTGCTGGTGCTGCTGTCGCTGATTCTCGCCGAGCCGCTGGTGTCCACCTACCTGAACACCGGGTTGGTGCCGCGGCAGCCGACCGCGGTGCTGGTCACCGGGATGATGCTGATGGCGATGTTGTCCTTCGTCTGCGGCGTGGTGCTGCACACCGTGACCATCGGCCGGCGCGAGGCCAAGCGGCTGTGCTACCTGGGGATTCCCGGCGTCCGCTCCGCCGCCGGCCGGCCATGAAGCTCGGGCGGGAGTTCCTGTCGTTCGCGGTTGTCGGCGCGATCGGCTTCGTCGTCGACCTCGGCGTGCTCTACGTGGTGGCGCCGGCGTTCGGCTGGTATGGCGGGCGCGTGCTGTCGTTCCTCGCTGCCGCCACCGTCACCTGGGCGCTGAACCGGCGCTTCACCTTCGCCGGGAGGCATTCGGGCGCGTCGATCGGGCGCGAGTACCTGCGCTACCTGCTGACGATGATGGGGGGCGCGCTGGTCAACTACGGGGCGTACGTGCTGACCTTGCACTGGCTGGGCGGGCCGCTGGCCCCCGCGCTCGGCGTGGCGTTCGGCAGCTGCGCCGGGCTGGCGGTCAACTTCCTGACGGCGCGTTTCCTGGTGTACAAGGGAGCGACCAAGGCGGGTTGAGCGATGGCCGAAAGCGGTTCAGGGTCTCAATCCGAGCATGACGGTCAACGGGGCGACGGCGGGTTGACCTTGGGCGAGAAATTGGATATCTTTGAGATATCTTTTCAGGAGCCATTCCATGCCGGCCCGCGCCACTGTGAACCAGATCGCCTTTCGCTACCGACCTGTCGACAGCGCCACGGGCGTGACCCGCGAAACCGCCAAGCGGCTGGCGGAATTCCTTGGCGTCGACGAGACGCAGGCGATTCACCGCGCGCTGCACGAGATGGCCGTGCGGGTGCTGCCACAGTACGAGGCCGACGACGGTCCGTTGACGGCAGCCCAGATGCGCCAGATCAAGAAGCGGGCGCCGCAGGGCGGCAAACGGTCGATACGTTCGAGCTTGGTCGACGTGGAAACGACATGAGCCACCAGTGGTGGAGCGAGCCCACCGCTGGCGAAATCGTCTGGTGCCACTTCCCCGACGACATTCATCCTCGACCGAAACCCCGCCCGGCACTGATTCTGGCTGTTTTCGACGACGATGATCCGCAGTTCGCGGTCAGGGTGGCCTACGGGACCAGCCAGCGTACGACGACGCTGCACCGGGGCGAGTTCTCCATCCTGCATGAGCGCAATCCGGCGGCCTACGCAGCGGCGGGGTTGAGCTACGACACCAAGTTCGACCTCAAGCAGGCACTGGATCTGCCCTATAGCACCGAGTGGTTCTCGGTGCCGCCTTCCGCTCCCCACGGGCAGATTCCCAAACTGGGTGTGCTGCATCCGTCCCTCGTGCGCGCCGTGCAAGCGGCGTTTCAGGCCGCACGCGCGTGACCCGTTGGCGCGGCTCAGTGCCCCCCCGACACCACCACGGCAATCTCCGTCGCCGGCGGCGTGTTGCGGCTGCGTCCGCAGCGCACGATGCCGTCGATCATGACCATCCCGACGCCCGGGATGTCGCCCAGCTGCACGCTCTCCAGCAGGGTCTTGCCGGCGGTGTGCTGAGCGCGGTCCATGAAGACGAAGTCGGCGTCGCGGCCGACCTCGATCAGCCCGCAGTTGAGACGGCGCAGGCGCGCCGTGTTGCCGGTGGCGAAGCAGAACACCAGCTCGGCCGGGATGTTGGCGAACGAGGAAATCAGAGAGACCATCCGCAGGATGCCCAGCGGCTGCACGCCGGAGCCGGCCGGGCCGTCGGTGCCCAGGATCACGCGGTGCGGGCATTTGAGTTCGATGGCCGCCCGCGCCGCCGCGATCGCGGTGCGCTCGTTGCCGTTGTGCACGATCTCGATGCCACGCGTGCTCTTCTCGCACAACTCGCACACATGCGCCTCCGGCAGCGAGGTGTGGCCGCCGTTGATGTGGCCGATGATGTCGGCGTCGGCCTCCAGCACCGTGTCCTTGTCGATGTAGCCCGAGCCGGGCACCGATGGCCCGCCGGTGTGGATCGTGCTCTGGATGCCGTACTTGCGCGCCCAGGCGACCATCTCCTTGGCTTCATAGCCGGCCTTGACCGAGCCCAGGCCGACCTCGCCGAGCAGGCCGACGCCGGCTTCGGCCAGTTCCTTGAAGTCGCTCTCGACCATGCCCTTCTCGATGACCGGCGCACCGGCCAGCACCTTCACGCCAGCCGGGCGGAAGGCATCGAAGGCGCGCTGCGCGGTGATCGCCAGCGCCTTCAGCCCGACGATGTCCTTGGGGCGCCCGGGGTAGTGCACCTCGCCGGCGGAAATCATGGTGGTGACGCCGCCGTTCAGGCTCGATTCGATCCAGTTGAGCTGGCTCTGGCGCGGCGTCCAGTCGCCCGCGACCGGATGCACGTGGCTGTCGATCAGGCCCGGCGCGACGCAGGTCTTCTTGCAGTCGATGACGGTCTTCGCGCCTTCGAGGTCGCAGTCTTTCTCCTTGCCGACCGCGACGATCAGCCCGTCGACGACGACGATGGTGTCGGCATCCAGGATGGGCTTGTCGATGTCGCCCGACAGCAGCAGGCCTATGTTCCGGATGACGACCTTGCCCGACTTGGCGCCGGTTGCGACTTCTGCCATTTCTTTTCCTCGTGAGTGGATTCTTCCTCGGAAGCTCCGGCATCGACGGTGCGCAGCACGGTCTCGATCACGAAGTCTTCCCAATGCGCGACCGCCTCCGGCGTCTCCAGGGGCTCGCCGAGGAACGCGGTCAGCGTGTGCCGGTTCGACGTGTAGAAATAGCCGGTCGAGGCGATCAGCAGGTACAGGTCGCGCGGTGCCACGTCGTCGCGGAACAGGCCCTGCTGGACGCCCGCGGCGACGATCTCGCTGATGATCGAGATGGCCCGCGACGAGTACTCGCGCGCCCGCAGCGACTTGGCGATGTGCCGGCCCTTGTGCAGGTTTTCGGTGTTCAGCAGCGTGACGAACTCGGGGTTCCTGCGGTAGTAGCCGAGCACGAACCGGATCACCGCCGTGAGCGACTCCACCGGCCGCGAGGCATCGAGGTCGATCGCGGCCTCGGCATCGTCCATGCGCCGGTAGATGCCTTCGAGCACCGCGATGAACAGGCCTTCCTTGCTGCCGAAGTAGTAGTAGATCATGCGGTCGTACGACTTGGCGGCCTTCGAGATCTTCTCGACGCTGCCGCCGTCGTAGCCGTACTTCGCGAACACCTTGGTGGCCGCGCGCAGGATGCTCTCGCGGGTGGCTTGCGCCGCGGCCTCGCGCACGCCGGTGCGGCGCGTCGCGGGCTTGGGCGCGCTCTTGCGCGCGGCTGCCTTGGCCTCGGGCATCTGCGGCTTCGCTCTACTTTTCGGCGAAGGCGCGCTCGACCACGTAGTCGCCCGGCGTCGAGGTATTGCCTTCCTTGAAGCCGCGGGCCTCGAGGATGTGCTTGAGGTCGACCAGCAGGCCCGGGCTGCCGCACAGCATGACGCGGTCTTCGGCGGCATTGAGCGCCGGCAGGCCGAGGTCGTCGGTGAGCTTGTTGCTTTCGATCAGCTCGGTGATCCGGCCCATGTTGCGGAACTCCTCGCGCGTCACGGTCGGGTAGTAGAGAAGCTGCTTCTCGATCATCTCGCCGAGGATCTCGTGCTTGGGCAGATGGTCGGTGACCAGGTCGTGGTAGGCCAGCTCGTCGACCTGGCGCACGCCGTGCACCAGGACGACCTGCTCGTACTTCTCGTAGGTCTCGGGGTCGCGGATGATGCTCATGAACGGCGCCAGGCCGGTGCCGGTGCCGAACAGGTAGAGCCGCTTGCCCGGCAGCGTGTAGTCGATCAGCAGGGTGCCGGTGGGCTTGCGGCCCACGATGACCGTGTCGCCGACCTGGATGTGCTGCAGCCGGGAGGTCAGCGGGCCTTCTTCCACCTTGATGCTGAGGAACTCCAGGTGCTCCTCGTAGTTCGGGCTGACGATGCTGTAGGCCCGCAGCAGCGGCTTGTTGTTGACCTTCAGGCCGATCATCGTGAAGTGGCCGTTGGAGAAACGCAGGGCCGGATCGCGGGTGGTGGTGAAGGTGAACAGCCGGTCGGTCCAGTGGTGGACGCTGAGCACGCGTTCTTCGCTGAATGCACTCATAAGGGTCAGGAATGGTTATGAACGAACAAGGGATGCACCAATTGTCGGCGATGCCCGCGAAAACCCCAATGCAAGCATCGGGCCCGTTTGCTACATTGAGATCAATAAATGTAGCGTTCACCACATGAAAGTGTAGGGAATGCTACACAAACGTCAGTTCCAGCACAAGAGAAGGTGCCAGCGGGCGGCCGGCACAGATGTTGCACCTCCGCTCGCCTTCCCTCCCCAGACTGCCACGAGACCCCCGCGATGACCGAACACACCAAGACAGATGGATTGCCCGGCATGGACATGCCGGTGGTGCCCGAAGCCCTGGGCCGCGCGCCGCTGCGCAACGAGCGCATGAGCACCAGCAAGGTCGAGTGCAACGCCTGCCCGGTGCTGTGCCAGATCTCCGACGGCCGCACCGGCGCCTGCGACCGCTACGCCAACCGCGCCGGCGTGCTGGTGCGGGTCGACCCGGTGGTGCTGCTGCGGCGCGAGCTGGCGAGCGAATCGCCGGCGCTGGTGCCTTTTGCGCGCATCGGCAACGAGGTCGAGGGGGCCGAGCACGCCGAAGCGCCGGCGGCCGATGCCGACTGGGACGGCGATCTCCTGCATGCCGACGAGGTCTTCGTGACCGGCGTGGGCTCCTCCACCACCTATCCCGACTACAAGCCGGCGCCGTTCATCGTCGCCTCGAAGGCGCAGGGGGTCGACATGGTGACGGTCGTCACCGAAGGCATCTTCAGCTATTGCAGCTTCAAGGTGAAGATCGACACCGACCGCTTCCTCGGCGCCGAGCAGGCCAACGTCCGCTACAAGGGCGAGGTGGTCGGCCACGTCACCACGGCCGAATACGGCTCGCAGATGCTGTCGCTGGGCGGCGTGCACCACCTCACGGGCGGCAGCAAGAAGGAAGGCCGCATGACCTGCGAGCTGATGCAGCTGCTGGGCAACAAGAAGGCGGTCGAATGCGTGATCGACGGCGGCGCCAGCATGGTGATCCAGGCCGGCCGCGCGCCGATCGTCAATGGCGTCGAGGAGCAGCGCATGCGCGTGGGCTGCGGCTCGGCGGCGGTCGGCATCTTCGCGCGCCAGCTGTTCGGCCACGCCGACGAGGTGGTGGTGGTCGACGACCACATCACGGGCGTGCTGACCGAGCACCAGGCCGGGCGCTGCCTCGACATGGCGCCGTCGGGCATCCAGATGCGCGGGCGCAAGTCGACGCCGGGGCGCTATTTCCAGGTCGCGAATCCGGGCAATGGCTGGGGCGGCACCGACATCGACGATCCGCTGTCGATCATCGAGGGCTGGGAGGAGGGCGTGGCCCGGCCGGGCCTGCGCCTGCTGATGACGTCCACCACCGGCGAGCACGCGCAGTGGTATGTGCTCGACGAGCAGTTGCAGCCGGTCGAGCAGCCGATGCCGGCCGAGGTGCGCCGCATCGTCGAGCGCATCGGCGAGAACTGCGAACCCTCGCTGTGCACGGTGCTGTTCCTCGGCGGCGCCGGCGGGTCCCTGCGCGCCGGCGTGACCGAGAACCCGGTGCTGCTCACGCGGGCCATCAAGCGGGCACTGGTCAACGTGACCTGCGGCGGCGCGCCGGCCTACGTGTGGCCGGGCGGCGGCATCACGGTGATGGCCGACGTGCTGCGGATGCCCGACAACAGCTTCGGCACCGTGCCGACTCCGGCGATCGTCGCGCCGATCGAGTTCAGCATGCGGCGCGACGACTACGCCGCGCTGGGCGGCCACATGGAGCATGTGTTCTCGCTCGAACAGGCGCTGGCCCGCGGTGCCTGGCAGGACGACGGCGCCCCGCTGGCGCGCCGGTGGCTGCGCATGGATGCGGCCAATCCCTGGCCGCTCGGCCAGCCGCCGATGCTGGGTTGAATTTCATGCCTGCACAACGCACTGCGCTGGACGGTGGCCGCTGGCATCTGAACCATGGCCCGATCGACCTCATCGCCGAAGCCCACGGCGATGCGGTCGAGGTCGCGGTGGCGCACGAGCATGTGTGGCGGCGTTTCGCCGTGCTGCTCGACGAGCTGGTGGCCGAGCTGCCCCTGCTGCGCCAGCCGGTGGCCGACGGCGACTGTCCGCTGCGCGGCCCGGTCGCGCGCCGCATGTGGGAGGCTTGCGCGCCGTTTCGCGCCGGCTTCATCACGCCGATGGCCGCGGTCGCCGGTGCGGTGGCGCAGGAGCTGATCCCCTGCTACCACCGGCCGGGCATCGAGCGCGCCTGGATCAACAACGGCGGCGACATCGCCCTGCACCTGGCGCCCGGCCAGAGCGCGCGCATCGGCCTGTTCGCCGACCTCGCCCGCTTCGACCTGCGCGCGCCGGGCCTCATCACCACCGACGGCCAGTTCGAACTGCGCGCAGAAGATCCGGTGCGCGGCGTCGCCACCAGCGGCTGGCGCGGCCGCAGCTTCTCGCTCGGCATCGCCGACAGCGTGACGGTGCTGGCCGCCACCGCGGCCCAGGCCGACGCCGCGGCCACCGTGATCGCCAATGCGGTCGATGTAGCCGATGCCGGCATCCAGCGCCGGCCGGCGAACGAATGCAAGGACGACAGCGACCTCGGCGACATCCCGGTGACGGTCGACGTCGGCACGCTGGCGCCCTCGAAAGTGCATCGTGCACTGGATGCGGGCGTCGAGCGCGCCGAGGCGCTGCAGCGCCTCGGGCTCGTGGCCTCCGTGGTGCTGGTCTGCCAGGGGCAGTGGCGGATCGTCCAGCCCTTAAGCTCCGGGTTTGCGGAGCTGCTGCCGCAGAGCGAGGGCAGCATCGCTGCCGATGCAGTTGGTTCAGTATTTGCTTAACGAAAAGCAGGACACCTTTTCATGATCGATATCCGCCGCGTCTTCACCCATGTCGAGCACATCCACCACGAGTTCGGACCGCGCGCCGCGACGCCGCTGGTGCGGGGCGCCATCGGCGCGGTGCTGACCAATCCCTTCGCGGGCCGCTACGAGCCCGACATCCTGCCGATGATGGCGCTGCTCGATCCGGTCGGCGTCGACATGGCGCACCGCCTGCGCGCCGCCATGGACGTGCCGGTCGAGCAGATCGCCACCTACGGCAAGGGCGCCATCGTCGGCGCCGCCGGCGAGCTCGAGCACGGCGCGCTGTGGCACGTGCCCGGCGGCTATGCGATGCGCGAGCTGCTCGGCTGGAAAGGCGACCGCGAGGCCTACCGCAAGGGCCAGGCCGAAGAGAAGACCGGCCAGCCCGGCAATGCGCTGTCGATCGTGCCGTCGACCAAGAAGGTGGGCCCGCCCGGCGCCGCGCTCGACGTGCCGCTGACCAACATCAACGCCAGCTACGTGCGCGGCCAGTTCGATGCCATCGAGGTCCGCGTGCCGGGCGCGCCGGCGGCCGACGAGATCGTCTTCATCCTCGCCATGAGCACCGGCTACCGCGTGCATGATCGCGTCGGCGGCCTGCGGGCCGAGAACATTTCCAAGTGGGACGGCCTCCGCTGAACCCGACAGAGACAAGGAACCAACCATGAGTGCAAATATCCGCAAGCTCGTCGTCCAAGTCGACGAAACCCGCAAGGAAATGGGCCAGGCGATCGACCCGCCGACGCGCCGCGCGGTCGCCATCGCCGTGATCGACAACCCCTACGCCGGCCGCTACAGCGAATCGCTCGACGAGCTGATCGCGATCGGCGAGGAACTCGGCGCGCTGCTGGGCCAGAAGGCCGTCGCCGCGCTCGGCATCGCGCCCGGCCAGGCCCAGAGCTACGGCAAGGCCGCGATCGTCGGCGAGGCGGGCGAGCTCGAGCATGCCGCGGCCATCCTCCATCCGAAGCTCGGCGCGCCGCTGCGGGTGGCGGTCGAGAAGGGCGCCGCGCTGGTGCCGTCGAGCAAGAAGCGCGGCACGCTCGGCACCGCCATCGACGTGCCGCTGGGCCACAAGGACGCGGCCTTCGTGCGCAGCCATTTCGATGCCATCGAGGCCCGGGTGTCCGACGCGCCGCGCGCCAACGAGATCGTGGTCGCGGTGGCGGTCACCGATAGCGGCCGCCCGCTGCCGCGGATCGGCGGCCTGCAAGTGTCCGAGATCAAGGGCGAAGACGGCCTCCGGTGATGAATGTGACCCCCACGCTCCTCACTTCGTGTGTCGCTGCCCCCCGAGGGGGCCGCAGGCCGCCTTGGGGCGGCCCGGCGCCGGCCTGATTGCCGCAAAATTTTCTTTCTGTTCGATCCCAAGGAGTTCCCGATGAATCCCATGCGCCTAGCCTTCACCGCGGCCGCCGTCGCCACGCTCGCCACCGCACTCGCTCCGGCGCATGCGCAGGGCGTCATCAAGATCGGCGAGATCAACAGCTACAAGGCGCAGCCCGCCTTCCTCGAGCCCTACAAGAAGGGGATGGAGCTGGCGGTCGACGAGATCAATGCGGCCGGCGGCGTCAACGGCAAGAAGATCGAACTGATCAGCCGCGACGACAACGCCAACCCGGGCGACGCGGTGCGCGTGGCCGAAGAACTGGTCTCGCGCGAGAAGGTCGACATCCTGGCCGGCACGTTCCTGTCGAACACCGGCATGGCGGTGGCCGACTTCGCCAAGCAGAAGAAGTTCTTCTTCCTGGCCGGCGAGCCGCTGACCGACAAGCTCACCTGGCAGGGCGGCAACGCCTACACGGTGCGCCTGCGTCCCGGCACCTACATGCAGGCCGCGATGCTGGTGCCCGAGGCGGCCAAGCTCAAGAAGAAGCGCTGGGCGGTGGTGTACCCCAACTACGAATACGGCCAGTCGGCCGTGGCGGCCTTCAAGACGCTGCTGAAGGCAGCCCAGCCCGATGTCGAGTTCGTCGCCGAGCAGGCCACGCCGCTCGGCAAGGTCGACGCCGGCAGCGTGGTGCAGGCGCTGTCCGATGCCAAGCCCGACGCGATCTTCAACGTGCTCTTTGGTGCCGACCTGTCGAAGTTCGTGCGCGAGGGCAACACCCGCGGTCTGTTCAAGGACCGCGAGGTGGTGAGCGTGCTCACCGGCGAGCCCGAATACATGGACCCGCTCAAGGACGAGGCGCCCAACGGCTGGATCGTCACCGGCTACCCGTGGTACGGCATCACGACCGCCGATCACAAGAAATTCGAGCAGGCCTACCAGGCCAAGTTCAAGGACTATCCGCGCCTGGGCTCGGTGGTCGGCTACAGCATGATCAAGTCGGCCGCGGCGGGCATCGCGAAGGCCAAGAGCACCGACACCGAGAAGGTGGTCGCGGCCTTCAAGGGCCTGCAGGTCGACACGCCCTTCGGCAAGATCACCTACCGCCCCGAGGACAACCAGTCGACCATGGGCGCCTTCGTGGGCCGCACCAAGAACGAGGGCGGCAAGGGCGTGATGGTCGACTACGTGTATCTCGACGGCGCCGACGCCAAGTACCAGCCGAGCGCCGCCGAGATCAAGAAGTCGCGCGCCGCCGACTGAGCCAGGAACGAACGGGTCATGAGCTTTTCAGGTTTCATCGTCCAGCTGCTCAACGGGCTGGCGAGCGCGTCCTCGCTGTTCCTCGTGGCGGCCGGGCTGTCGCTGATCTTCGGCGTCACGCGCATCGTGAACTTCGCCCATGGCTCGTTCTTCATGGTCGGCATCTACGTCGCCTACACGCTGGTCGACCGGCTGGGCACCGGCTTCGGCTTCTGGCCGGCGCTGGTGATGGCGGCACTCGCGGTCGGCGTGCTGGGTGCGCTGATCGAGGTGGTGCTGCTGCGGCGCATCTACAAGGCGCCCGAGCTCTTTCAACTGCTGGCCACCTTCGCGCTCGTGCTGGTCATCAAGGACGCGGTGCTGTGGCTCTGGGGCCCCGACGAGCTGCTGGGGCCGCGCGCGCCGGGCCTCGCCGGCTCGGTCATGATCCTCGGGCGGCAGTTTCCTTCCTACGACCTGTTCCTGATCGTGGTCGGTCCGGTGGTGCTCGGCCTGGTCTGGCTGCTGCTGACCCGCACCCGCTTCGGCACCCTGGTGCGCGCCGCCACGCAAGACCGCGAGATGGTCAGCGCGCTGGGCGTCAACCAGGCCTGGCTGTTCACCGCGGTGTTCGCGCTCGGCGCGCTGCTCGCGGGCCTGGGCGGCGCGCTGCAGCTGCCGCGCGAGCCCGCCACGCTCGAGATGGACCTCAACACCATCGGCGCGGCTTTCGTGGTGGTGGTGGTCGGCGGCATGGGCTCGATCCCCGGCGCCTACGCCGCCGCGCTGCTGATCGCCGAGATCAAGGCGATCTGCATCTGGCTCGGCGTGGTCGACGTGTTCGGCATCCCGGTCTCGTTCTCGAAGCTCACGCTGGTGGTCGACTTCCTGGTCATGGCCGTGGTGCTGGTCTGGCGCCCCTGGGGCCTGTTCGGCAAGCCGCAGGCGCCGAGCCGCTACGTCGGCATGCAGGAAGAGCCTCTGCGGCGGCCCAGCCGCGCCTACGTGATCGCGGTCGCGCTGTTCGGCCTGGTGCTGGTCGCGATGCCCCTGCTCACCGCCGGCTCGCCCTACACCACCGTGCTGCTGATCGACCTGCTGATCGCCGCCCTGTTCGCTGCCAGCCTGCACTTCATCATGGGCCCGGCCGGCATGCACTCCTTCGGCCACGCGGCCTACTTCGGGCTCGGTGCCTACGGCGCCGCGCTGCTGGTGCGCGCCAGCGGGATGCCGATGGAACTGGCGCTGGTCGTCGCGCCGCTGGTGGCCGCGGCGGGCGCCTTCGTCTATGGCTGGTTCGCGGTGCGGCTGTCCGGGGTCTATCTCGCGATGCTCACCTTGGCCTTCGCCCAGATCACCTGGGCCATCACCTACCAGTGGGACAGCTTCACCGGCGGCAGCAACGGCCTCACGGGTGTCTGGCCTTCCGAGTGGCTGGCCGACAAGCGGACCTACTACTGGGTCACGCTGGCGCTGGTCGGGCTGGGCGTGTGGTGGCTGCGCCGCGTGCTGTTCTCGCCCTTCGGCTATGCGCTGCGCGCCGGCCGCGATTCGCAGCTGCGTGCCGATGCGATCGGCATCGACGTCAAGCGCATGCAGTGGGCCGCCTTCGTGATCGCCGGCACCGCGGCGGGCCTGGCGGGGGCGCTCTATGCCTTCTCCAAGGGCAGCATCTCGCCTGAATCGCTGAGCGTCGGCAAGTCGGTCGACGGGCTGGTGATGGTGCTGCTCGGCGGCATCCAGACACTGGCCGGCCCGGTGGTCGGCGCGGTCACCTTCACCTGGCTGCACGACACCGTGGCGCGCAACACCGACTACTGGCGCGCGATGCTGGGCGGCATCATCCTGCTGCTGGTGCTGTTGTTCCCGCAGGGCATCGCGGGCTTCGCCAAGCAGCTCTTCGATCGCCGCCGGCACAAGGCCGAAGCGGTCGAACTGAAAGAGGTGAAGGCATGAGCCTCCTCAAAGTCAACGAACTCGGCAAGTCCTTCGGCGGCGTCAAGGCGGTCGACGGCATCAGCTTCGAGCTCGCGGCCGGCGAACTGCTGGCACTCATCGGCCCCAACGGCGCGGGCAAGTCGACCACCTTCAACATGGTCAACGGCCAGCTCAAGGCCGACCGCGGATCGATCCTGCTCGACGGCCAGGAACTGGTGGGGCGCAAGCCGCGCGAGATCTGGCGCCTGGGCGTGGGACGCACCTTCCAGATCGCCGAGACCTTCGCCTCGCTCACCGTGGCCGAGAACGTGCAGATGGCGCTGCTGTCGCACGACCACAAGCTGTTCTCGACCTGGCGCCGCGCCTCGGACCACAAGCGCGACGAGGCGCTGGCGCTGCTCGACCAGGTCGGCATGAAGTCGCAAGCCGACCGGCCCTGCAGCGTGCTGGCCTACGGCGACGTCAAGCGAGTCGAGCTCGCGATCGCGATGGCCAACAGCCCGAAGCTGCTGCTCATGGACGAACCCACCGCGGGCATGGCACCCAAGGAGCGCAACTCGCTGATGGCGCTGACCAAGCAGCTCGTGATCGACCGCGGCATGGCGGTGCTCTTCACCGAGCACAGCATGGATGTCGTGTTCGCGTACGCCGACCGCATGATCGTCCTGGCCCGCGGGCGCCTGATCGCCCAGGGCAAGCCGCTCGAGATCCGCGACCATCCCAAGGTGCAGGAGGTGTACTTCGGCAGCGGCAAGACCTTCGAGAAGATTGCAGAGAAGGCCGCTGCGGTGAACGCGGCGGTCGGGGAGCACGCATGAGTTCACACGAGACCTTGCTCGAAGCCAAGGCCCTGTGCGCCTGGTATGGCGCCGCGCAGATCCTCTACGACGTCGATCTCGAAGTCCGGCGCGGCGAAGTGGTGGCGCTGATGGGCCGCAACGGCGCCGGCAAGTCGACCACGCTCAAGGCGCTGATCGGCATGCTGGCCAAGCGCCGCGGCGCGGTGCGCTTCCTCGGCCACGACATCTCGAAGAGCGAGCCGCACCTGGCGGCCCGGCTGGGCCTGGGCTTCGTGCCCGAGGACCGGCGCGTGTTCACCGACCTCAGCGTGATGGAGAACCTCGAGGTCGGGCGGCAGCCGGCACGCCGCTGGAGCGACGGCACCGACGCGCCGCTGTGGACCCCCGAACGCCTGTTCAAGCTGTTCCCGAACCTCGGCGAGATGCCGAACCGCCCGGGCGGCCGCATGAGCGGCGGCGAGCAGCAGATGCTGACCGTGGCGCGCACGCTGATGGGCAACCCGTACCTGGTGCTGCTCGACGAGCCCTCGGAGGGTGTCGCGCCCGTGATCGTCGAGCAGATGGCGAACATGATCCTGGAGCTGAAGGCGCAGGGCGTGAGCATCCTGCTGTCCGAGCAGAACATGCACTTCGCGGAGCTGGTGTCCGACCGGGCCTACGTGCTCGAGAAGGGTCAGATCCGCTACCAGGCGTCGATGGCCGAACTGGCGGCCAACGACGAAGTCCGCCGTGCCTACCTGAGCGTCTGAGTCTTTGTTCAACCCGAGGAGCGACACCATGCAACGCAGAACCGTCCTGAAATCCGCGGCCGCTTTCGGCCTTGTCAGTGGCCTTGGCATCTCGATGCCGCTGTTCGCGGCCGCGAAGATCAAGCCGGCGGCCAATGCGGCGCTGATCGTGGTCGACGTGCAGAACTGTTTCATCGAAGGCGGCACGCTGCCGGTGAAGGGCGGCGCCGAGGTGGTGCCGGTCATCAACAAGCTGGCCGATGCATTCCAGAACATCGTCGTCACGCAGGACTGGCACACGCCCGGCCATGCCTCGTTCGCGAGCACCTACGCCGGCAAGAAGCCTTTCGAGACCACCAAGCTCAGCTACGGCTCGCAGGTGCTGTGGCCCGACCACTGCGTGCAGGGCACCGACGACGCCGCGCTCAACAAGGACCTGAAGCTGCCGACCGCGCAGATCATCATCCGCAAGGGCTTCCACAAGGACATGGACAGCTATTCGGCCTTCGAGGAGGCCGACCACAAGACCGCCACCGGGCTGGCCGGCTACCTGAAGGCGCGGGGCGTGAAGACCGTGTTCGTCACCGGCCTGGCGACCGACTTCTGCGTCGCCTGGACCGCGATGGATGCACGCAAGGCGGGCTTCGAGGTCTACGTGATCGAGGACGCGACGCGCGCCATCGACCTCAATGGCTCGCTGGCCGCGGCATGGAAGCAGATGGCGGCCAAGGGCGTGAAGCGCATCCAGTCCACGGACATCGTCTGAGCCGCCCGGGAAGATGCCGGAGCTCGGACTCAAGGTCAACGGACGCAGCGTCGAACTCAGGGCGTCGCACGAGGCCTCGCTGCTGCATGTGCTGCGCAACGACCTGGGACTCAACGGGCCCAAGTTCGGCTGCGGCCTCGGCCAGTGCGGCGCCTGCACCGTGTGGGTCGACGGCACGGCGGCGCGGGCCTGCGTGATTCCGGCGCACGGCGTGGCCGGCCGCGAGATCACCACGCTCGAAGGCCTCGGCACCCGTGAGCACTGGCATCCCGTGCAGCAGGGCTTCGAAGACGCCCAGGCCGCGCAGTGCGGCTACTGTCTCAACGGCATGGTGATGCAGGCCGCGGCGCTGCTCGCGCGCGAGCCGAATCCGAGCGAGGCGCGCATCCGCAGCGAGCTGTCGGGCAACCTGTGCCGTTGCGGCACCCACGTCGAGATCCTGGCCGCGGTGCAGCGTGCCGCGCTGCGGATCGCGGAAGGCGCTGGCACGTGACGCGCCGCGCCGACCTGCCCCGCACGCGCAGCGATTTCCTCCAGGCCGACGGCGTTCTCGTCGTCGTGCGCGAGACGCCCCCGGCGCCGCCGCCGTCGCCGGGCCAGCCGGCGGCGGTGGCGGGCAATCCGGCCGAGGGGCCGGAGGTGCTGCTCGCGGTCTGGGACGACGGCAGCGTCACGGCGCTGAACGGCCATGTCGACCTCGGCACCGGCATCCAGACCGCGCTGTCGCAGATCGTGGCCGAGGAGCTCGACCTGCCGATGGCGCAGGTCCGCATGGTGCTCGGCGACACCGCGCGCGCGCCCAACCAGGGGGCGACGATCGCCAGCGCCTCGGTCCAGATCCACGCGGCTCCGCTGCGGCATGCGGCGGCGCAGGCGCGCGGCTGGCTGATCGCGCAGGCAGCGGAGCAACTGGGCGTGCAACCCGCGCTGCTGACCCTGCGCGACGGCCGGGTCCGGCACCGCGACGACCCGGCCTTCGGCATCGGCATCGGCGAGCTGGTGGCCGGCGGGCGCAGCGTGCTGCAGCTGGACACGTTGTCGAAACCGAAGGACCCGGCCGACTACCGCATCGTCGGCCGTTCGCAGCCGCGCGTCGATATCCCTGCCAAGCTGGCCGGCGAGACCGTCTTCGTGCACGACATGCGCCTGCCCGGCATGCTGCACGGCCGCGTCGTGCGGCCGCCGTATGCGGGGGCGGACCATGGCGACTACATCGGCAACACGCTGGAGTCGGTCGACGAGGCCTCGATCGCGCACATTCCCGGCATCCGTGCCGTGGTCGTGATCCGCGATTTCGTCGGCATCGTCGCCGAGCGCGAGGAGCACGCCGAACAGGCGCTGCGCGAACTGCGCGTGCACTGGAAGGCCTGGCCCGGCCTGCCGCCGCTCGACGACCTCGAAGGCGCGATCAGCGCCAACCCGTCGACGCAGCGCCTGCTGGTCGACGAAGGCGATGTCGACGGCGGGCTGGCGGGCGCGGCGCAGCCGATGCCGCGGACCTACGTCTGGCCGTATCAGATGCATGCGTCGATCGGGCCCTCTTGCGCGCTGGCGCACTGGCAGCCGGGTGACGGAGCCGCGCTGCGCGTCTGGGCTGGCTCCCAGAACCCGCACGTGCTGCGCGCCGACCTCGCGAAACTCATGGGCCTGGACGACACCGCGGTCGACGTGGTGCGCATGGAGGCCGCCGGCTGCTACGGCCGCAACGGCGCCGACGATGTCGCGGCCGACGCGGCCCTGCTGGCGCGCGCGGCCGGCGCCCCGGTGCGGGTGCAGCTCACGCGCGAGCAGGAGCACCTCTGGGAGCCCAAGGGCGCCGCGCAGCTGATGCGCGTCCAGGGCGGGCTCGATGCCGAGGGCGGCGTCGCGGCCTACGACTTCGAGACCTCCTACCCGTCGAACGGCGCGCCGACGCTGGCCTTGCTGCTGACCCGGGCCGTCGAGCCGGTGGCGCAGGCCTTCGAGATGGGCGACCGCACCGCGCGGCCGCCCTACAGCTATCCGAACCTGCGGGTGAAGGTCAACGACATGGCGCCGATCGTGCGCGCCTCGTGGCTGCGCGGGGTGTCGGCGCTGCCGAGCTCGTTCGCCCACGAGTCCTATGTCGACGAACTCGCGACCGCCGCGGGTGTCGACCCGGTGGCTTTCCGGCTGCGCCATCTGCACGATCCGCGCGCCGCCGAGCTGGTGCGCCAGACCGCGCAGAAGGCCGGCTGGCGCATGCGCACGGGCCCGCAGGAGAACGCCGACAACGGCCTCGGCCCGGGCGGCGACGTGCTGTTCGGCCAGGGCTTCGCGTATGCGCGCTACGTACACAGCAAGTGGCCGGGCTTCGGCGCCGCCTGGTCGGCCTGGGTGGCCGATGTCGAGGTCAACCGCAAGACCGGCGAGGTGCATGTGCGGCGCGTGGTGGTCGGCCATGACGCCGGGCTGATGGTCAACCCGGCCGGTGTCGAGCACCAGATCCACGGCAACGTGATCCAGACGACCAGCCGCGCGCTCAAGGAGCAGGTGCGCTTCGCGCCGCAGGCCGCGCCCGGGTCGGCGCTGCTGCCCGGCCGGCCGCCTTCGGGCGTGGTCGCCAGCCGCGAGTGGGGCAGCTACCCGATCATCAACTTCCGCGAAGTGCCGGTGATCGAGGTGATGCACCTGCAGCGGCCCGGCGAGCCGTCGCTGGGCGCCGGCGAATCGTCCTCGGTGCCGGGCACCGCCGCGATCGCGAACGCGATCTTCGATGCCACCGGCGTGCGCTTCCGCTCGCCGCCGTTCACGCCCGAAGTGGTGCGGGCGGCGCTCAATCCGCTGCCGGCGCCGGCCGGGCCCGATACCGCCCCCGCCGAGGCCCGGCGGCAGCTGCCGGCCTCCGCACCATGGCCGAAGCGGCGCGGCCTGTGGGCCGGCGCCGGCGCGCTCATCGTCGGCGGCATCGGCGTGGTCGCGGGGCTCGCGGGCTGGCGCTCGGCGATCGCGCCGGTCAGCTTCAGTGCGCCGGCTTACAGCGAGGCGACGATCGAGCGCGGGCGCCGGCTGGCCGCGCTCGGCGACTGCGCGGTCTGCCACACGGCGCCGGGCGGCACGCCCAACGCGGGCGGCCGGGCGATGGAGACGCCCTTCGGCACCATCCACACCACCAACCTCACGCCCGATGCCGACACCGGCCTCGGCCGCTGGTCGTTCACGGCCTTCCAGCGGGCGATGCGCGAGGGCATCTCGCGCGACGGCCATCACCTGTACCCGGCCTTTCCGTACACCGCCTTCGCCAAGACCAGCGACGACGACCTGCAGGCGCTCTACGCCTACTTCATGTCGCTGCCGCCGGTGCGCGCCGAGACGCCGCCGGCGGCACTCAAGTTCCCCTTCGGCCTGCGCCCGCTGATGGCCGGCTGGAACGCGCTGTTCCACGACCCCGCGCCCTACCGGCCGGTGACGGCCCAGAGCGCCGAATGGAACCGTGGCGCCTACCTGGTCAACGGCCTGGGCCACTGCGGCGCCTGCCACACGCCGCGCAATGCGCTCGGCGCCGAGCGGGGCGGCAGCGCCTCGCTGTCGGGCGCGATGATCGACGGCTGGGAGGCGCCGGCGCTGACCGCGCTGTCGACCGCCGGCGTGCCGTGGACCGCCGACGCGCTCTACGGCTACCTGCGCCACGGCCATGCGAAAGCGCACGGCATCGCCGGCGGTCCGATGGCCGAGGTGGTGCGCGAGCTGGCGCAGGTGCCCGACGCCGACATCCGCGCCATGGCCACCTACCTGGCGTCCTTCAACACCGCCACCACGCCGGCGGAGGCGGAGGCCCGGGCGCAGCGCCTAGTGGCGGAGGCGGCGGCGCAGCAAGGCCGGCTGCTCGGGCCCGCGCAGCGCATGTTCGACAGCGCCTGCGCCGCCTGCCACCACGATGGCGACGGGCCGACGCTGCTGGGCGTGAACACGCCGCTGGCGCTCAACAGCAACCTCACGAGCGCGCGGCCCGACAACCTGCTGCGCACCATCCTCGACGGGGTGCGCGAACCGGCTGCGCGCGACATCGGCTTCATGCCGGCCTTCCGCGAGGCGCTCGACGATGCCCAGATCGCCGAGCTGGCCGGCTACATGCGCGCCCGCTTCGCGCCGCAGGAACCGGCCTGGGCGGACCTGCCCGGGCGCGTGGCCCGCCTGCGGGCCGAGACGCCGAGCGCCCCGCGACGCTGAGAGTCCCGTACGATCCGGGGCGCAGAGGCCGAAATCGCCGGCCCGCTCCCTGGAGACCTTCGCATGACCTCGATGCTTTCGCCCGCCCAGTCCCTGCCTCGCGATGCCGAGCGCGCCACCCTGGTCGGGCGCCTCTGGCAGCCCGACATCGGCCCGGTGCTGGTCGCCGTGCACGAAGGCGGCCTGCACGACCTGTCGCGGGTCGCCGCCACCGCAAGCCAGTTGCTGGAACTCGACGATCCGGTCGGCGCGGTGCGCGAGGCCCTGCGCGACGAGCGCACGCAGCGCGTGGCGTCGCTCGAGCAGGCGCTGGCCAACAGCGACGAGACCCGGCGCGACGCGCAGCACCCGTGGCTGCTCGCGCCCTGCGACCTGCAGGCGGTCAAGGCCAGCGGCGTGACCTTCATCGCCAGCCTGCTGGAGCGTGTGATCGAAGAGCAGTCGCGCGGCGATGCCTCCAAGGCCGAATCGATCCGCGCCGCGCTCGGCGGCGTGCTGGGCGACAACCTGGCGGGCATCGTGCCCGGCTCGCCGCAGGCCGCCAAGGTCAAGGACGTGCTGATCGCGCAGGGCGCCTGGTCGCAGTACCTCGAGGTCGGCATCGGGCCCGACGCCGAGATCTTCACCAAGGCCCCGGTGCTGGCCGCGGTCGGCACCGGCGCCGACGTCGGGATCCATTCGGGTTCGGTCTGGAACAACCCCGAGCCCGAGGTGGTGCTGGCGGTCGACAGCCGCGGCCGGACGCTCGGCGCGGCGCTGGGCAACGACGTCAACCTGCGCGACTTCGAGGGCCGCAGCGCGCTGCTGCTCGGCAAGGCCAAGGACAACAACGCGTCGTGCGCGATCGGGCCTTTCATCCGGCTGTTCGACGAGCACTTCGGCATCGACGACGTGCGCCGCGTCACGGTGGCGCTGCGGGTGGTCGGGCCCGAGGGCTTCACGCTCGACGGCGCGAGTTCGCTTTCGAAGATCAGCCGCGACCCGCTCGACCTGGTGTCGCAGGCGATCGGCCCGCACCACGCCTATCCGGATGGCTTGATGCTGTTCCTGGGCACCATGTTCGCGCCGACCCAGGACCGGCACGGGCCGGGCCAGGGCTTCACGCACGTGGTCGGCGACCGGGTGACGATCTCGGCGCCCGAACTCGGCGCGCTGCACAACCGAGTGGTGCATGCGGACCAGGCACCGCGCTGGACCTTCGGCATCGGCGCCTTGATGCGCAACCTGGCCGGCAGAGGGATCATCTGACGCGCCGCCGCTGGGCGCCGAGCAGCGCCAGCACGGCGACCAGGCTGGCCGCCAGCAGGATCCACAGGCCGGCCGTATAGCCGCCCGCGGGCGTCCACAGCAGGCCCAGCATCAGCGGCGCGATGGCGCGGGCGATCGCACTCGGCAGGCCGAGGGCGCCGTTCAGCGTCGCCACGTGCTCGCGGTTCACGTACTGCGCGATCGCGGTGCCCTTGACGATCGTCAGCATGCCGTTGCCCATGCCGTAGAACAGCACGAAGGCGAGCGCCGCGGCCGGATGCCCGGCGCCGGCCAGCAGGGTCGCCAGGCCGATCGGGATCAGGCAGGGAATCAGCCGGTTCGCCAGATGCAGGTCGAAGTGGTGCTCGAAGAAGTAGAGCAGGGCGCGGCCGAACACCTGCACGATGCCGATCGCGGCCGGCACCGCGATGGCCCAGGTCTCCGACAGCCCGGCGCCGCGCAGCAGGCTCACCATGTGCGGCGGCAGCGCGGCGGTCACGGCCATCAGCAGCACGGTGAAGACGCCGATGAGCAGGAAGGGTGCGCTGCGCAGGTAGTGGCCGACGGGACGCCGCGCCGCCGTGGCGCCCGCCGCCGGCACGGCGATGCTGCGCTTCGGCGCATGACGCAGGATGCGCGCGTGCAGCGGCGCGCACAGCAGCAGGTGGACCGCGGCCAGCACCCACAGTGCATGGCGCCAGCCCAGCTGCGCGATCAGCCAGGCATCGAGCGGAATGAAGACCGTGCTGGCCAGCCCGCCAAGGAAGGTGAGCGTGATGATGGCGCGCCGGAAGTCGTTGGGGAAGCGGCGCGTGACGACCGCGAAGGCCGGCGTGTAGAGCGTGGCCGACAGCGCCGCGCCGAGCAGCAGCCAGGCCGCGTAGAAGCCGGCGGCGGTGTGCGCCACGCTGTTCAGCAGCAGTCCGGCGGCGATCAGCACCGAGCCGCCGGTCATCACGGCGCGCTCGTGTCCGCGGTCGATCCAGCGGCCGACGGGCCAGGCCATGACCCCCTCCGCCAGCAGCGCGAGGCTGAAGGCCAGCGAGGATTGGGCCCGGCTCAGGCCGAGCTCGCGCTCGACCGGCTCCATCAGGAGCGCGAAGGTGTAGAAGACGCTGCCCCAGGTGACGAGCTGGCCGAGGGAGAGCCAGCCGACGAGGCGGCGGTCGTAGGGGGGCGGCGGGGAGGGGGAGAGGCCCATGGGCCGACTCTACCGACCCGGGTCCGCGCTCAGCCTGCGGTTTCGAGTGCCGACGCCGCCGCGCGTGCTTCGCCAGCCGCCGAAGCCAGCAGCAGCTTGTAGATCACCGCCCCGATGACCGCGCCCATGATCGGCGCGACCCAGAACAGCCACAGCTGGTCGACCGCGATGGCCGGGCCGAACAGCGCCGGGCCGGTGCTGCGTGCCGGGTTGACCGAGGTGTTGGTCACCGGGATCGAGACCAGGTGGATCAAGGTCAGGCACAAGCCGATCGCCAGGCCGCCGAAGCCCGCGGCGCTGTTCCTGGCCGTCGCGCCGAGGATCACGATCAGGAAGATGGCGGTCAGCACGACCTCGGTCAGCAGCGCCGCCTTGAAGCCGAAGCCGCCCGGCGAATGTTCGCCGAAGCCGTTGGTCGCGAAGCCGCCGATCTCGGCGCCCGGCTTGCCGGTGGCGATCGCGTAGAGCACGAAGGCCGCGGCGATGGCGCCGAGCACCTGGGCGACGATGTAGCCGGGCAGCTCGGCGGCGCGGAAGCGCCCTGCCACCACCAGGCCCACCGACACGGCGGGATTGAAGTGGCCCCCGGAGACCGGGCCGAGGGCATAGGCGCCGGTCAGCACCGTGAGGCCGAAGGCCAGCGAGACACCGACAAAGCCGATGCCCAGGCCTGGGAAGGCGGCGGCCAGGACGGCGCTGCCGCAGCCGCCGAAAACGAGCCAGAACGTGCCGATGAATTCGGCCGACAGCTTCTTGAAGGTACTGTGTTCCATATTTTTTTTGATCCCTGAATCTTCATGTGTGACAAACAAGCCCGTCGACCGAGGCCGAGGGCGGCCGGATTCTAGGGAGCCGGGCGGACCAAGAAAGCCGGCGCCGCGGAGCGGGCCGCGGTGATGCGCCGTTGTTCACGGAAGCTCGCGTTTTCTTTGCTGCCGCGGCGTCGGCAGGGGTGCCGAAGGCCCGCGGCGCTGATACACGGCGTTAAATTTTGTAATCGCCACGCGATGCCAACCACGCGCCGACGGCCTGCGCGAGCCAGGGCCCGTCGTCCAGCGGCAGGTCGTGCCCGGCGGTCGGATGCTCCACGATGTCCGCCTGCCATCGGCGCGCCAGGCTGTGCGAACTGCGCGCGTCGACCAGGGCGTCGCAGCGGCTCGCCAGCACCAGCAGCGGCACGGCCGGCGGCTCTGCCGATGCGCGGTAGCGGGTGGCCGCGATCAGTTGCCGCAGCGCGTTGGCGCCGCTGACCGGCCGCGCCCGCCGCAGCGCGACCCATTGGCCGACGCTGTCGTCGTCCGGCGGCGGATGGCGGCTGGTGATGCGCAGGATCGTCTGCTCGCGCTGACTATCGCTCAACCATGGGCGCAGGAATCCGAGCAGTGCGTGGTAGTTCGCCGGACGCAGGCGCCAGTACCACGGGCTGAACGGGCGCAGGCTGGTGTTGACGAGCACGCAGGCGGCCAGCTCCCGGGGATGGCGGCGGGCCCAGTCGACCGCCACCATGCCGCCCAGCGACATGGCGAGCAGGTGGACCGGGGTCTCGACCCCGAGGGCCCGAAGCTGCGCGCGGCAGTGCTGCACCATGGCCTCGATGCGCAGCGGGCTGGTCTCGCGGTTCAGGCGCCCGTTGCCCGGGAGGTCGATGGCCAGCACGCGCGCGCCGGGCAGCCGCTCGCGCAGCAACTGCGGGAACTCGCCCCAGTGGCCGACTTCGCGCGTCAGCCCGCGCAGCAGCACCCAGGTCGTCATCGAGGCCCCCCGCTGTCGTACCAGCGCGCCAGCGCGCGCCGTGCATGGTCCGCGCGCTGGGCACCGGTCGGCACCCAGCGCGCGTGGCTGCAGGCCGCGCGCACGATGAAATCGAGCCACGCGACATGGCGGCGCAGCACCCGTTGCTGCCGGTGGGCGATGACCGGGTTGAAGATGCCGTGGCGCGAGAAGATCTGGCGCGGGTTCTTCTTGATCCAGAGCCAGGAGCCCATCTCCAGCGTCAACGGAAGGAACATGCCGGGCCGGTCGCAGGCGCGCAGGTAGAGGTGATCCCAGAGGTCGCCGTGCGTGAGGTACTGGCGGCTCTGCGGCTCCAGCACGAAGCGGTGGTGGGGCAGGGTGTCGTCGTGGATCTCGCACAGCGCATGCACCTCCGCCAGGTGCGCGATCGGCCGCGGCGTGTGGGCGTACGGAAACCAGATGCGGTCGGCGAGGCCGAAGCCCGAATGGCAGTCGATCGCCATGCCGAAGGGCCGGCCCATCAGTTCGGTCTCCACCAGTTCGCACAGCGCGGCGCTCTCGGCCTCCATGGGCGCGCCGAGCGGGCCCCGGTACCACGGCATGGCGGCGCTGATGCGCTGGCCGCCGATCAGGAAGGGCACGCGCTCGACGGACTCGACCGGCGCATTGCGCATCAGGTCGACGCCATTCGGATTCGCGCGCGTGCCCAGCCACAGTCCGCCCGGGTTGACCAGCGGCATGAACACCAGGCGCACCGTCTCCAACTGGCGGTGCAGCGTGTCGTCCCACGGCAGTCGCATCACCAGGCTGCGCAGATAGGCGATGGTCACTTCGGCGCCGATGCGCTCCAGGCCGTGCACGCCGCCGAAGAAGCCGACCGCCGGCGCGTCGGGGCTGGCGCTGCCCAGCACGAAGGCCTCGACCGGGAAGCGCTGTCCGTCCGCCTCGATCTCGCACAGCCGGCGCCGCGTCATGCGCGGGCCGGCCAGCTCGGCGAGCTGGTGCAACTCGATCAATTCGGGAAGTTCGGTCGTGGTCACTCGGGCGTGGCGGAGGGGGTGGGTCGCAGGATGGCGGTGGGGGCGGCCATCAAAGCGTCACATGCCCGCGCTACGGTATCGTGACCATGCGACGAAATCATTCCAGTTCCGCCAGCCGGCTCCTTCGCGGCATCGGCTCCGCCTTGCTCTGGGGCGCGATCGAGTTCGTCGCCCTGGCACGCTCGCGCTGGATGGCGCGGCTGCACGCCGGGCGCTAGGGTTCGAAGCGCTTCTACGCCAGCTGCAGCGCCCGCCGGTACTGCACCGCCTCGGCCAGGTGCGCCGGCTCGACCGCATCCGCACCCGCCAGGTCGGCGATGGTGCGCGCCACCTTGAGCGCCCGGTGGGTGCTGCGGGCCGACCAGCCGAGCCGCGTCGCGGCCAGTTGCAGGAACTGGAGCGCCGCCGGCGCCAGCGCGGCATGGCGGTCGATCTCGGCGCCGGCGAGCGCCTGGTTCGGCCCGCCCTGGCGTGCCAGGGCACGCTCGCGCGCCGCCACCGCGCGGCCGCGGATCGTCGCGCTTGCCTCGCCGGCCGCGGCCTCCAGCAGCTGCTGCGCCGACACCCCGGGCACCTCGATGTGCAGGTCGATGCGGTCCAGCAGCGGGCCGCTCAGCTTGCCCTGGTAGCGGGCCACCTGGTCCGGCGTGCAGCGGCAGGCCTTGAGCGTCGAGCCCAGGTAGCCGCAGGGACAGGGGTTCATCGCGGCGATCAGCTGGAACCGCGCCGGGAACTCCGAGCGCCGGGCGGCGCGCGAAATCGTGATGGTGCCGGTCTCCAGCGGCTCGCGCAGGGCCTCGAGCGCGGCGCGCGAGAACTCGGGGAACTCGTCCAGGAACAGGACGCCATGATGCGCCAGCGAGATCTCGCCCGGCCGCGGCGGCGACCCGCCGCCCACCATCGCCACCGCGCTGGCCGTGTGGTGCGGGCTGGCGGTCGGCCGCCGCATCCATTGCCCGGTCTCGAAGCGCCCGCCCAGGCTCGCGACCGCCGCGCTCTCCAGCGCTTCGTCCACGCTCATCGCCGGCAGCAGCCCGGCGAAGCGCTGGGCCAGCATCGACTTGCCAGAGCCGGGCGGGCCCACCATCAGCAGGCTGTGGCCGCCGGCCGCGGCGATCTCCAGCGCCCGCTTGGCGCCCGCGTGCCCCTTGACGTCGCCCAGGTCCGGCGGGCGCGAGGCCGGGCCGGGCGGCGCCGCCAGTACGCGGGCCCAGCCTTCGCCGTCGCCGGCGCCGTCGAGGGCCGGCGGCACGGCGTCGGCCGGCAGGAACTGCCGCACCACGTCCAGCAGGTGGCGGGCCCCATAGACCTCGGCATCCGGCACCAGCGCGGCCTCTTGCGCACTCTCGGCGGGCAGCACCAGCCGCGCGCCGATGCCGCGCAGGTGCAAGGCCAGCGCCATGGCAAGCGCACCACGCACGGGCCGCAGCTGCCCCGACAAGGAGAGTTCGCCGGCGAATTCATGGCCTGCCAGCCGCGCGGCCTCGATCTGGCCGCTGGCCGCCAGGATGCCGAGGGCGATCGGGAGGTCGAAGCGGCCGGAGTCCTTCGGCAGGTCGGCCGGCGCCAGGTTGACCGTGATGCGCTTGTTGGTCGGGAAGTCGAGCCCGGAATTCTGGATCGCGCACCGGACCCGCTCGCGGGCTTCCTTGACCTCGACGTCGACCAGCCCGACCAGCGTGAAACTGGGCAATCCGTTCGCCAGATGCACCTCGACCGTGACTTCGGCCGCTTCGAGGCCCAGCAAAGCGCGGCTCTGCACCAAACACAGACTCATTTCGCTCCCTTTCACCAAGATGGTGCGTGCCATCTCTTGTTCTTGATTGTGACCAAGTGCATCGGGCGTCGAACCCTGCCTCCTCGGGAGGATGCGCTTTGGCACGCTCCCTGCTTTGAGAAGGATTCCTAACCACTTTTCAAAACACGAGGAGTCCGCTCGATGATGCACCGTAAATCCGTCCAGATCCTGGCTTTGGGCGCGCTCGCCGCCCTGCCGATGCTCGCCAGCGCGCAGGCTGCGGCCGACGCGGCTGCCGCACCGGCGCCGAATCTCACGGGCAACGTCGCGCTGACGACCAACTACAAGTTCCGTGGCCAGGACCAGGACGTCATCGGCAACAACGGCCTTGCCAAGACCAGCTGGTTCAAGCCCGCCATCCAGGGCGGCATCGACTATGCCTTCGGGGACAGCGGCTTCTATGTCGGCAACTGGAACTCCAGCGTCAACTGGCTGCCCGGCAACTCGGTCGAGATGGACTTCTACGGCGGCTACAAATTCAAGGGCGGCCCGATCGACTGGGACGTCGGCGTCTATCAGTACTACTACCCCGGCAATACCGCGGGCAATACCACCGAGATCTACGGCGCGGGCACCTGGTCCGACGAGAGGTTCGGCGCCTTCACTGCCAAGTACTCCTGGACCGTCTCCAACGACTACTTCAACTACGCCGGCAACCAGCGTGGCTCGAACCTGGACGGCCAGAACACCGGCTACCTGAACCTGGCCTACACGAAGGAGATCATGCCCAAGCTGACCTTCAAGACGGCCATCGGCTACACCTTCTTCACCAGCGACATCAAGAGCCTGGGCTACAAGGACTACCTGGACTACAACGTGGGCGTGTCCTACGACTTCGGCAGCGGCCTGGCCCTGGCCGGCTCCGTGCAGGGGGGCAACAACCAAAGCGCCTTCAACCTGGTCGCCTCGCCGGGCATCCCCACGGGCACGGTCTTCGGACCGATCGGCCAGACCACCTTCTCGCCGAATGTGACGCGTTTCATCGTCACGTTGACCAAGACGCTCTAGTCATAGAAGGCGTGGCCCGGGGCTGCGCCGTCCCTTTCATCCGCAGGAGAAACATCATGAAGCTGGTCACAGCCATCATCAAACCCTTCAAGCTCGACGAAGTGCGCGAGGCGCTGTCCGCCATCGGCGTGCAGGGCATCACGGTCACCGAGGTCAAGGGCTTCGGACGCCAGAAGGGCCACACCGAGCTCTATCGCGGCGCCGAGTACGTCGTCGACTTCCTGCCGAAGGTCAAGATCGAAGCGGCCGTGGCCGACGAACTGGTGGAGCGCGTGATCGAGGCGGTCGAGAGCGCGGCGCGCACCGGCAAGATCGGCGATGGCAAGGTCTTCGTCTACGACCTGGAGCAGGTCGTGCGCATCCGCACCGGTGAAACGGGCCGCGAAGCCCTCTGACACGCAAGGCACGAAAGAACAAACCGAAATGAAAAAATTCCTTGTCTCACTCGCGCTGGGCCTGAGCCTGCTCGGCGCCGGCACGTCCGGCTTCGCCCAGGCGCCGGCAGCGGCACCCGCGGCTGAAGCGTCCGCGCCCGCGGCGGCCGCACCGGCTGCACCGGCCGCCGCTGCGCCGGCCGCGGCAGCACCGGCCGCCGATGCAGCCGCGGCACCCGCCGCCGCCGCGCCGGCGCCGTCGTTCAACAAGGGCGACACCGCCTGGATGATGGTCTCGACCCTGCTCGTGATCATGATGACCGTGCCCGGCCTGGCGCTGTTCTACGGCGGCCTGGTCCGCAGCAAGAACATGCTGTCGGTGCTGATGCAGGTCATGGTCACGTTCTCGATGATCGTGGTGCTGTGGATGATCTACGGCTACAGCCTCGCTTTCACCGAAGGCAATGCCTTCATAGGCGGCTTCGACCGGCTCTTCATGAAGGGCATCTTCGATCCGGCCACCGGCGTGTTCGCACCCGGCGCGACCTTCAGCAAGGGCGTCTACATCCCCGAGCTGCTGTTCGCCGCCTTCCAGGCCACCTTCGCCGGCATCACCTGCTGCCTGATCGTCGGCGCCTTCGCCGAGCGCATCAAGTTCTCGGCCGTGCTGCTGTTCATGGTGCTCTGGTTCACCTTCAGCTATGCGCCGATCGCCCACATGGTCTGGTTCTGGATGGGTCCGGACGCGTATGCCAGCAAGGAAGTGGTCGATCAGATGAACGACAAGGCCGGCCTGATCTGGCAGTGGGGCGCGCTCGACTTCGCGGGCGGCACCGTGGTGCACATCAACGCCGCCGTCGCCGGCCTGGTCGGTGCCTACCTGGTCGGCAAGCGCATCGGCTACGGCAAGGAATCGTTCACGCCACACTCGCTGACCTTGACGATGGTCGGTGCCTCGCTGCTGTGGGTCGGCTGGTTCGGCTTCAATGCCGGCTCTGCCCTCGAAGCCGGCACCAGCGCCGTGCTGGCCTTCATGAACACCTTCTCGGCCACCGCCGCCGCCGTGCTCGCATGGTCCATCGGTGAAGCGCTGATGCGCGGCAAGGCCTCGATGCTGGGTGCCGCTTCCGGCGCCGTCGCCGGCCTGGTGGCGATCACCCCGGCCGCCGGCAACGTCGGCCTGATGGGCGCGATCATCATCGGCTTCGTCGCCGGCTTCGCCTGCCTCTGGGGCGTCCATGGCCTCAAGAAGATGCTCAAGGCGGACGACTCGCTGGACGTCTTCGGCGTGCACGGTGTCGGCGGTATCGTCGGCGCGCTGCTCACCGGCGTGTTCAACACCCAGGCCCTCGGCGGCCCTGGCCTCGTCGGCGACTGGGTCACGGCAGGCGTGATCTCCAACGGCATCGGTGCCCAGGTCTGGATCCAGCTCAAGGCCGTGGTGCTGACCATCGTCTGGTCGGGCGTGGTGGCCTTCATCTCCTTCAAGATCGCCGACCTGACCATCGGTCTGCGGGTGTCGGAAGAAGAAGAGCGCGAAGGCCTCGACATCACCTCCCACGGCGAAACCGCCTACAACCGCTGAAGCCTCCGGGCCGCCGCGTGCGGCCCGCTTCCGCGGCAAGAATTTGTCTGCGAGAGTCTCCTCTGGAAGTTCAGCCCGCACGCTTCGGCTTGCGGGCTGTTTTTTTTGTGGGTCGCCAAGCGGGCGAATTGGCCTAAGCTCTCGCGCATGTGGACCACCCTCGACGACAGTCTGAGCCAGCTCGGCGAATCGCCGTTCTGGCATCCCGGCGAACGCTCGCTCTACTGGCTCGACATTCCCGGCCGCGCGGTGCTGCGCACCCGCGGCGACATCGACGGCAGGCCGACCGTCGAGCGTTGGGACCTGCCGACCGAGCCCGGCTGCATGGCACCGGCGCGCCGCGGCGGGCTGGTGATCGCGCTGCGCGACGGGGTCTACCGCGCGGCCGAGTGGGGCGCTGAACTGCGGCCGCTGGCGCGGGTCGACCATGACATCCGCACCATGCGCTTCAACGACGGCAAGTGCGATGCGCTGGGCCGGTTCTGGGCCGGCACCATCAACGAAGCCAAGGACCGCGCCAACGCCACGCTCTACTGCCTGGACGCGCGCGGCGGCCGGGCACCGGCGCTGCGGCCGATGGCCAACCAGGCCACCACCGCCAACGGCCTGGCCTTCGCACCCGACGATGCCACCGTCTACTGGGCCGACACCGCGGCCCACCGGGTGCGCGCCTGGAACTGGGCCGCGCGTGTCAACACCTTGTCGCACGAGCGCGTCTTCCAGCAATTCGAGGACAAGCCCGCCGGCTGGACGCCGGCCTCGCCGCTGCGCTACGAAGGCCGGCCCGACGGCGCCACCGTCGATGCGCGGGGCCACTACTGGGCGGCGATGTTCGAGGGCGGCCAGCTGTTGCGCTTCGCGCCCTCGGGCGAGCGGGTCGCGGCGCTGGCGACCCCGGTCCAGTGCCCGACCATGCCCTGCTTCGGCGGCGACGACCTGCGCACGCTCTTCGTCACCAGCGCCCGCCGCGGCCGTCCGGCGGCCGAACTCGAGGAGCGGCCGGCCTCGGGCTGCGTGATCCGCATGCGCGTCGATACGCCCGGCCGGCCGGTCGCCTTCTTCGAGGACTGAATTGGCTCTCCAGCACATCCCGCCGATCCAGTGCCTGCTGACCTTCGAGGCGGTGGCGCGGCTGCGCCACGCGGGCCGCGCGGCCGATGAGCTGTGCGTCACCCCGAGCGCGGTGAGCCATCGCATCCGCCAGCTCGAATCGCATCTGGGCATCAAGCTCTTCGGCCGCAGCGACTTCAACCTGACGGCCGACGGCGCGGTCTACCTCGCCAACGTGCGTACCGGGCTGGCGGCCCTGCAGGCGGTGCCGAACCGCGACGCCACGCGGCGCACGACGCAGCTGCGGCTGGCGGTCACGCCGACCTTCAGCCGCCAGATGCTGATGCCGCACCTGGAGCTGTTCCGCAACATCTACCCCGACGTCGAGCTGGTGATGCAGGTCTCGATCCCGCTGCTGGACGTGACCGCCGAGCAGGCCGACCTCGAAGTGCGCTACGGCAGCGGCAACTACGCCGACTGCGAGAGCCGGCTGGTACTCGAGGAATCGGTGGTGCCGGCCTGCAGCCCGAGCTACCTCAACGAGTTCGGGCCCTTCACCGGCTTTCGCACCGAGGCCGAGATCGCCGCCGCGCGGCTGATCCGCAGCCCCCTGGAGCCCTGGAGCACCTGGTTCGCGAGCTGCGGGCTGGACCATCCCGAGCCGCAGGTCGGCGCCCAGTTCAACGACCTGGGCCTGGTCTACGACGCCGCCGCCAGCGGCTTCGGCGTGGCGCTGGTGCGGCAGAAACTGGGCGCGCAATGGCTCGAGTCGGGGCGGCTGGTGCCGCTGTCGGACCGGCCCGTGCCCTCGCCGCTGCGCCACTACATCTGCTGGCAGCCCGGCACGCTGGAGCGCTGGGAATGCGAGGCCTTCGCCGAGTGGCTCGTACAAACCCTGAGATAGATCGAGCAGATTTCAAGGCTGCCGCAAAAAACCTTCAATTCGGCGGCCGCCGGGTTCCATAAAGTTCGGATCGCACAAGCGAGACACCACTTTTCGGGAGACAGCCCATGACCTGGCAGCAAATCTACGACCCCTTCGGCAACATGATCGTCTCCACCGCGCTGGCCGCGATTCCGGTGGTGGTGATGCTGGCCTGCCTCGGCTTCTTCCACATCAAGGCCCACATCGCGGCCGGCCTCGGGCTGCTGGCGGCGATCGCCGTGGCCGTCTTCGCCTACGGCATGCCGGCCGGCATGGCGGGCCGCGCGGCGCTGTTCGGCGGCTTCACCGGGCTGCTGCCGATCGGCTGGATCGTGCTCAACATCATCTTCCTGCAGCAGTTGGCGGAGCAGAACGGCAGCTTCAAGGTGCTGCAGGATTCGCTCTCGGGAATCACCGAAGACCGGCGCATCCAGCTGCTGCTGATCGCCTTCTGCTTCGGCGCCTTCTTCGAGGGTGCGGCCGGCTTCGGCACGCCGGTCGCGGTCACCGCGGGCATCCTGATCGGACTGGGCTTCTCGCCGCTCGCGGCCTCGGGCCTGAGCCTGATCGCCAACACCGCCCCGGTCGCCTTCGGCGCGCTCGGCACACCGGTCATCACGCTGGCCAAGGTGCATGGCTACGACCTGATGGAGGTCACGGCGATGATCGGCCGCCAGCTGCCCTTCTTCTCGCTGCTGGTGCCGTTCTGGCTGATCTGGGCCTTTGCCGGCCGCAAGGCGATGTGGGAGATCTGGCCGGCGATCCTGGTCACCGGCCTGAGCTTCGCGATCCCGCAGTACCTGGTGTCGAACTTCATCGGCCCGGAACTGGTCGACATCATCGCGGCCATCGTCTCGATGGTCTGCCTGGTGCTGTTCCTGCGCGTCTGGCAGCCGCGCAAGATCTGGCATTCGCCCTCGCTCAAGGGCCGCGACGTCAGCGCCCACGAAGCCAAGCCGCCGGCGCCGGTGGTGGTGCACGAGCGGGCGGCGCTGATTCGCGCCTGGACCCCGTGGCTGATCCTGTCGGTGTTCGTCTTCGTCTGGGGGCTGCCTTCGGTCAAGACCGCGCTCAACGGCCTCTTCGCGCCTTCGTTCCCGATGGCCGGGCTGCACAACATGATCGAGAAGATGCCGCCGGTGGTGGCCACGCCGACCAAGGAAGGCGCGGTCTACGTGCTGAACATCCTGTCGGCGACCGGCACCGGGATTCTGCTGTCGGCCGTCGTCAGCGCCTTCTTCATGCGCTACGGCCCGGTCGAGATCGTGCGCATCTTCTTTCGCACGCTGTGGCTGGTGCGCTATTCGCTGCTGACCATCGTGCTCATGCTGGCGCTCGGCACGCTCACGCGCTTCTCGGGCACCGACACCACGCTGGGCCTGGCCTTCGCCAACACCGGCGCGTTCTATCCCTTCTTCGGCACCTTGATGGGCTGGATCGGCGTCGCGATGACCGGCTCCGACACCGCCTCGAACGTGCTGTTCGGCGGCATGCAGAAGGTGGCGGCCGAGCAGCTCGGCCTGTCGGCCAACCTGATGGGCGCGGCCAACAGCTCGGGCGGCGTGATGGGCAAGATGATCGACGCCCAGTCGATCGTGGTCGCCTCCACCGCCACCCGCTGGTTCAACCACGAAGGCGATATCCTGCGCTTTGTGTTCTTCCACTCGATCGCGCTGGCCTGCCTGGTCGGCCTGTTCGTCACGATGCAGGCCTACGTCTGGCCCTTCACGCTGATGGTGGTCCGATGAAAGCCTTGTCATGAATGCCCCGCTCACTCCCGCCGAACAGGGATCGCTGTCGGCCTCCGCCCGCCAGGCCCAGGTGGTGCAGGCGCTGCAGCCGCACCTGCCCGCCCACGCGCTGATCTGGCACGACGAGGACACCGTGCCCTACGAGTGCGACGGCCTCACGGCCTACCGCCAGCGGCCGCTGGTGGTGGCCCTGCCCGAGACCGAGGCCCAGGTCGCGGCCGTGCTCAAGACCTGCCACGGGCTCGGCGTTCCGGTCGTGGCGCGCGGTGCCGGCACCGGGCTCTCGGGCGGTGCGATGCCGCATGCGCTGGGCGTGACGATGTCGCTCGCCAAGTTCAACCGGATCGTCAGGATCGATCCGGTCAGCCGCACCGCGGTGGTCCAGTGCGGCGTGCGCAACCTCGCGATCAGCGAGGCGGCGGCGCCCTTCAACCTCTACTACGCGCCCGACCCCTCGAGCCAGATCGCCTGCACCATCGGCGGCAACGTGGCCGAGAACTCGGGCGGCGTGCACTGCCTCAAGTACGGCCTCACCCTGCACAACGTGCTGCGGGTGCGCGGCTTCACGGCCGAGGGGGAGGCGATCGAATTCGGCGGCGAGGCGCTCGACTGCGCCGGCCTCGACCTGCTGGCGCTGGTGATCGGCAGCGAGGGCATGCTGGCCGTCACCACCGAGGTCACTGTCAAGCTGGTGCCCAAGCCGCAGCTGGCGCGCTGCATCATGGCCAGCTTCGACGATGTCCGGAAGGCAGGCGATGCGGTGGCCGCGGTCATTGCGGCCGGCATCATCCCGGCCGGCCTCGAAATGATGGACAAGCCCATGACCGCCGCGGTCGAGGACTTCGTGCGCGCCGGCTACGACCTCGACGCGGCCGCCATCCTGCTGTGCGAATCGGACGGCACGCCCGAGGAGGTCGAGGAAGAGATCGGCCGCATGACCGAAGTGCTGCGCCAGTGCGGCGCCACCGCGATCGCCTGCAGCGAGAACGAGGACGAGCGGCTGCGCTTCTGGAGCGGCCGGAAGAACGCCTTCCCGGCCTCGGGCCGCATCAGCCCCGACTACATGTGCCTCGACTCGACCATCCCGCGCAAGCGGCTGGCCGACATCCTGCTCGCTATCCAGCAGATGGAGATCAAGTACGGCCTGCGCTGCTGCAACGTGTTCCACGCCGGCGACGGCAACCTGCATCCGCTGGTGCTGTTCGACGCCAACGACCCCGACGAGCTGCACCGCTGCGAGCTGTTCGGCGCCGACATCCTCGAGACCAGCGTCGCGATGGGCGGCACGGTGTCGGGCGAGCATGGGGTCGGCGTCGAGAAGCTCAACAGCATGTGCGTGCAGTTCACCGCGGCCGAGAACGAACAGATGTTCGGCGTCAAGCGGGCCTTCGATCCTGCGGGGCTGCTGAACCCGGGCAAGGTGATCCCCACGCTGTCGCGCTGCGCCGAGTACGGCAAGCAAGTGTTCCGCGCGGGGCAGGCGATGCCCTTTGCGGACCTGCCGAGATTCTGAATACCTTGCGGGACAGACCAAGAAACTGCGTAGCAGTTTTTGCTCTGTCCTCAACTGATCAAGACGATGGATTCCACAGCAATCACCAATATCGCCGACCGCATCCGCGCCGCCGCCGCCGACCGCACGACGCTGAGCATCCGCGGCGGCAACACCAAGGCCTTCTACGGCGAAGCCGCGCACGGCGAGCCCCTCGAAACCGCCGCGCTCGCCGGCGTCATCAGCTATGAACCCAGCGAGCTGGTCGTCACCGTCGGGGCCGGCACGCCGCTGGCCGAACTCGAGGCGCTGCTGGCCGGGCAGGGCCAGTGCCTGCCGTTCGAGCCGCCGCGCTTCGCGGCCGGCGGGACCCGCGTCGAGCCCTTGGGCGAGCGCGTCCTGGACGGCGGCTCCGCCGCAGGGAGCGCAGCGACCGTAGGTGGCATGATCGCGGCCGGGCTCAGCGGCCCCGCGCGCGCCAGCGTCGGCGCGGTGCGCGACTACCTGCTCGGCATCACGCTCGTCAACGGCCGCGGCGAGGTGCTGGTCTTCGGCGGCCAGGTCATGAAGAACGTCGCCGGCTATGACGTGTCGCGGGTGCTGGCCGGTTCGATGGGTGCCCTCGGGCTGGTCGCGCAGGCCAGCCTCAAGGTGCTGCCGGTGGCGCCGGCCGAGGCCACGCTCGACTTCGCCTGCAGCCAGGCCGATGCGCTGCGCCTGCTCAACGAATGGGGCGGCCGGCCGCTGCCGCTCAACGCCAGCGTCTGGCGCGAGCGCGACGGCGTCGGCGTGCTGTCGCTGCGCCTGCGCGGCGCGGTGGCGGCGGTCGAGGCGGCCTGCGCGCAGCTCGGCGGCGAGCGCCAGGATGCCGAGCGCGCGGCGGCCGGCTGGCAGTCGCTGCGCGACCAGCAGCACCCCTGGTTCAGCGCCGGTGCGGGCGCCTTGTGGCGGCTCTCGGTGCCGCAGACCGCGGCGGTGCTCGACCTCGACGGCGCGCCGCTGGTCGAGTGGCACGGCGGCCAGCGCTGGGTCCATGCCAGCCCCGGCGAGTCGCAGCGGGTGCGAGCCGCGGCCCGCGCCGCCGGTGGCCATGCGACGCTCTTCAGGCCCGCGCCCGGGGCGCGTCACGAGGCCCGCTTCGACGCCCTGAGCGCGCCGATCGAGCGCATCCACCGCGCGCTCATGAACGAATTCGATCCCGATGCCGTGTTCGACCGCGGCCGGCTCCTTCCCGCAAGAACCACCTCGCACTGAAGTCCCGCATGCAAACCGAACTCGCTCCCGAATTCCAGGGCACCGCCGACGGCCGCGAGGCCGAGGCGATCCTGCGCAAGTGCGTGCACTGCGGCTTCTGTACCGCCACCTGCCCGACCTACCAGCTGCTCGGCGACGAACTCGACGGACCGCGCGGGCGCATCTACCTCATCAAGCAGGTGCTCGAAGGCAAGGCGCCGACCCGCAGCACGCAGCTGCACCTCGACCGCTGCCTGACCTGCCGCAACTGCGAGAGCACCTGCCCGAGCGGCGTGCAATACGGCCACCTGGTCGACATCGGCCGCAAGATCGTGGACCAGAAGGTGCCGCGGCCGATGGGCGAGAGCGCCGTGCGATGGACGCTCAAGGAGGCCCTGCCTTCGCCGCTCTTCGGTCCGGCGATGAAGCTGGGCCAGTCGGTCCGCGGCCTGCTGCCGGCCGCGCTCAAGGCCAAGGTGCCGGCGCCGCGGCCCGCGGGTGCCTGGCCCACGCGCACGCATGAGCGCAAGGTGCTGATGCTGGCCGGCTGCGTGCAGCCGTCGATGGCGCCCAACATCAACAGCGCGACCGCGCGGGTGCTCGACGCCGCCGGCATCCAGGCCGTGGTCGCGCCGGCCGCCGGCTGCTGCGGCGCCGTCCGGTTCCATCTCAACGACCAGGACGGCGGCCGGATGCAGATGCGCGCCAACATCGATGCCTGGTGGCCGCTGGTCGAGGGCGGCGCGGTCGAGGCGATCGTCATGAATGCCTCGGGCTGCGGCGTCACGGTGCGCGAGTACGGCCACATCCTGAAGGACGACCCGGCCTATGCCGCCAAGGCCGAGCGCATCAGCGCACTGACCCGCGACCTGAGCGAGCTGCTGCCCGAACTGGTGCCGGCGCTGAAAGGCCGGGTCGCGGCGCCGGCCGGCGTCGTCGCCTACCACCCGCCGTGCACGCTGCAGCACGGCCAGAAGCTGCGCAACGGGGTCGAGGTCAATCTGCGCGCGCTCGGCTTCGACATCCGGGTGGCGGCCAGCGAATCGCACCTGTGCTGCGGCTCCGCCGGCACCTATTCGGTGCTGCAGCCCGAGCTGGCCTACCCGCTGCGCGACCGCAAGCTGGGCCACCTGAACCAGCTGCAGCCCAGCGCCATCGCGTCGGCCAACATCGGCTGCATCACGCATCTGCAAAGCGGCACGCAGACGCCCGTGCGGCACTGGATCGAGCTGCTCGACGCCGCGCTGGCGGCCTGAACGTACAGCATCCGGGGTTCTGGTCCGACGCCCGGCGCGACGGCGCCGCGCCAGCATGCAGGCGTGTTCCTACCGGGAGAATTTCCATGCATGCCCTTTCAAGAACCCTGTTGCGCGCCGCTGCGCTGTGCGCCTGCGCAACCGCGCCCTGGATGGCCCAGGCCCAGACCCCGGTCGTGGCGCCGGCCATGAAGGTCCAGGATGCCGGTCGCTACGTCTGCGGCGGCGTCGGCTCCGACGAGTCGGTGGCGATGCGCGCCGCCATGAAGGACCACCCGCTGTCGCTGCTGTTCGCCCGCGCCAGCGGCGCCTACCTGGCCGATGTCGACGTCATGGTGAAGGACGACAAGGGTGGCACCGCGCTGGCCATGCGCGCCAGCGGCCCGGTCTGCCTGGTCGACCTGCCGGCCGGCCGCTACACGGTCGAGGCCGCGAGCGAGGGCGTGACCAAGAGCCAGGCCGTGACCTTGGGCTCCGGCTCCAAGACCGCCGATTTCAGGTTCTGATCAGGCGGCCTGCAGCGCCGCCTCGATGTCGCGGGCGATCGACTCGGGCTTGTCGAGCGGCGCATAGCGCTTGACAACCCGGCCGTCCCTGCCGACCAGGAACTTGGTGAAGTTCCACTTGATCGCGGTGCTGCCCAGCAGGCCTGGCGCCTCCTTGACCAGCCACTTGTAGAGCGGCGCGGCGGCGGCGCCGTTGACGTCGATCTTCTCCATCATCGGGAAGCTCACGCCGTACTTCTCGGTGCAGAAGGCGCCAATCTCGGCGTTGGTTCCCGGGTCCTGGTGCATGAACTGGTTGGACGGAAAGCCCAGCACCTCGAGGCCCTGTCCGGCGTACTTCCGGTACAGCGCCTCCAGCCCCTCGAACTGCGGCGTGAAGCCGCACTGGCTGGCGGTGTTGACGATCAGCAGCACCCGGCCGCGGTACTCGGAAAGCGGGGCCGGCCGGCCGTCGATGCGGCGGGCCTCGAAGTCGTAGACGCTGGTCATGGCAAGTCCTGGGGGGAAAGTGTGCGCCGATCATCGTCGCCCGCCGGGGCGCGTGCAAACGACGACCACACCGCCGCCGCCACGATCAGCGCGCCGCCGAGCCAGATCCGCGTTTCCATCGTGGCCGCGCCCAGCGCCACCGACGAGACGCTCGCGAACAGCACTTCCGACAGCATGATCACCGAGGTCGCGCTGGCCGCCAGCCGCGCCGCGCCGTACTGCAGGCAGACGTTGGCGAAGACGAAGCCGGTGCCCAGCAGCAGGGCCCAGCCCCACCAGCCCGGGTCGGCCAACGGCGGCGGCGCCATCGCGCCGAGCGCCGTGCCGATCAGGGCGGTGGCGCCGGCCATCACGGCGCAGCCGCCGAACATCGCCAGCGCCCGGGCCTCGCCGGGGGCGCTGCGCAGCCGGCGCAGCAGGATGTTGGTCACTGCGAAACCGAAGCCGGCGGCCACGCCCAGCCAGTCCGGCAGGCTGGCCGGCACCGGCCAATCGGTTTCAGGCGACTTCAGCACCACCGCGACGCCGACCAGCGCCAGCGCGACCCGGGCGAGCGCCGCGAGGCTCGGTCGCTCGCCCAGGAAAGCCCAGGCCAGCAGCACGCTCCACAATGGCATCAGGTAGAACAGCAGCACCACCCGCACCACGTCGCCCTGCGTCACGGCCCAGTTGAAGCCGACATTGGTCAGGCCCGCCGCCAGCCCCAGCGCCAGCAGCGCCGGCTGCCGGGCGAACAGCCCCCAGACGCGCCGCCGCAGCAGCGCCATGGCGAGCGTGACGGCGGCATAGATCAGGCAGGTCGCCCACACCGGGTGCAGGCCATGCCCTTCGAGTTGGCGGAAGGGAAACCAGGAGACGCCCCAGACGAAGGCGTTGAAGATCAGCGCGAGAGCGGGCAATGGAAACGGAAACCGGTCAGTGGTGCTTGTCGCTGCGCGCGATGGCGAGCAGATGCTCGACCTCTTCCGGATGGCGCTTCAGGTTGTGCTGGTGCCAGCGCTTGATGAGCCACATGAAGCCGGCCACCACGACGCCGAAGGCGGTGATGGCCGAGTAGGCCGACAGGCCGATGCCGGTGCATGCGCTGTAGAACGCGCCCAGCACCAGGATGCACGATTGCTCGTTGAAGTTCTGCACCGCGATCGAGCGGCCGGCGCCCATCAAGTTGTGGCCGCGGTGCTGCAGCAGCGCGTTCATCGGCACCACCAGGAAGCCGCCCAGGCCGCCGAGCAGGATCAGGAAGGGCACGGCGAGCCAGATGCTGCCGATGAAGTTCATGCCGATCACCAGCAGGCCCATGCCGATGCCCATCGGGATCACCCGCGTGGCCATGTCCAGCCGCATCTTCATCGAGGCCACGATCGCGCCGACCGCGGTGCCGATCGCCACGACGCCGGTCAGCGACGAGGCCTGCGCCGTGTTGTAGCCCAGCGCCAGCGAGGCCCAGGCCAGCACGATGTACTTGAGGTTGCCGCCGGCGCCCCAGAACAGGGTGGTGGTGGCGAGCGAGATCTGGCCCAGCTTGTCGCGCCACAGGCGCGAGTTGCATTGCCAGAAGTCGGGCAGCAGGGCGAACACGTTGCGCACGATGCCGTGCTGCGGGTTGGAGCGCAGCGGCCGCATCTCGACGCCGGTCAGCGGGATGCGGGTGTTGAACCAGGCGGCAACCATGTAGACCAGGATCAGCGCCGAGATCGCGGCCTCGGGCGCGGTGTTGACGCCGGTGTCGATGAACGGAAAGTCGAGCGCCAGCAGGTGGCTGGAGAGCGCATGCCCGACCAGCTGCCCGCCGAGCACGATGCCCAGGATGATCGAGGCGATGGTCAGCCCCTCGATCCAGCCGTTGGCCTTGACCAGCTGGGAGGCCGGCAGCAGTTCGGTCAGGATGCCGTACTTGGCCGGGGAATAGGCCGCGGCGCCGAGCCCGACGATGGCGTAGGCCATCAGCGGATGCGAGCCGAACAGCATCATCACGCAGCCGACCACCTTGATCGCATTGCTGATGAACATCACCTTGCCCTTGGGCAAGGCGTCGGCGAAGGCGCCGACCAGCGGCGCCAGCGCCACGTAGAAGACGGTGAAGATCGGCACCAGCGCGGCGCGCTGCCACTCCGGCGCGCCGCTGGTTCGCATCAGCTCCACAGCAGCAACGAAAAGCGCGTTGTCGGCCAGTGACGAAAAGAACTGGGCCGACATGATGGTGTAGAAACCGCGCTTCATCGATGAGCTGGCTGGCCAGATGGGGGAGGGCTGGCGGTAGTGAAGAAAAGGGCCCGCATCAGAGGCGGGTGCGCGGTTATAGCATGGGGTGCGCGATGTCAGAATGGCGCTTTCCGGCCTCAACGCCGGGCTTTGTTGTGTGAGTGTTTTCAGCTTTTCACCGGGTTTTTGAAGTGCCGCGTCCGATCCTTGCCACTGTCCATGCCGCCGCCCTGCGCCACAACCTCGACCGGGCCCGCCGTTCCGCACTCGATTCCCGGGTCTGGGCGGTGGTCAAGGCGAACGCCTACGGGCACGGGATCGAGCGGGTTTTCGACGCCTTCCGCGCGGCCGACGGCTTTGCGCTGCTCGACCTGGCGGAGGCCGAGCGGGTGCGCGCCCTGGGCTGGCGCGGGCCGATCCTGCTGCTCGAGGGTGTCTTCGAGCCGCGCGACCTCGAGCTGTGCTCCCGCCTCGACCTCTGGCACACGGTCCACTGCGACGCCCAGATCGACATGCTGGCCGCCCACAAGACCCAGGTGCCGCAGCGCGTCTTTCTCAAGATGAACTCCGGCATGAACCGCCTGGGCTTCACGCCCGAGCGCTTCCGTTCGGCCTGGACGCGGCTCAATGCCCTGCCCCAGGTCGATGAAATCTCGCTGATGACGCACTTCAGCGACGCCGACGGCGAGCGCGGCATCGCCCACCAGATCGAGGTCTTCGACCGTGCCGCCCAGGACCTGCCCGGCGAGCGCACGGTGGCCAACAGCGCCGCGACCTTGCGCCACCCGGCCCAGACCCGGGCCGACTGGGTGCGCCCCGGCATCGTGCTGTACGGCAGCGCGCCCGATTTCCCCGAGCACGACGCGGCCCACTGGCAGCTGCAGCCGGCCATGACGCTCGCCACCCGGCTGATCGCCGTGCAGACGCTCCAGGCCGGCGACACCATCGGCTACGGCTCCAGCTTCCGCGCCGAGGGCCCGCTGCGCATCGGCGTCGCCGCGGTCGGCTATGCCGATGGCTATCCGCGGCACTGCAGCACGGGCACGCCGGTGCTGGTCGACGGCGTGCGCACGCGCATGGTCGGGCGGGTCAGCATGGACATGATCACGGTCGACCTGACGCCGGTGCCCGACGCCGGTTTCGGCTCCGAGGTCACGCTGTGGGGCCGCTCGTCGGCAGGCGCAGTGCTGCCGATCGACGAGGTGGCGCGGGCCGGCGGCACCGTCGGCTACGAGCTCATGTGCGCCGTCGCGCCGCGCGTACCCGTCGTCCTGGATTGAAGATCCGCGCCGGCGGGCCGATTGGTGCGCCGCAACATGGGGCGCCGAGGCCGCTCAGTACAACCCGAGCTGCCGAGCCCGCAGCCGCGCCAGCCCCAGCAGCGCATCGGTGAACGGCGTCGCCACGCCGGCGCGTTCGCCGAGTTCGCGCACCGAGGACACCAGCGCGTCGAGCTCGACCGCGCGACCGGCCTCCACGTCCTGCAGCATCGAGGTCTTGAAGGCGCCGAGCTTGCGCGTGACCGCGTGGCGATCCTCCGGCGTGTCGGCGATCGGCACGCCGATCCGGGCGCCGACTTCCTTGGCCTCCAGCATGATGGTCGAGATGAAGCCGCGCACCAGGTCGTCGCCCAGGATCAGGTCGGTGGTGGCGCCGGTCAGCAGGCTGATCGGGTTGACCGTCATGTTGCCCCAGAGCTTGTACCAGACGTCCTTCTGGATCTGCGGCGAGAGCTTGGCATCGAGGCCCGCGCCGGCCAGCAGGTCCAGCAGCGCCCTGGCCCGCGGGGTCGCCTCGCCCGAGGGCTCGCCGATGATCAGGCCGTTGCCGAAGTGATGCCGCACCACGCCCGGCGCGTCGAGCGCGCAGCTGGCGTGCACCACGCAGCCGATCACGTGCCGGGCGGGAATCGCCGCATCGATCTTGCCGCCCGGGTCGACCGCCTCGAGCTGCGCACCGGCCAGCGGGCCGCCGAAGCCGCCCTGCAGGAACCACCACGGAACGCCGTTCATGGCCGTCAGCACGATGGTGCCGGGGCCCAGCAGCGGCGCGATCCGCTGCGCCACGGCCGGCAGCGAGGGCGCCTTCACGGCGACGATGACCAGGTCCTGGACGCCGAGCGCCGAAGGGTCGTCGCTGGCGTTGACCGGCACGCTCACGCGCGAGTCGCCGCTGGCCAGCGTGAGCCCGTCGCGCTTCAGGGCGTCCAGCGTGGCGCCGCGCGCCACCACGTTGATCGCCGATCCGGCCCGCGCGAGCTTGGCGCCGATCCAGCCGCCGATGGCGCCGGCGCCGTAGATGCAAATTTTCATTTTCGGAAGATTCCTTTGCTCTTGGCTTGAGGCTCGCCCTGGCCCCTTCCAGGAACACCGCGGAACCGGCTTTGCCGGGCCGCTGGTGTTGCCCCCGGCAGGGGGTGGGCGGCTACACGAAGTGAGCCAACCTGGGGGGGGAGCTCTATAGCTTGTAGCTGTCGTCGATGCGGTCGACCTGGCGCACCAGGGCGTCGAACACATCCTGGCCGGCGCCGTGCGCCGGATTGAACTGCAGTGCGTCGCGCGTGCAGCGCTCGGCGATGGCCTCGGAGACCGGGATCGGCGCGCCCATCGACAAGGTCGCCAGCTGGATCTCGCAGGCACGCTGCAAGGTCCAGAGGATCGCGAAGGTCTGGGGCAGCGTCTCGCCCCAGGCCAGCAAGCCGTGGTTGCGCAGGATCACGGCCTTGCGCTCGCCGATGCTCTTCAGCAGCCGCGGACCTTCGTCGGCATGGATCGTGATGCCCTCGAACTCGTGGTACGCGACCATGCCGTGCAATTGCGCGGTATAGAAGTTGGTCTGCTGCAGCCCCCCCTGCAGGCAGGCCACCGCCACGCCCGCGGTGGTGTGCACGTGCATCACGCAATGCGCGTCGGGCAGGCCGTCGTGGATCGCGGCATGCACCGTGAAGCCGGCCGGGTTCACCGCATGGGTGGAGCCGTCGAGCACCCGGCCCTCCAGGTCGATCTTGACCAGGTTGCTGGCCGTGACCTCGCTGTAGTGCAGGCCGAAGGGATTGATCAGGAACTGCTTCTCGCCACCGGTCACGCTGTCGGGCAGCCGCACCGTGATGTGGTTGTAGATCATCTCGGTCCAGCCCAGCATCGCGAACACGCGGTAGCAGGCGGCAAGCTGCAGCCGGGCGGCGCGCTCGTCGGGGTGGAGGGCGGGATGCACCAGCGCCGAAGGCGACGGGGTGGCGAGTGTGTTCATCTGCAGTTCCTTTTCATGGTCAGCCCTCTGCGGTGAAGCCGACCTGTTTCACGATGGGGGCCCACTTGGCCGTGTCTTTCTTGATCAGCTCCGTGAGTTCGCCCGGCGTCGAGGACATCGCCTCCAGGCCGAAGCCCGCCAGGCCGTCGATCACGTCCTTCTGGGCCAGCGCCTGCTTGAAGGCGGCATTGGCGCGCGCCACCACTTCGGGCGAGGCCTTGGCCGGCAGCAGGAAGGCGAACCATTCGCTGTGCGTCATGTCCTTGATGCCCTGCTCCTCGAAGGTCGGCACGTCGGGCGCGAAGCGGCTGCGCTTGGCGCCCGAGACGCCGAGGATGCGCACCTTGCCTGTGGGCAGGTGCTGCGTGATGTCGCCGATCGGGCCCGACACCGCCGCGATGTTGCCGCCCAGCAAGTCGAGCATCGCCGGCTGGGTGCCGCGGTAGGCCGCGTGCTTGAGCTCGACGCCCGCGCTCTTGCCCAGCAGCGCGCCGATGAAGTGGGGCGTCGAGCCGGCGGCCGGCGAGCCGAAGTTGGCGCCTTCGGGATGGGTCTTGGCCCAGGCCAGGAACTCCGGCACGGTCTTGATCGTGAGCGGCACCGCCGGCCCGACCGCGAAGCCGAAGTCGAACACGCAGGCGATCGTCACCGGCGACAGGTCGACCAGCGGGTCGTACGGCAGCTTCTTGTAGATGTGCGGATAGATCGTGAGGATCGAGGTCGGCGTCTGCAGGATCGTGGCGCCGTCGGCCGGCTGGCTCTTGACATAGGTGACCGCGATCTGGCCGCCCGCGCCGGTGCGGTTCTCGACCACCACGGCCTTTCCGTAGTCGGGCTGCAGCCGGGTCGCGACACGCCGGCAAGTGGTGTCGGAGGTGCCGCCGGCCGCGAAGCCGGTGATCAGGCGCGCCGTCTCGAAGGGAAAGCCCTGCGACTGGGCAAAGACGCTCTGGCCCAGGCTGGCCAGCAGCGCGGAGGCGCTGGTGGTCTGCAGCAGGTGGCGGCGGGTGATGGTCATTGAGATGTCTCCTCGGGTGGTCGATGCGTTGGAAAGGGCGTATTTTTCCCGCAACTCGGTGCGCCGCACACCCGCGTTTACCTCACGTATCGAGTACTGAAGTCATCACGCCGGGGATCAGTAGGTGCCGCCGCTGGCTGCCGGCCTGGCCGTGTTCTTGAAGCTCGCCGCCAGCGCGCTGGTGCTGCGCACCAGCAGGTTGGTGTCCAGCCCGACGGCGACGAAGGTCGCGCCCAGCGCCAGGTACTTGCGCGCCAGCGTCTCGTTGGGCGTGAGGATGCCCGCGGCCTTGCCGGCGCGCTGGATGCGGGCGATCGCGTCCTCGATCGCGGCCTGCACCTCGGGGTGGTCGGAGTCGCCCACGTGGCCCATCGAGGCCGACAGGTCGGCCGGTCCGATGAAGACGCCGTCGACGCCGTCGATCGCCGCGATGGCTTCCAGGTTGGCCAGCGCCTCGCGCGACTCGGCCTGCACCAGCAGGCAGACACGGTCGTTGGCTTCCTTGGCATAGGCGGGATAGCGGCCCCAGCGCGAGGCGCGCGCGCCGCCCATGCCGCGGATGCCCTCGGGCGGGTAGCGCATCGCGCGCACGATCGCGCGCGCCTGCTCGGGCGTGTCGACCATCGGCACCAGCAGGGTCTGCAGGCCGAGGTCGAGGTACTGCTTGATCAGCGCCGCACCCGCGTCGCCATGACCCAGCGGCACGCGGGCGATCGCGTTGACGCCCGGATAGCCGGCGATCGCCTGTGCCTGCTGCAGGATGCTGGCCAGCCCGTTGGGCGAATGCTCGCCGTCGATCAGCAGCCAGTCGAAGCCGGCGCCGGCGCAGATCTCGGCGCTGTAGGCATCGGCCAGGCCGAGCCAGAGGCCGATCTGGGCGCGCTTGTCGGCCAGGGCTTGCTTGAAGGGGTTGGTGGGTGTGGTCATGGTTTCGTGACTTTCAGACGAAGCGGAAGGAGATCGCGCCCAGGGGGCCGTAGTCCGCATGGAATGTATCGCCCGGCAGCGCGGTGGTCGGCCGCGTGAACGAGCCGCCGAGCACGATCTCGCCGGCCTCCAGGCATTCGTCCCAGGGCGCCAGCTTGTTGGCGAGCCAGGCGACGCCGGTGGCGGGATGGTTCAGCACCGCGGCCGCGACCCCGGACTCTTCGATGACGCCGTTCTTGTAGAGCAGCGCGCTGACCCAGCGCAGGTCGACCGCGTCCGGCTTCACCGGCCGCCCGCCGGTCACGATGCCGGCGTTGGCCGCGTTGTCGGCGATGGTGTCGAACACCTTGCGCATCTGCTTGGTGTGGCGATCGAACTGCTCGATGCGCGCATCGATGATCTCGATCGCCGGCACCACGTAGTCGGTGGCGTCCAGCACGTCGAAGATCGTTACGTTCGGCCCCTTGAGCCGCTTGCCGAGCTTGAAGGCCAGCTCGACCTCGACCCGCGGCGCGATGAAGCGCGAGAACGGGATGTCGCCGCCCTGCTCGAAGAACATGTCGTCGAGCAGCGTGCCGTAGTCGGGCTCGTCGATCTGGCTCGACAGCTGCATGGCGCGCGAGGTCAGGCCGATCTTGTGGCCCTTGACGGTGCGGCCCTCGGCGATCTTGGCCTTGACCCATTCGCGCGAGATCGCGTAGCCGTCCTCGATCGTCATCTCCGGATGGCGCTTCGAGAAATGCTCGACCTGCACGCGCGTCTTCTCGCTTTCGTGGAGTTCGGCGGCCAGTTGCCGGATGAGTTCGGGTGCGAGCATGGTTCAGGACTTGTTGAAGAGGGGATGCAGGTTGCTGTGCTTGCCGTCGTAGACCTGGCCGGGGCTCTCGTCGATCTGCAGCGTGATGCCGATGTGGCGTTGGTCGAAGACCGGCGCGAAGTGCGCCTTCGTCGCGCCCAGAAGGGCGTCGCCGACGCGCTTGTGTACCGCGGCGCTTCGGCCCGCGCCCATCCGCAGGTTGAGGTAGACGAAGGCGTAGTCGGCCTTGCCATCGGCCACCGCGTGGTGCGCCGCCGGATAGGCCAGCACGCGGGTGCCGCCGGTCGGATAGACCTGCCGGCCCTCGTCGTCGCGCTGTTCGAGCATGCAGTCGGCGAGCGCGCGGCAGAGCGCCGACATGTCGGTCTCGCGCTCGATGTTGGGGGTGTAGAGAATGACCAGGTGCGGCATGGAGGCCTCAGAGGCGAGAGACGGCCTGGAAGCCCTCGGCGCTGGACGCCTGGGCCTTAGGAATGGCGCGGCCGTCCTGCGGCGTGACCGGTAGCACCACGTTGATCTGGCCGGTGCCCGAGGAGCCGAAGTAGGGCGTCACGACCTCCGCCTTGCCGTCGTAGGCCGACCAGCCCAGGGCGCCGAGCACCATCGCCGTGTCGTGCATGAAGCCCTCGCCATGGCCCTTGACGGCGTACTCGGGCAGCATGCTGCAGAAGTCATTCCATTCGCCGTTCTCCCACATCCGCACCACGTCGTGGTCCATGCGTTCGAGCAGCGGGCTCCAGATGCGGTCGGCGAACTGCGGCGCCAGCCCGTTCTGCGCGAAGCGGTGCGACATCGATCCGCTGGCGAAGAAGGCGACCGTGCCGTCGTAGTGGTCCTCCACCGCGCGCCGCATGGCCCAGCCCAGGCGGGCGCTGTCGTTCAGGTAGTGGCTGGTGCACAGCGCCGAGACGCAGATCGCCTTGAAGTGCAGGTCCTCGTTCATGTAGCGCATCGGGACCAGCGTGCCGTATTCGGGCCCGAGCGTGGTGGCGTCGTGCGCCAGCGTCTCCACGCCCCATTGGTTGCAGGCCTGCGCCAGCAGCTTGCCGAGCGTCGGGTTGCCCGGAACCTCGTAGGGCATGTTGCTGATGAAGTGCGGCAGCTCGTTGCTGGTGTAGACGCCCTTGAAATGCGGCGCGCAGTTCAGGTGGTAGCTGGCGTTGACCAGCCAGTGGGTGTCGAACACCACGATGGTGTCCACGCCCAGTTCGCGGCAGCGGCGGCCGATTTCCTTCAGGCCGTCGATGGCGGCCTGCCGGCTGCCCTTGCGCGGGCCGTCGAGCTCGCTCAGGTACAGCGAGGGCACGTGCGTGATCTTGGCGGCGAGTGCGAGCTTGCCCATGGTCAGACGCCCCAATGGGGGATGTGGTGCGATCCAAGCGAGACCGCGATGTTCTTCGGCTCGCAGAACACTTCGTAGCTCCAGGTGCCGCCCTCGCGCCCGGTGCCCGAGGCCTTGGTGCCGCCGAAGGGCTGGCGCAGGTCGCGCACGTTCTGGCTGTTGACGAAGCACATGCCGGCCTCGACCGCGGCGGCGACCCGGTGCGCCTTGCCGATGTTCTCGGTCCACACGTAGCTCGACAGGCCGTAGGCGATGTCGTTGGCCAGCCGGATCGCATCCGCCTCGTCCTTGAACGGGATCAGGCAGGCGACCGGCCCGAAGATCTCGTCCTGGGCGATCTTCATGCGGTTGTCGACATCGGCGAAGACGGTGGGCAGCACGTAGTTGCCCTTCTTCACGCGATCGGGAAGCTCCGGCGCGCCGAGGCCGCCGCACAGCAGGGTCGCGCCTTCCTTCGGGCCCAGCTCGATGTAGCTGCGCACCTTGGCCAGGTGCGCCTGCGAGATCATCGGCCCGACGATGGTCTTCTCGTCGAGCGGATCGCCGACCGTGATGCGCTTCGCCCGCTCGGCGAACCTGGCCGCGAAGTCGGCATAGATCGACTGCTGCACCAGGATGCGCGAGCCCGCGGTGCAGCGCTCGCCGTTGTTGCTGAAGATCATGAAGATGGCGGCATCGAGCGCGCGGTCGAGGTCGGCGTCGTCGAAGATCACGAACGGGCTCTTGCCGCCCAGCTCCATGCTGAACTTCTTCAGGCCCGCGCTCTTCACGATGCGGTTGCCGGTGGCGGTCGATCCGGTGAACGAGATCGCGCGCACGTCGGGGTGCGCCACCAGCGGCTCGCCGGCTTCCTTGCCGTAGCCGTGCACCAGGTTCAGCACGCCGGCCGGGATGCCGGCCTCGAGCGCCAGCTCGCCCAGGCGCGCGGCGGTCAGCGGCGACAGCTCGCTCATCTTCAGCACCGCGGTGTTGCCGAAGGCCAGGCACGGCGCGACCTTCCAGGTGGCGGTCATGAAGGGCACGTTCCAGGGCGAGATCAGCGCGCACACGCCGACCGGATGGAACAGCGTGTAGTTCAGGTGCGTGGGCGTCGGGTAGGTGTGGCCGTCGACCCGGGTGCACATCTCGGCGAAGTAATAGAAGTTGTCGGCCGCGCGCGGCACCAGCTGCTTGCCGGTCTGGGCGATGACCTGGCCGCAGTCGTTGGTCTCGGTCTGCGCGATCTCGGGCACGTTCTTGGCGACCAGGTCGCCGAGCTTGCGGATCAGCTTGGCGCGCTCGGGAGCGGGCAGGCCGGCCCACTTCGGGAAGGCCTCCTTGGCGGCGGCCACGGCCGCGTTCACTTCGGCCTCGCCGCCCGAGGCGACCTCGGCCAGCACTTCTTGCGTAGCCGGGTTGACGGTCTGGAAATAGTCGCGGCCGGCGACCGGCTTGCCGTTGATGAGGTGGTCGATCTGCATGGGGATGTCTTTCAGGGTCAGTCGATTCGGATCTCGCGCGAAGCGATCAGCGCCTGCCACTTCTTGCGCTCCGATTGCACGTAGCGGTTCATGTCGGCGGCGTCGGTGGGGCGGGCTTCCCAGCCGGCGTCGAACAGCTTCTGGCGCACGGCGGGGTCGTTCATGGCCTTCAGCAGGTCGGTGCCGAGCTTCAGCTGGATGTCCTTCGGTGTCGCAGCCGGTGCCACCAGGCCTTGCCAGGTGTAGGCCTCGACCTCGGCGAAGCCGAGTTCCTTCGCGGTCGGCACCTGCGGCAGCTGCGGCACCCGCTCGCCCGACATCGCGAGCAGCGGCACCACCTTGCCGGCCTTGACGGCGCTGATGCCGCTCGGCAGGTCGAGCATCATCAACGGCACCTGGCCGCCCATGAGATCCTGCAGCGCCGGGGCGCCGCCCTTGTAGGGCACGTGCAGCAGCGAGACGCCCGCCTCGCGCTGGAACAGCTCGAGCGCGAGATGGTGCGGGCTGCCCGCGCCAGGGGTCGCGATGCTGTACTTGCCGGGCGCCTTCTTGAGCGCGGCGATCAGCGCCTTGGCGTCGGCGAAGCCCGCGCCCGGCGCGGCCGTGATGATGAGCGGCGAGCGCCCCATCATGCCGAGCGCGACGAAGTCCTTCTCGCTGTCGTAGGGCAGCTTCTTGTAGAGCACCGGGTTGTAGACCAGCACGCCGTTGTCGGCCGAGAACACGGTGTAGCCATCGCCGGGCGAGCGCGCCACGTTCTCGGAGGCGATGATGGCGGCGGCGCCGGGGCGGTTGTCGACCAGCACCGGCTGGCCGATCTGCTGCGACAGCTGGGCGCCGGCGGTGCGCGCCAGGAAGTCGGTGCCGCCGCCGGCCGGATAGCCGACCACCCAGCGCACCGGCTTGGCCGGATAGCCTTGCGCCGGTGCGTCGAGCGCCACCACCGATGCGGCCAGCGCGACCATCGCGGTCGCGAGCTTGATCATCTTCTTCATCTTGTCTCCGTTTGCTGCGCCGCTCAGGCCGCGGCGATGGTGTTGACCAGCGCGCCGATCTGCGCGATCTCGGTCACGATGACGTCGCCCGGGCGGCAATCGACCACGCCGTCGGGCGTGCCGGTCAGGATCAGGTCGCCGGGCTGCAGGGTCATGAAGGCGCTGAAGTACTCGATCAGGAAGGGCGCGTCGAAGATCATGTCCTTCGTGTTGCCCGACTGCGTGAGCTTGCCGTTGACCGTGGTGCTGAGCGCCAGCGCCATGGGGTCGGCCACGTCTTTGGCGTCGACCAGCCAGGGGCCGATCGGCGTGCAGGTGTCGCGGTTCTTCACGCGCAGGTTGGGGCGGTACCAGTTCTCGAGGTAGTCGCGGATCGCGTAGTCGTTGGCCACCGTGTAGCCGCCGATGAAGTCGTAGGCGTCGTCGCGCCGGACCTTCTTCGCGGTCTTGCCGACCACGATCACCAGCTCGCATTCGTAGTGCATGAACTGCACCTCCGACGGCCGGTAGGTCAGCTGGCGGTGGCCGGTAAGCGTGCTCTCTCCCTTGACGAAGACCAGCGGCTCCTCGGGCGCCTTGAACTCCAGCTCCTTGGCGTGGTCGGCGTAGTTGAGGCCCAGCGCGAGGATGGTGCGCGGGCGCGGCACGGGCTTGAGCGGCGGCAGCCACGAGACCGCATCGGCCTCGACCTGGCGGCCATCGGCCAGCCGCAGGCGGCCGCCGTCTTCCACGGCGTCATGCACCGCGTTCTCGAACAGGATGCGCGCGTGCTTCATGCCTGCTCCTTCACGAGGGTGTTGACCAGGGTCTCGAAGCCGGGCGCGCTGATCTCGATGCGGTCGCCGGGGCGTGCCAGCGGGCGGCCGGCGTCGCAGCCGAGCATCAGCACCTCGCCGTGGGCGAGCGTCATGAACTCGCCGACATCGGCCAGCAGCTGCTCGGCGCTGCGCACCGTCTGCGAGAAGTCGATCGACTGCTTCAGCTCGCCGTTGATGCGCACCTCGAGCCGGAACTGCGCCGGGTCGGCCACCTCCTGCGCATCGCGCATCGCCGCGCCGATGCCGAGGAAGCCGTCGACGCACTTGAACTTGACCGGCGGGCGGAAGAAGCTCGCATGCGGGATCGACAGGTCGTTCATCAGCACGAAGCCCTCGACGTCGTTGTCGACGCCGATCACCATCGCGACCGTGGCACCGACCTCGACCGCATCGACCTGCGCCGGCACGGTGATCGCACTGCCGTGCGGGCTCCAGGTGTTGGCGGTCTTGACGTAGAGCACTGGGGCCTTCGGTGGCGCCTTGTAGGGCGGCTGGTTCATCAGCGGCGCGAGTGCGTCGAACTCCGCGCGGAAGTTCAGCAGCACGCCGTAGACGGTGCCGGATGGTAGGTAGCTCATGGTTTCGCCGCCGGGCCGCCCCAAGGCGAAACGCGCCCCCTTGGGGGGCAGAGAGGACACGAAGTGCCGAACGTGGGGGTCATGGTTGTTCCAATGCAATCAATTCGTCGAGCAGCTCGTACAACTGGGCCAGCTTCTCCTTGCCCATCGCTTCTTCCATCCACGCGTAGTGCGCCTCGATGCTGGTCGAGAGCTGCGTCACCAGCTGGTGGCCGCGGGCCGTGGCCTCGACCACGGTGCGGCGTTGGTCTTCTGGGTCGCGGCTGCGCGCGATGAGGCCGTCGCGCTCCATGCGCGCCAGCACGCCGGTCAGGCTCGGCCCGAGGATGAAGGCCTCGCGCGCCACCCGGCCGGTCTCGACCGCGCCATGCTCGCCCAGCACCCGCAGCACGCGCCACTGCTGGTCGGACAGCGCGTGCTCGCGCAGGCTCGGCCGCGTGTGGCCCATCACGGCCTCGCGCGCCTGCAGCAGCAGGCGCGGCAGGTTGCGGTGGGAGAAGGCGGTGCTGCGCATGTCCATGTCGGAGTGGATTATTTAATATATTAAATAGTTGGGTCAAGCGGTGGAGGCTTCGGGAAAACCCTTGGCTCACGCGCTAAAACCTGACACGCGCCGTAGCCCCCGAGGCGAAGCCGTTCGAGGCAACGGCTGACGCGCCCCTGCGCCGGCCGCATGGAACCATCGGTCTTCACCACACAACCCCGGAAGATCCAATGAAGAAGATGCTGTTCGCACTCGCCGCCTCCCTCACCGTCCTGACCGCTGGCGCCCAAGTTGGCAAGGCTGCCTCGGAGGCCACCGATGCGGCCAAGCACAAGATCGACGAGAAGCGCGCGGACAGCGAAGCCGAGAAGAGCGGCCCGGTCGGCAAGACGGTCAACAACGTCAAGTCGGGCTATCACAAGAACCGTTCGAAGGCCTCGGCCGACAAGGCCAAGCAATCGCTGAAGAACGCGGGCTGACCGGCCCTCAGGCTGGCGCCTGTCCCTTGACCGCCCACGCCAGCGCCGCATAGGAGCGCGGCCCGTCGGCCTCGCCGTCGAGGTAGGCCGACTCGACCGCCTCTCTCAGCCGGGCGCGTTGCTCCGGGTCCAGCGTCGACAAGTACTCGGCGACCGGGCCGTCCTTGCCTTCGAAGGGCGTCCAGTAATCCGCGAAGGACGCGAACTCCATGCGAATCGCGAGCGATGTCTCGGCGACCGATTTCAGCCCGGCCTCGCGCCATGCCTTGGCCAGTTCGCCGGGCCGCGTCATCGGCCGCGTGTAGCTGCTGGCGCGGCGCTCCCTTCCTGACGGGTCCAGCGCGGCCGCGGTGTCGAAGAACATGCGGTTCGAGACGAAGCCGCCGCGCGCGTCCCACACCGCCGCGCCGACCACCGCCCCCGGCTTGGCGACCCGCCGCATCTCGGCGATCGCCTTGCCCGTGTCCGGAACGAAGTGCAGCACCAGCAGCGACAGCACGCGGTCGAAGTGCCGGTCCGGGTAGGGCAGCGCGCAGGCGTCGCCCACCTCGAAGACGATGCGCGGGTCCTGGTTGTGGCGCCGGGCATGGGCGATGTAGGGCTCGGCGAGGTCGATGCCCCGCACCTCGCCGGCCCCGGTGCGGCGCGTCACCGCGAAGGCCAGGTGCCCGGTGCCGCAGCCGACGTCGAGCACGCGCTCGCCATCGGCGCTGCCGACGAAATCCAGGAAGGGCAGTGCCAACTGGCGGCTCCAGCGGCCCATGAGCTTTTCGTAGGCATCGGCGTCATTGGCGACGAAGGTGGATGAGGCGGAGGTCATCGGCGGTCCCCTTTCGCACCGCCGTGGGCGTTGCTGGCCGATGCTAGGTTGCCGTGGACCGCGACGTCAACGTGGCCGGCACGGCAGTGCCTCCGGCCCTGCAGACTTCCGCCATCGGCGAGACAATGGCCGCGCCTTTGTCCGCCCGCGCGGGCCGCGGCCACCCACCCGAACCCCTCCGCGCATGCCATCCCCGTCCGCCGTTTCGCCTGCCTCTCCGTCGTCGTCCTCGTTCTCCCTGCGCCGCATCGCCGTCCCGGCCTTCGGGCCGTCGCTGCTGTTCGGCATCGGCGAGGGCGCCATCCTGCCGATCGTGCCGCTCACGGCGCGCGACCTGGGCGCCTCCGTCCCGATGGCGGCGCTGATGGTCGCGCTGATCGGCATCGGCTCGCTGCTCAACAACATCCCGGCCTCGTTCATCACGATGCGCTGGGGCGAGCGCTGGGCCATCGTCGCGGCTGGCGTCTGGAGCGCGCTCGGCATGGCGCTGTGCGTCGGCACCTCGCACCTGGTCCTGTTCGGGGCCGGCTGCTTCATGGTCGGCATGTCGCAGGCAATCTACAACCTGGCGCGCCAGAGCTACATGACCGAGGCCGTGCCCATCGCCTACCGTGCGCGCGCGCTGTCGACCCTGGGTGGCGTGATGCGCATCGGCATGTTCATCGGCCCCTTCCTGGCGGCGGCCGCGGTGCATGGCTTCGGCCTGCAGGCGGCCTATGTCGTCGGCATCGTCGGCGCCATGGGGGCGGCGATCGTCGGTGCGCGCATTCCCGATCTCGAGGCGCCGCCGCTGCCGCCCGGGCATGCGCCGGCGGCCGCGCCGACCATCGCCTCGACCCTGCGCGATCACAAGCACGTCTTCCTGACCCTGGGCATCGGCGTGGTGCTGATCAGCGCCGTGCGCGCATCGCGCCAGGCCGTGATCCCGTTGTGGGCCGACCACCTGGCGCTGGCGCCCTCGGTGGCCTCGCTGATCTACGGGCTGGCCGGCGGCATCGACATGCTGGTGTTCTACCCGGCCGGCAAGGTGATGGACCTGAAGGGCCGGGTCTGGGTCGCGGTGCCGTCGATGCTGATCATGGGGCTGGCGATGCTGCTGATGCCCCTGACCACCGGTACCTTGACGCTGCTGTGCGCGGCGCTGGCCATCGGCTTCGGCAACGGCATCGGCTCGGGGATCATCATGACCGTCGGCGCCGACCACTCGCCGCGCCACGGGCGCGCGCACTTCCTGGGCGTGTGGCGGCTGATGTCCGACATCGGGTCATCGTGCGGCCCAGCGCTGCTGTCCTTCCTGGCCGCCAGCCTGTCGCTGGCTTCGGGGATCGCGGTGGTCGGGCTGATGGCCCTGGCCGCGGCGGCGACGCTGGGCTACTGGATTCCGCGCCACGGGGACCGCGGCGGGCGGCGAAGGCAGGGCTGAGCCGCTGCCGGGCGGCTGCGGGTCAAAGCATGCCCAGGACCATCATCGCCAGCCCCACGATGCTGACCACCCAGATCGCCGTTCGCAGATAGGTGATGCCGGCGCAGTAGACCGGCAGGTACAGCACCCGCGCCCAGAAAAAGATCTGCGCGCCCGTCGCCACCTTCGGACTGGTCGCGCCGGCCGCATGCGCAACCAGCGCGATGGCGGCGAACAGCACGAAGTTCTCGAGCGTGTTGCGGGCCGCGCGCTCGGCGCGCCCCGCGAAGGGCGTGGCCGTGGGCAGGTTCTCGCGGTTGCCCAGCGCGAGCAGGGTGCCCGAAGGGGTCCAGCCCTTGACCCGGATGAGGCTGGCCACGAGCAGGGCGAGCCAGGTCAGGATGGCCATGTAGATCACGAGCATCAGGGTGGGGGTCATCTCGGGGCTCCTTGCAAGTCCGCCCGCATTGTCTGCCCGGAGCGGCCCGCATGCATCCCTACACTCACCCCCCATGGCCAAGGAAAAAACCCTCTTCGTCTGCAGCGAATGCGGCGGCACCAGCCCCAAGTGGCTCGGCAAATGCCCGAGCTGCGGCGCCTGGAACACATTGATCGAACAGGTCGGCCCCGCCCCGGGCGCGCCGGCCAACAACCGCTTCGGCACCCAGTTCTCCTCGCTGGCCGGCTCGGCCGAACTGGCGACGCTCTCGGAAATCGAGGCCACCGACATCGCCCGCACGCCCACCGGCATCGACGAACTCGACCGCGTGCTGGGCGGCGGCATCGTCGACGGCGGCGTGACCCTGATCGGCGGCGACCCCGGCATCGGCAAGTCGACCCTGCTGCTGCAGGCGGTCGACGCGCTGCAGCACGCCGGGCGCAACGCGCTCTACGTCACGGGCGAGGAGAGCGGCGCGCAGGTGGCGCTGCGCTCGCGCCGGCTCGGCCTCGACCATTCGCAGGTGCAGGTGCTGGCCGAGATCCAGCTGGAGAAGATCATCGCCACGCTGGACGTGCACCGCCCGGCGATCGCGGTGATCGACTCGATCCAGACCGTCTACTCCGACCAGCTCACCTCGGCCCCGGGCTCGGTGGCGCAGGTGCGCGAATGCGCCGCGCACCTCACGCGCTTCGCCAAGGCCAGCGGCACCGCCATCGTGCTGGTGGGCCACGTCACGAAGGAGGGCGCGCTGGCCGGCCCGCGCGTGCTCGAGCACATGGTCGACACGGTGCTGTACTTCGAAGGCGACACGCATTCGAGCTTCCGGCTGGTGCGCGCCATCAAGAACCGCTTCGGCGCGGTCAACGAGATCGGCGTCTTCGCGATGACCGAGCGCGGCCTGAAGGGCGTGGCCAACCCGAGCGCGATCTTCCTGAGCCAGCACGCCGAGCCGGTGCCCGGCAGCGTCGTGCTGGTCACCTTGGAGGGCACGCGGCCGATGCTGGTCGAGATCCAGGCGCTGGTCGACAACGGCGGCCCGAGTCCGCGGCGGCTGTCGGTCGGCCTGGACCGCGACCGCCTGGCGATGCTGCTGGCGGTGCTGCACCGCCATGCGGGCGTGGCCTGCATGGACCAGGACGTGTTCGTCAACGCGGTCGGCGGGGTTCGCATCAGCGAGCCGGCGGCCGACCTGGCCGTGATGCTCGCGATCACGTCCAGCCTGCGCGGCAAGCCGCTGCCCAAGGGCTTCATCGCCTTCGGCGAAGTGGGCCTGGCCGGCGAGGTGCGGCCGGCGCCGCGCGGCCAGGAGCGCCTGCGCGAGGCGGCCAAGCTGGGTTTCAGCGTGGCGGTGGTGCCCAAGGCCAATGCGCCGCGCAAGGGCACGAAGGAGATCGAGGGCCTGACGATCCACGCGGTGGAGCGGATCGAAGAGGCGCTGGATATCGTGCGGGAGATGCAGTAGGCGCCGCCCTGGCGGCCGTCAGCCGTGCGAATCCCAATACGGCGGATCCCCGAACGCCGCCTTGAGCGCATCCGTCATCGCCCGCAGCTTGGCCGAGGGCGAGCGCCCTTCCGGATGCGCCACATACAGGAACTCTTCTTCCGAAGGCAGCCCGATGTCGATAGCCGCCAGCCAGCCGGCACGAAGCGACTCGCCGACGATGAAGGTGGGCAGCAGCGCGATGCCCAGGCCGGCCTCGCAGGCGTCGCGCATCATGTCGCCGTTGTTCACGCGCAGGGCGCGCGTGGCGCGCACCGACACCAGCTCGCCATCGCGGCGGAACTGCCAGTCGGCCACGCCGCGGTTCGTATAGAAGACCCCGCGATGTCGCTGCAGGTCCTCGGCGCTCGCTGGCCGGCCGTGCTGCACCAGGTAGTCCGGCGAGGCGACCAGTGCGCGGCGGCTGCGGGCCAGCGTCCAGGCCACCAGGCGCGAATCGGTGAGGGGCCCGTTGCGGACCACGCCGTCGTAGCCGTCCGATGCGGCATCGACTCTCCGGTCGTCGAGTTCGAGCGTCAGCTCGACACCCGGATGGGCAGCGATGAAGGGATAGAGCGCCGGACCGAGATGCATGCGCCCGAAGGTGACCGGCGCGGAAATCCGGAGGGGCCCGACCAGCGTGCCGCGCCGCTGCGCCAGCTCGGCTGTGGCCTCCTCGATCTCGCGCATGATGGCCGAGGCCCGCGCCAGGAAAGTGGCGCCGTCTTCGGTGAGCGTGAGCTTGCGGGTCGAGCGATGCAGCAGCCGGACGCCGAGCTCTTTCTCAAGGTCGGCCAGGCGCTCGCTGACGACCGACTTGGAGAAGTTCAGTCGCCGCGATGCCTCACTGATGGACCCAGACTCCGCGACCGCCACGAAGGTGGCCATGCCATCCAGCTTCACCATGCCCAGGGTCCTTGTTGTCACGCACGGCAAGCACTTTAGTCTCTCTTGCCTGCGGCGCGCCAAGGGCCCCTCGTTGCATCAGGTGCGGGTGATGGAGGCACCGCCGTCGACCAGCGATGCGGTGCCGGTGACGAAGGAAGAGTCGTCCGAGGCCAGGTACAGCACCGAGCGCGCCAGCTCCTCGGGCCGCGCGACGCGCTTGAGCGCGTGCAGGTTGGTGATGAAGGACTGCGACTCCTTGGTGTCGTTCATCGTGCGGTACATGTCGGTGTCGACCGCGCCCGGCAGGATCGCATTGACGCGAACGCCTTGCGGGCCGTACTCGGCGGCCAGCGCCTGGGTGAGGCCGATCAGGCCCGCCTTGCTCGCCGCATAGGCGGCCACGCCGGGGAAGGCGAAGCTGTGGCCGACGAAGGTCGAGGTGAAGATCACCGAGCCGCCGCCGTTCTCCAGCATCTGCGCGACCTGGTGCTTGGCGCCCAGGAAGGCACCGGTCAGGTTGATCGCCAGGGTGTCGGTCCAGCCGGCTTCGCTGACGCCGGTGCTGGGACCGCCTTCACCCAGGGTGCCGGCGTTGTTGAAGGCGACGTCGAGGCGGCCGTAGGTCGAAACGGCCAGCGCGACCAGGGCGCGTGCGTAGTCTTCAGAGCGCACGTCGCCGGCGAGCGCGACGGCCTGTCCGCCGGCGGCGCGGATCTCGGCGACCAGCTGGTCGAGCTCGGCAGCGCGGCGTGCGCCGACGACCAGCCTGGCGCCTTCGGCCGCGAAGAGCTTGGCGGTGGCATGGCCGATGCCGGCGCTGGCGCCGGTGATGAGGGCGACTTTTCCTTCGAGGCGGTTCATGGTGGATCCTTTGAATGGCGAGGTGGATTGAAGAGATGTACGAAGTGTGGGGTTGGCGGGTCGTTTGGGGTAGCCGTCGAATGGCGATGCTGGCTTTCGGAAAAACCGAACGATGGGCTATCCGAGAGAATGGCGCCAAACAGGGAGCCCGCCATGGAAGTCATCCTCACCGACATCGCCGTGAGCATGTCCGCGTTCAAGAAGAACCCGGCTGCAGTTCTGAGGGAGTCGAACCACCGGCCTGTGGCGGTCCTCCACCGCAATCGCGCCGCGTTCTACGCCGTTGAACCCCGCCTCTTCGAGGCGATGATCGAGGAGCTCGCGGACCAGGATCTGTACCTCAAGGCGATGGGCCGCTTGGCCGAGAAGGCGCGCGCCCTCGCGGTGGACGTCGCCGACCTCTAAAGGCTGGGCCAAAGCACGCGTGCGAACCTCCGGGTTTCCCCGGGTCCTGCGCCATGTCGATTTTCCGCAGGCTCGTCCGACGTACCCATCGAGGGTCATCCTCTTCACATCCAGGAGAACGCAACCATGGCTACCAACACCGTCCGTCTGCACCGCGTGCTGCGCGCCCCGCCCGAGCGGATCTACCGCGCCTTCGTCGAACCCAAGGCATTCGAGCGCTGGCTGCCGCCCTTCGGCTTCACCGGCGAAGTCCACAGCATGGAGCCCGTGGTCGGCGGCGCCTGGCGCATGTCCTTCACCACCTTCAGCAGCGGCCACAGCCACTCCTTCGGCGGCAAGTACCTCGAACTCGTGCCCGGCCAGCGCATCGCCTACGACGCGAGCTTCGACGACCCCAACCTGCCGGGCACCATGAAGACCACCGTGACCCTCACCGCCGTGTCCTGCGGCACCGACGTGGCGATCGTGCAGGAAGGCATCCCCGAGATGATTCCCGTCGAGATGTGCTACCTGGGCTGGCAGGAGTCGCTCGTGTCGCTGGCCCAATTGGTCGAGCCGAACATTCCGAATTGAAGCGCCGGCATCCGGCAGCCTCAAGCTGGCTGATTGCGCAGCCAGGTCTCGCGGCCGAGCCGGTACAGGCACATCCGCTTCAACTCGCCCTCCGGCAAGGCCGGATTGGGGTGGTCGAAATCCTCGTCGGGGTTGGTGGTCATGCCGACGCGCGCCATCACCGCGCGCGAAGGCAGGTTGACCAGCGGCGTGAACGACACGATTTCTTCGAGCCGAAGCTGCTCGAAGGCCACGTGCAGCGCCGCCCTGGCGCCCTCGGTGGCGTAGCCCTTGCCCCAATGCGCCCGGGCCAGGCGGTAGCCGAGTTCCACGCACGGCATGAAGGGCAGGGCCCGGCGCGGGATCGAAAGTCCGATGAAGCCTATGAACCCCGGGGACTCGCGCGTCTCCACCGCCCAGTTGCCCCAGCCCCGGGCGTCGAAGCCGACCTGCCAGCCGTCCAACTCGCGATCGCTGGCCTCGCGGGTCATCAGGCCAGCGAAGAAGCGCATGACCATCGGATCCGCGTTCATCTCGGCGTACGGCTCGCGATCGGATTCCTTCCAATCGCGAAGCTGCAGCCGCTGGGTGGTGATCCGGATCGGGGTGGTCATGGGTGCTGCCGCTCGACCAGCTGCTTCAACGCCGCCAGGTCCCGGCGCACATGGGCGACGTCCGCCTCGAAGCTCTGCAGGCTGGCGTCCGCCGGCCGAATGACCACGAAACTCAGCAGGCTGCCGTCGCCGCAGGGCGTGACCCGGAACGCGTTGTGGACGCTGACCCCGTTCGGCAGCGTGACGTCGTGGTCGAGCACGCCGAAGGCATTGGCGGGCGCCATCGCCACCTTGACCTCGCCCATCGGCGAGTCTGCGAACCATTCGCCATCGCGCTGCGTGATGCCCTTGGCCAGGCCGGATGCCCACAGCGGCAGCTTGTCCATCTGGCGGGCGAAGGCGTAGACCACGTCGGCCGGGACGTCGACGGCCTGGGTGACGACCACTGCTTCGTTCGACATCGCCATGCTGTTCCTTTCGACGAATTCGGCGTCGATTGTGGCCCTGACTGGCGATGCGATGCACCGCCCATTGTTGCCCGTTGAGCGAATAATCGTTCGCCAAAGCGCCAGAAAGTACTAAGATCGCCCCCGTGAAACCCAAGGACGACGAAAAGCTCCGCGCCATCGCCGAGGCCACCTTCACGCTGGTCGAGCAGACCGGCCTGAGCGGCCTCACCATGGCGGCCATCGCGCGCGAGGCGGGCCTGGCCACGGGCACGCTGTACGTCTACTTCAAGTCGAAGGAAGAGCTGATGGTCGCGCTCTACGAGCAGGCCAAGACCTCGACCACGGCCAGCCTCATGCACGGCGACGACCCCAAGGCGCCGTTTCGCAGCCGCTTCCAGCACATGTGGATGAACTGGCTCGACCACCGACTCACGCACTATGCGCAGGTCGTCTTCATCGAGCAGTACTACAACTCCCCCTGGTTCAGCGAAGAGAGCCGCAACCTCTCGGCCCGGCTCATCAAGGGCTGGATCGACCTGATCGAGACCGCCAAGTCGCAGCAGATCCTGAAGGATGTGCCCACCGTGCTGCTCATCAACAGCTTCGGCGGCTCGGTGCGCGAGACCGCCAACCTGCTTCGCTCGGGCGCCCTCCAGCGCACCGACGCCAACCTGGCCATGGCCTTCGGCCTCTGCTGGGACGGCATCAAAGCCTGAAAACCCCTTGACCCGCCGAAGCCACAGGTCTATTGTTTAGCCGAATTTTTGTTCACCCAAAAGAAGAGAACCCACCATGACCACCCTCAGCATCAACGGCAAGGACCGGCAGGTCGACGCCGACCCCTCCACCCCCATCCTCTGGGCCTTGCGTGACACGCTCGGCATGACCGGCACCAAGTTCGGCTGCGGCGCGGCGCTGTGCGGGGCCTGCACGGTGCACCTCAACGGCCAGGCGATCCGCTCGTGCATCACGCCGATCTCGGCCGCGGCGGGCCAGAAGATCACCACCATCGAGGCCGTCACCGACGGCAGCGACAAGGTCGGCAAGGCCGTGAGCGCCGCCTGGGTCAAGCATGACGTGGCGCAGTGCGGCTACTGTCAGAGCGGGCAGATCATGTCGGCCACGGCCTTCCTCAAGACGATCGCGCCCGGCAAGCTGCCCAGCGATGCCGACATCGATTCGGCGATGGCCGGCAACATCTGCCGCTGCGGCACTTACGCCCGCATCCGCGCCGCGGTGGCCGACGCCGCCAAGGCATTGGCTTGAAGGACAAGGGGATCACCATGAACTTCGACCCGACCACCTTCGAGTTGCCCGCCAACCTTCGCGCGCTGATGACCACGCGCGACGATGAACAAGCCGAACCCCAGGGCCTCCCGCGCCGCAGCTTCCTCAAGCTCACGGCGGCGGGCGGCTTCGCGCTCGGCGTCTTCCCGGCGGCCGTGCTGGCGCAGGAAGACGGCAAGAACGCAGCCGCAGCGGCACCCGCCAAGGCCGCAGGCCTGAAGCCGCTGCAACAGCCGGCTGCCTTCGTGCACATCGACCGCGACGGCACCACCACCATCACCATCAACCGGCTCGACTTCGGCCAGGGCGTGCAGACCGGCCTGCCGATGATCCTGGCCGAAGAGCTCGACGCCGACTGGTCGAAGGTCAAGAGCGTGCACGGCAGCAACGACCCGGCCTACGTCGACCCCGCCTTCGGCATGCACATCACGGGCGGCTCGGGCTCGATCAAGAACTCGTACACCCAGTACCGCGAACTCGGCGCCCGCATGCGCGCCATGCTGGTCGGCGCGGCGGCGGCCCAGTGGAAGCTCGCCCCCTCCTCGCTGCAGACGCGCGACGGCTTCGTCATCAGCCCCTTGGGCAAGAAGCTCGGCTACGGCGAACTGGCCGAAGCCGCGATGAAGCAGCCGGTGCCCGAGACGGTCAAGCTCAAGGACCCGAAGGACTTCCGCCTCATCGGCAAGCCCACCGGCCGGCTCGATGCCAAGGCCAAGTCCAGCGGCCACCAGGACTACGGCATCGACATGAAACTGCCCGGCATGCTGACTGCCGTGGTGGCGCATCCGCCGGTGTTCGGCTCCAGGATCAAGTCGGTCGACGACAGCGCCGCGAAGGCGATCAAGGGCGTCAAGGCCGTGCTGCGCGTGCCGCTCGATCGCGGTGCCGAAGGCGTGGCCGTGGTTGCCGATGGCTACTGGCCCGCCAAGCAGGGCCGCGACGCGCTCAAGATCGAATGGGACGCGAGCGCCGTCGAGAAGGTCGACAGCGAGAAGCAGCTGGTGCAGTACCGCGAGCTCGCCACCAAGCCCGGCGCGCGCAAGTACGACGCCGACGTCTCGAAGATCGCCGGCGCGCCGCACAAGATCGATGCCGAGTTCGTCTTCCCGTACTTGGCGCATGCGCCGATGGAGCCGCTCAACTGCACCGTCCACCTGGTCGGCGGCAAGGCGGTCGTGTGGACCGGCACGCAGATGCCGGGCATCGACGGCATGGCGGCGGCCAAGGTGCTGGGCGTGCCGCCCGAGAACGTCAAGGTCAACGTGCAGATGGCGGGCGGCGGCTTCGGCCGTCGCGGCCTCTTGACCAGCGACTTCGTGGTCGAGGCCTGCGGCGTGGTCAAGGCTGCGCAGGCGGCGGGCATCAAGGCGCCGATCCGCACCTTGTGGAGCCGCGAGGACGACATCAAGGGCGGCTACTACCGCCCGATGCACCTGCACACCGCCAAGATCGGCTTCGACGCGCAGGGCAATGTCACGGGCTGGGACCACGTCATCGTCGGCCAGTCGCTGCTGATGGGCAGCATGTTCGAGCCGATGATGGTCAAGGACGGCATCGACGCCACCGCGGTCGAGGGCATGAAGGAGCCGTATGCGCTGCCGATGCGGCTCACGGTGCACCACCCCAAGCTCAACGTGCCGGTGCTGTGGTGGCGCAGCGTGGGCTCGACCCACACGGCCTTCGTCATGGAGACGCTGCTCGACGAGATCGCGCGCACCACCAGGCAGGACCCGGTCGCCTACCGCATGAAGCTCATCGGCGACAAGCATCCGCGCCACAAGGCGGCGCTGCAACTGGCGGTCGACAAGTCCGGCTACGGCAAGAAGAAGCTCGAAGCCGGCCGGGCGTGGGGCGTGGCGGTGCACGAGTCTTTCGACTCGGTGGTGGCCTATGTGGTCGAAGCCTCGGTGAAGGACGGCACGCCCACATTGCACCAAGTGACGGCGGGCGTGCACTGCAACCTGGTGGTCAACCCGAAGAGCGTGGAAGCGCAGGTGCAGGGCGGTGCGGTGATGGCGCTGTCGATGTGCCTGCCGGGCGCGGCGATCACACTGAAGGACGGCGTGGTGCAGCAGAGCAACTTCGGCGACTTCGTGGTGCCGCGGATGACGGACATGCCGCAGATCGCCGTGTTCACGGTGCCGAGTGCGGATGCGCCTACGGGGATGGGCGAGCCGGGCTTGCCGCCGCTGGCGCCGGCGTTTGCGAATGCGGTGGCGGCGATCACGGGCAAGCCGGTGCGGGAGTTGCCTTTCAAGCTGGCTTGAGGGGGGGGCATACAGGTGAGCCTTGCGCTGTCGGGAGCGCAAGGCTTGCGTGGCGATGAAGCCAATGTAGTGACAATGCTGCTCAGAACTGCAGGAGGCAAGCACATGCCCACGTCGCCCACCGCGCCCAGCAAGCGAGAAACTCTCAACATCCGCATCAAGCCCGAGGAGCGTGACCTGATCGATCGGGCCGCCAGGGCACGCGGCAAGAACCGCACCGACTTCATGCTGGACGCCGCCCGTGCAGCCGCGGAGGAAACCTTGCTCGACCAGGTTCTCGTCGCCGCCAGTCCGCAAGCCTATGCCGCGTTCCTAGCGCGGTTGGACATGCCGCTCCAGTCGAATGAGCGGCTGCGCAAGACGATGCGAACGAAGACCCCTTGGGACCCGGCATGACGCAGGCCTGCGCGCGATCCAGGCAGCAGAGGCCATTGGTCCATGCGCTCACGCGGTGAGCGGGCCTGTGCGCAGATCCCTGGCAACTTTCTGCGCGGTGGCGCTGGCCACGCTGTGCGCCATCGCGATGCCGGCCGGCGCGCCACGCGGCGAGCCGGCCCGCGTCGACCCGGTGGCCGCGGGCTGGAACGCCGCTGCGCTCGATGCGGTGATCGACTATGTCGCCCGCCAGAAGTCGACCGGCCTGGTCATCGTCCAGGACGACAAGCTCATCGCCGAGAAACTCTGGCCGCTGGCCTCGGATGCCAGGGGATTCCGCGCCGCCTTCGTGCACGGCACGGCGGCGGACGGCGCAACGCTGGAGGACGTCGCCTCGCAGCAGAAGAGCTTCGTCGCGATCCTCGCGGGCATTGCGGTCGACAAGGGGTTGCTGGATGTCTCGCGGCCGGTGTCGTCGTACATCGGCGCTGGCTGGTCGAAGGCGACGCCGCAGCAGGAGGCCGCGATTGCCGTGCGCAATCTGATGGAGATGAATTCGGGGTTGAAGGAAGACCTGAGCTTCGACGCGGCGCCGGACACGAAGTTCTTCTACAACACGCCGGGCTACGCGGTGATGAAGCCGGTGCTCGAAGCGGCGGCGAAGCAGCCGCTGGCCGAGATCACTCAAGCCTGGCTCGCGCGCCCCGCCGGCATGAACGACACGGGCTGGCGCAAGCGGCCGGCGCTGGTGGCGGATGTCGGCAACCCGACTGGCTTGGTCACGACGCCGGGGGACATCGCCCGCATAGGGCAGGTCGTGTTGAATGGGGGAGTGACGGACGCGGGCGTGCGCGTGATCTCGAAGGCGCAGCTCAACGCGCTCTTCGTGCGGACGAAGACGAATCCATCCTATGGGCGGCTGTGGTGGCTCAACGGTGGCGCCGAGACCGTGGGCGTTGGCGTCAATGCGCGGCGTCGGCCTGGTCCGTTGGTCGCGGCTGCTCCAGCCGACATGGTGGCTGCGATGGGCGCGCTGGATCGCAAGCTGTTCGTCGTGCCGAGCCGCAAGCTGGTCGTCGTGCGCACGGGGCAGGCGGCGGTGGACCGGGACTTCGATGAGCAGCTTTGGCGGCTGCTGGTTCGGGCGATGCCTGGGAGTTGATGGAGCGAAAGGCGAGTGCCGAAATTTCGGGCGACGAATCAGATCGCGTCGGCGCTCGATAGCGTGCGCCCGCCGCAACGGCGCCGCATACTGCCCACGTCGTGTCGGAAACGGCGCGATCGGGTTTGGAAGCCCGCAGATAAAGTTTTATGGCGGAAGCCGCAGTTGCCTTTTGGGCCTGCGGCTTCTCGCCGCTCGGCCCCTTTTTGGCGGCTCGGGCGGGAGGGTGCAAGCCCTGCCGGTTTTTTGTAGAACTTTTCCGGTCTTCCAACCCGTTCGAGCCGCCGCCTTCGTTTGACAACGGATGCGGCGGTCGCATCAACCGCAAGTGGGGAGGCCAAAAATGGCAAAGACCGTTCAATCGGCGGGGACGACATCCGCCAAATCAAAAACCGCCAAGCGCAAGGTCGCTGGTGACGACCCGGCAACAAGCGCCGAAACCAAGAAGCAAGCAAGGAACAAGGCAATCAGCTCGGCGGCGCTGCTCGTCGAGGACGAGTTCAACAACTTGCGCTGGGCGCAAGGCGCCTACGGCTGCGTACATACCTTCCTGAAGCCACTCGACATGATGAACGTCGAGGAGTATCTCGGCGAGCCCCGGGAGCTGACGGCCTTGATGGAGTTGATCAATGCCGAGATGGGACGGCGCATCCGCACGTTGGAAAAGGCGATTCACGCGGCGCGGGAGTTGATTCACTGACATGTGGTGAGGCTTGAACGCTTCATGCGACCGCCTCGGCCGCATGAAGCCTTCGAACCCGTTCGAGCCGCCGTGTCCGTCTGATCGCGGAGCGGCGGGTGAGGCAAGTTGCATTCACTGGGAGGCCAAAAAAATGGCTAAGTCTGCTCGCGCAATTGCGCAATCCACAAAAGTCTCGAAGTCCGTCAAGCCCGCAACGGTCGCTGCGAAGCGGCCTCGTGTGCCAGTCGCCAAGAAGGCAGCGCCAACGGCGCCACCGCCTTCAGACCCGAACGAGTCGGCACTCGTGCATTTCTCGGACGTCGAGGACGCGTTCTACAACCTCGTCGAATCACACCGGGCGTACGAATGCCTGCAGAGCTTTCTGTCGCCCCGCTTCCCTCCGTTGGAGGGGCTTGAGGAGTTTCACATCGAGCCGGATGAACTGCGGGGGCTGGTGACCGTTCTCAACGCGGATATGACGCGGCAGATCCTGGCGGTGAGGGGGACGATCAGAGGGGTGCGGGAGAGGATGAAGGCGGGGCGGTAGGTTGGATGTGAGGTGGGTGGGGCTGCGGGAGAGGGCGGCTGCGATAGATTGCTGAAGGCTGGTTGCTGTCCTTCACGGACGAAGCGCGACCGGCGCCGTTGGCCCCGTAAGCGATATGGGCGCAAGCCGAATCGACGGCGAAAACCGCTCATTGAGTTTCGCGGTGGCCTTCCCAGAGACGTGCCGGCAGCCCACCACTCTCATCGCAATTTTTTCCAGAATCAAGAACCAAGGCACAAGGATCAGTCACGTCACGATGCGGATTTGATCTGGCGCCAGCAGCTTGCTGCCAATGAGCTCCGCTCTTGCCCCTTCTGGATCGGCGGTGAACAGCAAGACACGCAGATCCTCTTTCGCGCGCGAGAACGAGACATACGCGAGTTTCTGCGTTACTGTGCGCTGCCGGTCGGTGGGCTCGCCGGAAGTCTGCGGTGTAAGGGTCTTACTAAAGCTGTACTGGCTCCATGCGGCCTCAACATCGTCATAGACCACCATCACCTTTTCATATTCCTCCCCCTTGACTCCGTGCTGGGTGCTATATGCAGTGTTGTTGTCAAGATAGTCGGCATAGCGTGAGACTGGTCCGGGCGTCCATGCCGATCTGGGTCGCGGTGCTGTCCGGTCTCTTCTTCGGAGAGCGGTTCGCAAAGCCGCAGTTGGCAGGCATGGTGGTGGTCGTGGCGGGCGTGTTCTGCATCGGCGGCTATGCATTGTTCGCGAACCGGGCGGCGGGCGAGTGGCGGGGTGACTTGTTGTTTCTGCTGGCCGGCCTGTGCTTTGCCAGCTTCACGATCGCCCAGCGGCGTTCCGGCGTCAGCCCTTGGCATGCGACCGCTTTGGTGAACGTGTGTTCCGCCGTCTTGTTCGCGCCCGTCTATTTCATCTGGCTGAAGCCCAACCTCTTCTCGGCACCACCTGCGGCCGTGGCGTTCCAGGTGGTCGCGCAGGGGATCGCGGTGGCCATCCTGGGGATGTACTTCTACACGGAGGCCGTGCGCCGGCTGGGTGCGCCCAGGGCTGCGATCTTCGGCGCTCTCGCACCGGGCTTTGCCGTGTTGATCGGCATGCTCTTCTTGAAGGAGGTACCAGCGCCGGTAACCCTGGTTGGCATTGCGCTGGTGATGGGTGGCGTCGCGCTTGTGGTGATGGGAGGACGACGGAAGGCCCAGCGTTACTGATCGAAATCCGGCACGCACGAACAAGACCGGATGATTCGGACGAGGGTGGTCAAGGCCATCGCCGAAGCCGTTTATTCGGTTTGCTTCAGCGCCCGCCCCAAGGCATCGCGCAGCTTCCGGTATCGGTCGCGGTCCTTGTCCTTTAGCAACGCCAGGTCGGAGGCAATCCGCCCGAGTCGTTCCGACGCACCTTCGAGCTTCACTTTCTCGATGTCGTTCCACATCGTCAAGAAGTCCTTCAGTGGTCCGGTCTCGGGCGGCTCGGGGTGCGCATCCTGGATCAATACCCGAAGAGCATCCGAGATCCGGCCGATCTGGCGACCGTAGCTGTGCTTGGCAACGATGTCGACCTCGGTCTCGGGTGCCGTGGAATTGTTGCTGTTGATGTTCAGCGACCAGCCGGGCAGTATGGGCTGAACGAAGGCACCAGGTGGCTGCTGCATCCACTGGCGCCAGACATCGAAGGCATTCCAGCTCGCGTTCGGATTTGCGGACATCGACTTCCTCCTCGTTGGAAATTCGGGCCCGCGGGCGCGCCTGGGCCGGTTGTTGCAGCGCCGAGTAGCCTAGGCACAAGCGCCGGTGCCCGAATCCCCAATTCTGTGGGCGCGATGCCGATCAGCTGGCTGCTGCGAACCGGAACTTTGTCACGCGATCGCAGGTTCAATCGTCGGCGATCCACGTCCCCCTCCGAAAGGGAGGGGCGCCCTCCGCAGTCGGAAACCGAGACTCGGCTTCAGCGATTCCGACCCAGCTTTCAAGCTGCCTTCGCCAATCGCCCAAGCGAGCCTCACCTGATGCACGTCACAGCGCGCATCGCGGGAAGTTCTCCCCCGACCCGAAGCCCGGGCCCGGATCACCAACAGGAAACTGAAATGAAGAAGATCATCATCGCCGCGGCCGTCATCGCCGCATCGTTCGCTGCATCCGCGCAGGTCTACCACCGAGGCTACACCACGAGCAACGGCACCTACGTGCAGCCGCACTACCAGTCGAGCCCGAACGGTACGGTCAACGACAACTACAGCACCCAGGGCAATGTGAACCCGTACACCGGCGCGTACGGCACGCGTTCGCGCCAATACTGAGCATGAAACGCCTGGCCGTGATCGTGCTGGTCGTGGCCTGCACTCCCCTGTGGGCGCAGGTTCGCGAGTCGAAATGCAACAAGAGCACTGTGCAAGCCCAGTGCTCGCCACTCGATGGTGGTGCCACCGTCCACAACCCCAACGTCGCCCAGACGCCCGACTGAGGCAGGAAAGAGCGGCGGCTTGCAGTCGTCCGCCTCCGCCTAGCCGGAGGACCGCTCCCGCTGCGCCCCCGCCGGCCGGGTTTGAAGATCACGCCGCAGCGCCTCCATCAACATCGAGTGAAATGCCCGTGATGAACCCGGCGTCGGGGCTTGCGAGGAAGGCGACCGCCGCCGCGATCTCTTCGGGCCGGCCATAGCGGCCGAGCGGAATGGCTGCCTTCTGCACGGCGGCGAAGTCGCCGTCCTGCGGGTTCATCTCTGTGTCGATCGAGCCTGGCTGCACGGTGTTGACGGTGATGCCGCGCGGGGCGAGGTCGCGCGCCCAGCCGCGGGTGTAGGCGGACACAGCTGCCTTCGTCGCCGAATAGTCGGCCACACCAGGCCAGGGCGTGCGATCGGCGGCGCCGGAGCCAATCGAGATGATGCGGCCATGGTCGCTGATCAGTGGGACTGCGGCGCGCACGGCAGCGGCCACGCCGCCGACGTTGATGGCGAACTGGCGTTCCAGGGCGGCGACGTCGCTGTCTGGCGCGCCGACCTGGCCGACCACGAACACGCCGGCGTTGTTGACGAGGATGTCGAGCTTGCCGAAACGGCGAGCGGTGTCGTTGACCAGCGCCTCGACCTGCAGCGGATCGGCTTGGTCGGCCTGAAAGGCTGCGGCGCGCACGCCCAGATCCTGCAGTTCCTTGACCAGCGCTTCAGCGCGGTCGGGAGAGGCCGAATAGCTGATGGCGACATCGGCGCCGTCGTGCGCCAGTCGGCGCGCGATGGCGGCCCCGATGCCGCGTGAACCGCCGGTGACGAGGGCTACTTTGCCAGAGAGGGGCTTGGACATTGTTTTCTCCAGGAGGATGAGTGATTCGTCGCGCTCGCTGTCGAGTCGACAGCGAGCTTCGGTCTCTGATGAGGCCGAGTTATTGCGCAGCCAGGGCTTCCGCGGCGATCACGTTCGTGGCGACGTCGATGTTGCCGTGGACGGCCTTCGAATAAGGGCACATCTGATGCGCTGCATGCGCGATGGCCTCGGCCACGTCATGTGCGACGCCGGGCATGCGCACATCGATCCGGGCCTGGAGAAAGTACGCACCGCCGGTCTGGCCGAGGTCGACTTCGATGTCGACGGCCATGTCGGCGGGCAGCGCCACCTTCTTCGCCTTGGCTGCGACGCCCAGCGCGCCGGTGTAGCAGGCCGACCAGGCTCCGGCGAACAACTGTTCTGCGGTGGGATGCAACTCGACCGCCTCGAGCACGATTTCATTGCCGGTCTTTCCGGGCGTCGACATCCGGATGTCGACGTGCGCATCGTCGCGCGGGCCGCCTTCGCGGCGGCTGGCCGTCGTATGGGTCTTGCCCGTCATCAGAACTTGTTGGATCTTGGTGGTCATTTCGATATTTCCTTTTCGGCTGGTTGGCCCTGTGCTTGGAACGCTGACGCTTGCGTGCGTCCTGCGCGGGTGGCATCGCGATAGGGCTTGGATCGCTTGCCGGCAAGTGTCGGCTTCGAGCCTGAGGCGACCAAGACGGTGAACCGGACATGTTTATTTCCAGATCGCCAATAATCTGGCGGTGGACCAGATCGCAGCCATGCGCGTTTTCGCCCGGGTCGTCGAAGCCGGCACCTTCACGCGGGCGGCCGATCTGCTGCAGCTGCCGAAGCCCAGCGTGACCAAGCTCGTTCAGCAACTGGAGAGCCACTTGCGTGTGAAGCTGCTGCAGCGCACGACGCGGCGTGTCACGGTGACGCCCGAGGGCGCGGCCTACTACGAGCGCATCTTGCGGGTGCTGGACGAGATCGACGACATCGAGGCCGATGTCACGAATGCACAGACCCGTCCCCGAGGCCGGCTGCGTGTGGACATCGGCTCCTCGCTGGCCAACCGGATCCTGATCCCCAGGCTGCCGGCGTTTCACGCGCGCTACCCGGACATCCTGCTCGAACTCGGCGTGGGTGACCGGCCGGTCCACCTGATCGGCGAAGGGGTGGATTGCGTGCTCCGCGGCGGGGTGTTGAGCGACCCGTCGCTGGTGGCACGCCGCGTCGCTCGGATGCCCTACATGACCTGCGCGACGCCCGACTACCTGAAGCGCCACGGCGTGCCCGCGACGCCGGCCGACCTGCTCGACGGACACCGGGTGGTGAGCTATTTCTCGTCGCGTACGGGGCGCTACATTCCTCCGCACTACGAGCGCGGCGACGAGCGCATCGAGATCAACGGGCATGCGGTCATTGCGGTCAACGAGAGCACGGCCCACCTGACGGCGCTACTGAGTGGGCTTGGCGTGGCGCAGACCTTTGCGTTCATGGCGCATCCGCACGTCGAGAGTGGGGCACTGGTCGAGTTGCTGGCCGACTGGGAACCGCCGCCGATGCCCGTGTCGATAGCCTACCCGTCCAGTCGGCACCCGAGCGCCAAGCTGCGCGCCTTTGTCGACTGGACCGTGGAAGTGTTCGCGCCGTACGGCGTCCGTTGACGTACGCTCACCTCCCGGCCGAGCAGCACGCCGAAAACTGTCGGTATAGTTTTGCGGCGCTGGCATCTCCTGCAACAACGCTTGGTCGAACATGGCACTCACCGGAAAACTCAGAAGCTGGAACGACGAGCGTGGCTTCGGCTTCATCGCGCCGCGAGACGGCGGCCGCGAACTGTTCGTCCACATCAGCGCGCTCCCAAGGGACGGATCCCGGCCCACTGTGGGCGAGACGGTCATTTACGAACTGGGTCGCGGCAAGGACGGGAGGCCGCAAGCGGTGAACGTCTATCGGGAAGCACTTGGCAAGCCGTCCACGTATCCGCGTTCGCCTTCGCGATCTGCGGCTGACGGGAGACGCTCGCCGATCGGCGCCCTCGTCGGCTTCGTGATCGTGGTCGTCATCGGGGCCTACGGCTATTCGCAATACCAACGTCATTCGGCGCGGCTTGCGCCGGCTGCCGCGCTGCCGTCTGCGGAGGCCGTCATCGCCGAGCCGGTGGTGGGCGGCTATAGATGCGACGGTCGGACCCATTGCTCGCAGATGACATCCTGCAGCGAGGCCAAGTTCTTCCTGAAGAACTGTCCCGGTACTCAAATGGACGGAAACCACGACGGCGTGCCCTGCGAGCAGCAGTGGTGCACCGGTTTCTTGTCCAGGTAGGCAACCACTGGCGCCAGAGGTCGAAGGCGGTGGGACAGCGTGCAGATCGCACGAGAGGGGTTGCCTCCGCCAAATTGATGATGCCAGTCGATGGCTTTTTCTCGAAAGTGGGGTCGGAGGGCACCATGCTAAGACCGCCAACATCCACGGACGGAATCGTTCAAGCCGCGCGCCGACCGCTAAAGATCTTTGCCTCTGATCCGCTGGCCGGACGCACCTTTGGCAACCGAGTCCGAATCGACGTCATCAACGAACCTCTGGAAGCGGGTCCTGTCGGCTTGCGAATAGAGGTCATCGACTACGACGGCGCACAAAAGTGCTTTTACCGCCCCGTGGATCTCAACCTCCCCGCGATCCTCCTTCAGGGTGGACTCGACCCCACGGAAGCCGACCCGCGGTTTCATCAGCAGATGGTGTACGCCGTGGCCATGAAGACGATCGAGAACTTCGACCGGGCGCTGGGCCGAGTGATCCGCTTGGGCACCAGCCGCAAGCAAACAGGCTCGTTCCCGCGCCTTCGCATTTTTCCGCATGCCTTCTACGGCGCGAACGCGTTCTATCAACCAACGCTCAACGCAATCTTGTTTGGATATTTCCGGGCAGAGGCGGACGATGTGGGACCGAACCTGCCGGGACAAACGGTGTTCACTTGCCTGTCGCACGACGTCATCGCCCACGAAATGACGCATGCCATCGTCGATCGATTGCGCCCGATGTTTCTTGAGCCGTCCAACGTGGACGTGCTCGCTTTCCACGAGGGCTTTGCTGACATCGTCGCCCTCTTTCAGCATTTCTCCTTCCAGGACATCCTGCGCGAGCAGATCCAGCGCACGCGCCTGGACATTCGCACACCGACGTCGCTGGTTCAGCTGGCTCAGCAGTTTGGCTACGCCACAGGCAGCGGCAAGGCGCTTCGCTCGGCACTGGATGCACCTGGCACCAAGCTCAGTGACTCCATCATCGAGCCGCACAAGCGAGGGTCAATTCTGGTCGCGGCCGTCTTCGATGGCTTCTTCAAGACCTACCAGCGCCGCATCGCTGATCTGGTGCGCATCGCGACCGGTGGAACGGGGACGTTGCCTCAAGGCGACCTCCATCCAGATCTGGTAAATCGTATCGCCACGGAAGCCTCGAGGACAGCGCAACGGGTACTCGATATGTGCATTCGAGCGTTCGACTACTTGCCACCCGTCGATGTCACCTTTGGCGACTTCCTGCGAGCCATGATCACGGCCGATTTCGAACTCATCCCGGCGGACGAGTTCGACTGCCGCTCAGCCATGATCGAAGCGTTCCGCCTGCGCGGCATCTACCCAGCGGGCGTTGGATCACTGGCGGAGGAGTCCCTGCTCTGGGACAACGTGGAAAGCAAGCTCCCACCGTTGACGAGCGACGCAACCAGTCTGGTCGGTCGTGCGTTCATCCAGGCGATGCACGCCTTTGACGCAACGTGGCAGCAACCCTCATATGACCCTGATCTCAGTCCGACAGAATTTCAAATCGAGGAGGCGGGCGACGACTATGAAGTCGACGTCAATCGGGAGTTGGCCATGGAACTGCATGCCTATGCCGTCAAGAACGCGGAAGCGCTGGGCCTATCTCCAGAACTCAAAATCCAGGTGCGCGGCTTTCATCCAGTCTTCCGGGTTGCGCCCAATGGGCGGCTGCAGATTGAGCTTGTGGCCCAGTTCGCTCAAGTCGATCGTGGCCGAGATACGCAACTTGGCGGCATCCCATTCCGAGGCGGCTGCACATTGGTTGCGTCATCGAATGGCCATTGCAGATATCTGGTGTCGAAGCCCATGCTCAGCGCCAAGGATCCTCAGCACCGCGAACTCGCAGAGGCCAGATTCAAGCGGCAGGAACACTACGTGCAGATGTGCGATCTCGCCAACGCCATGACGCCTTACTACACGCCAGATGGTGCCGAACAGAGAATGCGAGAGCTGATGGACTTTGCCAACCTGCACGGAGGCTGAGATGGCTGCTGCGAAGAAGACTGCCGATCCGGCCAAGAGGCCTCCAGCGAAGAAGACCGTTGCGGCCAAGGCGCCCGCCAAGGCAGCGACAAAGAAAGCTGTGAAAGCAGTGCGTGGCAAGAAGATCGCATCATCAAGAGCCCGTGAGATCTCGGTGCGCATGTACAACGTCGGGTTCGGCGATGCCTTCCTCGTCAAGATTCCACGAGGCAAAGGCGAGCTCCGGATCTTGTTCGACTGCGGCTCCATAGAAGCGTCCAAGAAGGGCGGGAAGATGTCGAACATCGTGCAGAAAATCATCTCGGATGTGACCGATTCCGACGGTGTCGCACGCATTGATGTTGTCGTCGCCACGCACCGGCACAAGGATCACGTCTCCGGCTTTGCCGACGATGCCTGGAGCGATGTCGCAGTCAAAGAAGTCTGGATGCCATGGACTGAGCATCCGACCGACAAGGATGCTCGGCGAATTCGAGAAGCCCAAAGCAAGCTGGCTCTGGCCCTGAGCATGGGACTGGCGGCCGCTCCGCCTGCAATTGGCGCCACCGCCCAAAGGGAGCGAAGCGTTGCGACCGACATTGTCACGAACGCACTCGTGCTCAGCAACGCCGACGCGATGAAGACCTTGCACAGCGGCTTCAGCGGCACGCTGGATCGCAGGTTCTTGCCGTTGAAGGGCGACGGCAGCCGAAGCGTGGAGACGGAGGTTCTGCCGGGAGTGCGAGTGCATGTCTTGGGTCCGTCGCGGGATCCCGACGTTATCAGCGACATGGACCCTCCCAAAGGGGAGAGCTACCTCCGATTGCGAGGCGTTGCAGCCAGCCCGAGTGGCGTAGCGCCGGCTCCATTCGCGTCAGAGTTCAGGATGGACCAAAGCCATGGCATGTGGACGTTTACCCAGCAAGATGCGGCGGCCATCCAGGGGGCGGGCAACCTCTCGGACTTGGCAGTTGCGGTGGCGCTCGACAAGGCCGTCAACGGAACCAGCCTGATGCTGATTCTGGAGGTGGCAGGCACGCTTTTGCTTTTTCCCGGTGATGCCCAGTGGGGGACTTGGATGGCGGTCCTCGAGGACCCTCAGTGGCGTGAACTGCTCCAACGCGTGAGCTTCTACAAGATCGGCCATCATGGCAGCCACAATGCGACGCCAAGGACGTTCGTGCGAGATCTGATGCCCAACGGCTGCTGCGCGATGGCCTCCACTCTGACGCGAGCGATATGGCCGAACATTCCCAAACAGCAACTCCTCACTGGTTTGCTCGACAAGAACGCGAGCATCGCACGCAGCGATGACCCGGATAGGACTACGGGCAGCACGTTCAAAGTCGCACCGGGGGTCATCGAAGCGACGATCCCCTTCTAGCCGAGCATCCGAATGCGAGATGCTGATCTTTTGGGCGAGGAACGCGAGCTGCTCGCCCATTGCACGGTCGCGATGCTGACAAGCACCATCACCGCGCCGATCAGCGCAAGCCTCTCATGGACTGCCCGAGCAACACCCATCCAATGACCACCGCAACCAGCGGACTCAGCAGGCTGAGCGATGAGACGGCGACCGAAGGCAACCGCGAGAGTCCGCGGAACCATAGAACGTAGGCGAGCAGGGCACCGGCGAGTGAGAGGTAGGCATACGCGAACAATTGCGTGCGATCGAGTCGGGGCAGAGGCAAGTCCACCAGCCAAGCAAACGGGACGAGCAACAGGCCACCTATCAGCAGCTGCCAGCCAGTGAACGCGAGCACGGGCAAGTCCGTTTGCCAGTGACGTGCCAGGAACGTGCCGCACGCCATGCTCACGGCACCGCCCAATGCGGCAGCGACGCCCACCGGATCCCAGGAAGCCTGCGGGGAAAGCAGCAGCGCCGCCGTGCCCGCCACGCCCATCACACCGGACCAGGCCGCGAGGAGTCCGGGACGCCTCTGATCGAGCAGCCACGCCAGGCCCATCACGACCAAAGGCTGGACAGCGCCCACCACGGCCGCCACACCCCCTGGCAGGCGATAGGCAGCCGTAAACAGCAAGGCCTGAAACAGTCCGATGTTCAGCAGCGAAAGCACCACCAGGCGCGGCAGGTGGGATCGCTGGGGCAAATGGCGGCTGAACAGCAGGAGCAGCACACCTGCTGGCAGGGCTCGTATGAGGGCCGCTGTGAAGGGGCGGTCAGGCGGTAGCAGCTCCGTGGTCACGATGTACGTGGACCCCCAGATCGCCGGAGCCAGGGCCGTGATGCATATGTCTGCGATGGTGTTGTGGCGCGAAGAAATGCTCATGGATTTGTCTTGATATCAAGATAAAAGCCTAACATAGAATCTTGATGTCAAGATAACTGTACGACCCCTCATGGATGCCGAAAGCCCCACGGACGCCATCGATCTCATCATTTCCCAATGGCGTGCTGAACGTCCCGACCTCGATGTCGCAGCGATGGCGACCATCGGACGCATGAAGCGATGCACAGAGCTGTTGCGGCGGCGATTGGAAGAGACCTTTGCCGAGTTCGGCATTACCTTGTGGGAGTTCGACGTGCTGGCGACCTTGCGGCGCGCCGGGGCGCCTTACTGCCTGGCACCGACGGCCTTGTTCTCGTCTCTGATGGTCACGTCCGGCACGATGACGCATCGACTACAACGGCTCGAAGGCAGCGGCCTCATCAGCCGCATGCCCAACGCAGACGATGCGCGCAGCATCCTGGTTCAGCTGACGCCCCAAGGCATGGCGCTGATCGACCGGGCCGTCGAGGCGCACGTCGAGAACGAACGCCGAATCCTCGCGCCGTTGAAGAAGGCCGATCGTGCGGCGCTAGACCTTTCTCTCATCAAGCTCCTGCGTGTTCTGGAGGAGCCGAACGACTGCGGTTGACTTGCGAGCACTGGAGGTGATGGGGACGCGGCAGGCCGTGGCGGGCGTTGTCATTCCGCGCATCGGTTGCAAAACTGCAACGCAGACGTGCCGACCATCGGCCGAATCGCTAAACTTTATGGCGGTGCCCACCGTACTTGCACACGAGTAGAACAAGGCTCTCCCCTTTCTTCAGTCATCAGCAAATCCTTTTGGCGCTGCCGCTTCGAGGCTTTAAACGTGTGCGTTCGCTTCGTCGCGGTGTCGCCACCCCGAAAGGATTGCCATGACCATCAAGAATCTTGTTCATACCGCGCAACGTGCCATCCAGGACACGTCGGGCTATTCCTTCAAGCTCGGGCACATCTACGAACTCCTTGCCGCGACGCTCGGGTTCAACTCGTACGCCGCGTCGTGCGCCGACCATGTCTTCGACGAAGACCCCGACTATCGCGCTCGCGCAGACAAACGAAGGTTCGGTGATGCCGCCGCGCGAGCACTGGAACTCGGGCACACGCGAGAAGTGGCGTTTGATGCGGCAGCCACGATCAGGCGTGCGGTCGAAGAAAGAGGAATCCGCGTGCGCAAAATCGACGACGTGGTGGCGTCGGCTCGAGAGGGCCACGGCTTCGTCGACGATTTCCACGCGAATCACGAGGGTGAGGATTTCGACGACGAGGACGATCGCGCAGATTTCGATCCGGCGCTTTGGGATGCCGAGGCGTATTCGGCCGTTCTGCGAGAGAGTCTGTCGCGCGCCGCCGCCTCGGGCGATCACCGGGCCCACTACGCGTTGGCCCTGCTGGCGAACTCGGACCGCGAAGACTTCGACGACAGCGAAGTGGAGGAGGGAAGTGCCCATTGGTACCGTGTTCAGCAAGAGGGCACGGCGCTTCAAGGCGTCGAGAAAGAATGGGCTGACGCCTACGCAGCCGCCTTGCACACAAAGGAGTCGCCGCAGAGCCCAACTCGGGTGGCCCAGCAGCATCTGGAGCGCGCCGCCGCACTCGGCAACACCGACGCACTGATGGATCTGGCTGAGGAGCGAGGGGACCCAGTCTATTTCTACCGGGCGGCTGAAGCAGACGGCGACCCCAGCCGGCTGGTCGATCTTGCCTATCGCTTCGACCAGCCGAATATCGAGTATTGGCTGACGCGTGCTGCCGAATCAGGCGACAACTGGGCGATGCGCACGCTGATCGAGCAGTTCAACGATCACGATCTGCGGTCATCCTGGAAATGGGTCTACCTTGCACAGATGTTGGGCACCGATCTGACCAAGGGCGATCTGAGGGCCTACCACGATGACGGCCTCTACGGCGGTCAACTCTACGACGATGACCGAGGCGGGCCCCTGTATGTTGACGGCATGGAGGGCGTTCGCCTCGAAGTTCTTGATCCGGTCGAAGACCGGGCGGCGCGCGACGATGCGGCCGCGCTACTTCGCCGTCTCGGTTGATCGCCGACCTGCCATTGTTGGCGCTAGCTGCCGTCCTTCCCACCCCGCCCAATCACAGCCCGCGCCGCCCGCCGATAGGTCGCGATCATCGCCGTCAGCCCCACCAACGCCGCGAGGTTCACCGCCAGGGCCAGTGCGAACAGCAGGCCCCCTGCTTCCAGCAGGAGCAGCGCCACCACCACCGAGGCCGCCCATAGCGCACCCCAGCGGAGGATGTACATGTCCATGTAGGTCTTGAGCCAGAGATCGTTGCGTTGCGCGATGGCTTCTGCCTCTTCGTCGGAGGCCTCGGGCGGAAACCGCTCGAGGAAGCTCTTCGGAGACCAGAAGCGGTTCCAGACGGAGGCGGGGCGAGGTTCTGGCTGGCTCATCGCCATGGAGGTTACCCGCTGCGGCCGAGCACGGCTGGGCCACCCATCTCAGCGCTTCACTGTTCGCGCAGGCAGCAGGTCCGCGTCATCCACTGCGGGCGGATGCTCAAGCTCGTCGGCGATCTCCTGCATCGGCCCCGAAGACGGCCGCTCTTCCAACTGCTGTCGTACCGACTGCCGCAACGCCCTGTGGTGTCGATCGCGATCCGACTCGCGCCGCCGCCACGCAATGATCATCCCGACCACGATGACGCAGCCGGATAAAGCAAGAAATGTGGAGGCGCCGAAGAGGGTGCCGATCCATTCCGGGGGAGGCTTCCTCTGATGGGTGAGCCAGGCGATGCCGGCCGGACCGGCGAGGCTCAGCGCCAATGGGAGAACCAGACGCGACGGCCGCCTTGCACGAACCGCGCGCCGGACCATCATCCAGAGCCCCAACGCACCCACCGCCGCATAGAACACCGCCAAGGCAGGGTCGCTCTCGACCGCTGTGTTGCGCAGTCCGATCTCGTAAGCGGCCAACATTCCGCAGGCCAGCCACAGGGCAATCCAGAAAATGCGTTCGATCATGGACCTCCTTTCCTGCTACGCCGGCAGCACATCAAGGCCGCTGGCGCCCGGCAGGGCATGAAGGCTCATCGCGGTCCGAGTGCTGTAGTCGTGACTCAGCACGGTGCTGATTTCCATGAAATCGGCGCGGACCTCGGCGGGCGTCAGCGTGATGATGACATAGCCGCGCTTGCTCGTCTCGGCATAGCGCAGGTCCTTCACCATCTTCGGGAAGGCATCGGACAGCACCGTGCTGCTGATGACGGGCAGCACGCGCTCGAAGCCCGGCGACGAGATGGAGGCGGTCGCGAACTCCACGCCCACGCGCTGGCCGTTGGCGTCGGTCAGGTTGCTCGCCCACGCGTTGTGGGTGTCGCCGGCGAGCGAGACGAGGTTCTTGCCCATAGAGCGCGCGGCGGCCAGCACGCTCTCGCGCGCGGCCGGGTAGCCGTCCCATGCATCCAGGTTGTAGGGAACACGCCGCTGCGCCAGCAGTGCGCGTTGCTCGTCGCTGCGCAGCGGCTCGGGGGTCGACTGCGCCAGCAGGAAGGCGCCGAGGGTCTGCGCGTTGAAGGCGCTGGCGATGCTCAGCGGGATCTCCATGCGGGCCATCAGGACCTGCGAGCCCAGCACCTGCCAGGTCGCGCCGGAAGCGGCCATTCGCGTCGACAACCAGGCGGACTGGTCGGGGCCGAGCAGCTGGCGCGTCGGGGCGGAAGCACCGCCCGCGACATAGCTGTCGAGGCTCACCTGCTCGTCGCGGCCGATCAGACGCGTGTCGAGCATGTGCAGCGACGCCAGCGTGCCGAAGTCGAACGAGCGATAGATCTTCTGCAAGTCGGCCGGATCGGGCATGCGGACGGGAAGCCATTCGCGGAACGCCTGTGTCGCCGCGGCGCGCCGGGCGGCGAAGCTCCCCTCGGTGGCCGGGTCGTGGTTCTTCGCCCCGCCGGACCAAGCGTTGTCCGCCACGTCGTGGTCGTCCCAGATGGCGATCACCGGTACCTTGGCATGCAGCGCGATCAGGTCCGGGTCCGCGCGGTTCTGGCGATGGCGCTGCCGATAGTCCTCGAGCGACAGGATCTCGTGAGACGGCGCCGATTCGCGGTCGATCGCGATCGCCAGCTGCGAGGCATAGCCGAGCGGGCCGTACTCGTAGATGTAGTCGCCCAGGTGCAACACGACATCGATGTCGGTGCGCTTGGCGAGATCGGCACAGACATTGAAATAGCCCGACGGAAAGTTCGAGCACGAGACGATGCCGAGACGAAGCCGGGACACGCTGCCCACCGGCAGCGTCTGCGTGCGCCCCACGGGCGAGAGCTCGGCGCCGAGCATGAAGCGATAGAAGTACACGCTCGCGGGCCGCAGGCCGGTCGCATCCACCTTGACGGTGTAGTCCTGCTCGGGCCCGGTGCCGACCGTGCCTCGCGCGACGATGGCACCGAAGTTGGAATCGCTGGCGACTTCCCAGCTCAGGTTGAGCGCTCCGGGACTGGCGACCGTGACGCGGGTCCACAAGATCACGCGATCGGAAAGCGGGTCGCCGCTGCCGACGCCGTGGACGAAGGTCGGCGACGTCTCGGGTGGCGTACTTCCCGTGCCGCCAACGCCTCCGACAAGGCCGCCGCCACCGCCACCGCCGCTACCTCCGCCGCCGCAGCCATACATGCTGACGCCGGTGCCGGCGAACATGGCGTAGAGGATCGCGTTTCGAATGAAGCCGCGGCGCGAGGCTTCGACGGGCGTCGGCGTGGAGGTCGGCTCCTTCTCCGGGGCACTCGGGCCGGTGGCATCTGGCATGGTTCGCTCCTTGGGCCCGGCGAGCCACTCGCGCCCTCCGCGCGTGGCTCCCGCCGGAGATGCAGCATTTCAAATCAGGCGTGAGTCGATGCCCGTAGGCCGCAGCGAAGCGATCGCGTGAGACGATCGCTTACAGGATTCACGTGGCGTTGCAGCCGCGGGCGCTCACCCGAAGACAGGCCTGAAGAAGCTGCGTTCGTAGCTGAGGATGCAGCGCGTGTCTTCCGCGTACTTGAAGGCAGCCTGGCACTCTGCGTCGGCCGCGGACAAGGTGCGATATTCCTCGTACGCCGCAAGGCTTGGAAACGTGAACATCGCGAGTGCGATGTTGTTCGCGCCTTCCGATGGCAAGAAGTAGCCATGGTGCTTGCCGCCGAACTTCTCGACCAGCGGAATCCACAGCTTGCCGTAGTGCTCGAATTCATCGAGCTTGAACGGATCGATGAGGTAGCGCAGGTAGCAGGTGACCATGGGAGATATCAGCTTGGCTGTCTGGATGGGACTGCGCCCGAAGGCACCGAGTAGGTGAGCTCCGCAAAGCCCGGCCCGACGAACTTCGCCGCCGTGAGTTGCAAGGACGGCGACACGATGCGACGCGGAAGCAGGGGCTTGCCCGAGCCCAGCGTCACGGATCCGACCTGGACGATGACTTCGTCGAGCAGTCCGGCGTCATGAAACTGCCCGACCAGGTCGCCGCCGCCGACGAGCCAGATGTTCTTGCCCCCGGCGGCCCGCTTCATGGCATCGTGCACCGGCCGCACATCGCCTCGGACGAAGTGGATGGGGGCCGAGGGAACACCGGGCAATTCGCGGCTGCTGAACACCCATGCGGGTTGCGAGTAGGGCCATGCGGCCCCCGCCCCGACGACGTGGCGCAGCATCCATTCGTAGGTCGACGATCCCATCGCGAGTGCACCGACGCCCCGGATGAAAACGGGGTAGCTGGTGTCGTTGATGTCGCCGAGCGGGAACAGCCATTCCAGCGAATGGTCGTCCGTGGCGATGAATCCGTCCAGGCTGCAGGCGGTGTAGTACTGGGTCTTCATGCCTCGACATGATAGGTCGTGATACGCACCCGAACGCGCCAGCCCTCGATCTCGCCGACGGCCGGTTCCCACGTGCAGCGGGGATGGTGGCGCACAGGGCGCCATGCCCCCGGTCCTTAGGGTTCGAGCAGAACACGGGCCGAGGGCCGGTTCGTCGAGCAAGACCCATCCACTTGAAAAGGACAATCACCATGAAGAAGCAACAACACGCCAATAGCATCCTTCTCGGCACTCTGCTGGCCGGCGCCTTGGCGGCAGGCGGAGTCGCGCATGCCCAAGCGATCGCGACGCCGAACCTGGGCGTGGGCGTCGCTGCCGGGGCCGGCCTCGACGCCAACGTCAAACCGGTTCCGAAGCAGACCGCCGGCGCGGATGCCCGCGTGCGCACGGACGCGGCCGCGGCGGCCGCTCGCGGCAAGACGGGCGCAGGCGTTGGTGTCGGCGCCGGAGCCGGTGTCGGTGCGGGTACCGGGATGCACGCACCCGCCACTGGCGGTTTGGACAGCACCGCAGGCGGCGCGATCGGCGGCGTGACGAACACCGTGGGCGGCACGCTGGGCGGCGTGGCGGGCTCCGCCGGCGGCTTGGCCGGCTCGGGCGCGAAGCTCGACGGCCAGGCTCAGGGCGCGGGCTCGGTCGGCGTGCAGAAGTAGCCCAAGGGCGCGGCTTCAGGCCGCGGGCACGGCCGCGCCCACCTGCTGGTACACCCCCAGCTCGAAACCCATCAGCGTCTCGACGACGGGCATGTCGAAGAAGGGCAGCAGCTGCGTCATCAGCACGCCGCCGATGCCCTTCGCGCGGTCGATCCAATAGTAGGAATTGAAGACACCGGCCCAGTCGCCGGTGCCGTTGCTGCGCATGCCCGGCAGGTCGGCCAACGTCAGATGGAAGCCCAGGCCCCAGCCCTGCGGGACCGGCAGTCCGGGCACGTCGTTCGACAGTTCCGGCACGGTCGACTTCATCAGCGCCGGCAGCTGGATCCGGCCGATGTGGTTCTGCAATGCCAGCTCGACCGTGGCCGGTTTCAGGATGCCGGCGCCATCGTTGAGCCAGGCCTGCACGAAGCGGCCGTAGTCCTGCACCGTGCCGTAGGAGCCGTGGCCGGCGGCTTCCCATTCCGAACTGGCCGGCAGGTCGAGCGCCGAGGGCGCGAGCTTGCCGTCGGGCTGGCGCTGCATCACGCGCAGCAGGCGTTCGCGTTGTTCGAGGCTGGGTTCGAAGGTCGAGTCGTTCATGCCGAGCGGCCCCCAGACGAACTGGCGCAGGTAGCTGCCCAGGCTCTGGTCCGAGATCTTTTCGACGATCAGGCCCAGCCAGTCGGTGTTGACGCCGTACTCCCAGGCGGTGCCCGGGTCGTTGACCAGCGGGGCCGACAGGCTGCGCTTCAGGCCCGACAACGGGTTCGGCTCGCCTGTCACCGCGTGGTAGCGCAGCAGCTTCTCGTTGGTGAAGAAGTAACCCAGCCCTGCCGTGTGCGTCATGAGCTGGCGCACCGTGGCCTGGCTGGCGGGGGGCCGCAGGCGCGGCGTGTCGCCGTCGAAGCCGTCGAGCACCAGCAGCCGGCCGAACTCCGGCAAGATCGATTCGACGGTGGCATCGAGGCCGAGCCGCCCCTGCTCCACGAGCTGCAGCGCGGCCGTCGTGGCCGCCGCCTTGGTCATCGACGCATTGCGGAACATGCTGCGTTCATTCGCTTCGCCGGCGGCGTGATGGAACAACTGGCCGTTGCGATCGACCACCACCGCCGCCACGCCGTGCAAGGCGCCCTTGGCGACTGCTGCGTCCAGAACGGCCGCGATGGCCGAACCATTGAATGCCATGATCGTCTCCTTGTCTCGAGGTGGTGAAGCCGCGAGCCCCATTTTTTTGCTGCGCGGGCGGAGCATTCTGCGCCAACCCGGCGGCAGTTTGGCGTACGCTTGCGCCGGCTCGCCCGCCGTCGGATTCAAGGGGCACGCGCGTGAACAGATTGCTCGAAATCGGCTTCGACCCTGCAGGGCATTGGCTCCTGGACGGCGTTGCGCTGGACTTTTCGCTGGCGCGGCATTCGACCCAGCGCAACATCCTCTATGCGTTCGTGTGCGACGGCCAGGTCATGTATGTCGGCAGGGCGGTGCAGCCGCTGGCCCGGCGCATGGCCGGCTACCGAAGGCCGGCGCCGACGCAAAGCACCAACGCCCGCAACCACAAGAACATCCGGGCCCTGCTCGAGCGCGGCTCGGCGGTCGAGATCCTGGCCCTGCCCGACAACGGCCTGCTGCACTATGGCCAGTTCCATCTGAACCTGGCCGCCGCCCTGGAGGACGACCTCATCCGGGTGATCGATCCGCCCTGGAACGGCGGCCAGGTGGACGACGGCGTCCATCCCCCGGCGACGCCGGAGGAGCGCGCGCGCGGCGAGGAGGACGGGACCGAGCCCGCGGCCTCCGCCGTCGGCGGCTTCACGTTCACCCTCCAGCCCACCTACTTCGCGCAGGGCTTCTTCAATGTCGGCGTTGCGGCCCAGCGCCTGCTGGGCCAGGACGGCGAGACCCTCGAGATGTTCCTGGGCGACGATCCGCAGCCGATCCTCGGCACCATCAACCGCCGCGCCAACACCAACGGAACGCCACGGATCATGGGCGGGGTCGGCCTTCGCAACTGGTTCCAGGCGGCGGCCACGGTGTCGGCATCGATCTCGGTGGAGGTCCTGTCGCCGACGTCGATCCGCCTGCGCGCGCCGCCGCGGCAGCTGCAGCAAGCCGAGTCCGCCTTCGGCATCGAGCGGACCACGCAGGCCGCCATCTGGCCCCGCCGCAAGGAGTTCCACGTTCTGACCTACGCCGAGGGCGGGCTGGCGCCCCTGAGCACCTACGCGCGGGAATACGGCATCGACAGCACGACCCTGAGCGACTTCGCGGACGACGTCAACCGGCTGGGCGAACCCGGCTCGCTGCACCCGCGGGCACCGGTGAGCGCCGTTCCGCGCGCGCTGGTGCGCGCCGCCGAGGACCCGATCGCCCTGAGGGACCAGATCGTCGCCTTCCTGCATGCCAACGAGGCCACCATTCATGCGAGCAGGCTGCTGCTCGACTTCCGGGCGCCGGGTGTCGCGCCCTTCGTGATCACGGCGATCGAACTGGCCCTGGCCAGCGCGGCGCCCTTGCTCGAAGAGGTCGTGGTCGTCGAATGACGAAGCGACATGATGCAGTACTAAAATACTCGCCCCTCAAATCTGCAAGGAGAGTCGCCATGGGTACTCCCACCGAGATTGCGAAGCAGGGCTACGCCGCGTTCGGCAGCCGTGACATTCCGGCGCTGCTCGAGCTCCTTGCCGACGACGTGGAATGGCGATTCCTGGCCAGCCCGGAGACCGGCACGCCCTACGGCGGAACCTGCAGGGGCAAGCAGCAGGTGGCCGAGTTCTTCGGCAAGCTGGCGCAGGCCGACGAGATCCTGGAGTTCGAGCCGCGCGAGTTCCTGGAAGGCCCCGGCCACGTGACGGTGCTGGGCCGCACCAAGGGCCGGGCGCGCCCGGACGGCAAGGTGCACGAGACCGAATGGGTCCAGGTCTTCAACTGGAAGGACGGCAGCAAGATCAGCCGCTGGGTCGGCACGGCGGACACGGCCGCCCGCCTCGCCAAGTAGGCCTCAGCGCCCGCCGCTCTCGCGGATCTGCCCGATCAGCACCTCGAGAAAGGCGGCCGCCGGCGGCGCGACCGGCCGCGTCGGATGCGAGACGCAGACCAGTTCGCGCGCCAGCGCCGGGCCGACCACCCGGTGCGCCCGCAGGCTGCACTCCGCCAGCCGGCTGCGCACGGCGGTGCGCGGCAGCAGCGAGGCGAGTTCGGGCCGCTGCTGCACCAGCTGCATGATCGCGCCCAGCGAATCGACCTCCCATGCGCAGTGCAGCTGCAGGCCGGCGGCCTCGCAGGCGCTCTCGACGATCGCCCGCAGGCCGTGCTGGCGCGTCGGCAGCACCAGCGGCATCTTCACGGCCTGGCGAAAGCCGACCTGGGCCGGCAGCGGCCGGTGCGAGGTCGCGGTGACCAGCACCAGGCCCTCGCGCAGCACCGGCTGCGCCTTCAGCATCAGCCGCCGCGGCTTGTTGACGATCGCGGCGTCGAGCTGGCCCGCGGCCACGCCCTGCACCAGCGCCTCGGTGTAGGCCTCGGTCACCGAGACGCGCACCTGCGGGTGCCGGGACGAGAACGCGAGCAGCGCCGGTGCCAGGATGTCCTGCGCGATGCTGGCCGGCAGGCCGATGCGCGCGTGCCCGGCCAGTTCGCTGCTGGTCGCGAGCAGCTGGGCCCGCGCCCGCTCGAAATCCGCCAGCACGGGCAGGAACAGCGCGTACATGTGGGTGGCGTGCTCGGTCGGCGTCATGCCCTTGCTGCCGCGCACGAACAGCTGGCGGCCGAGCTCCTCCTCGAGCTTCGCGATCTGCATGCTCAGCGCTGGCTGCACGATATGCAGCCGCTGGGCGGCCCGGGTCACCGAGCCCTCCTCGTAGAGGCAGACGAAGTACTGGATCTGTCGATGGTCCATGCGCTACGGTATCAGTTGGATTGATGGCAATGTCAGAAAACATTATTTGACCTGATTGCCCCGCATTCCTAGATTAGGGCCACGGCGCGCCTTCCGCGGGACGCGCCGACCCAACAGGAGACAACAGGATGAAGATCGCCACCCGCCTGCTCGGCGCCGTCGTGCTGGGCCTTTGCGCCTGGTCGGCGTCGGCCCAGACCTATCCCTCGCACCCGGTGCGGGTGATCATTCCGTTCCCGCCCGGCGGCACCCTCGACACCCTGGGCCGCGCGGTGGCGCAGAAGCTGCAGGACCAGCTCGGCCAGCCCTTCGTGATCGAGAACAGGGCGGGCGGCAACGGCGTGATCGGTGCCGACCAGGTCGCCAAGGCGGCGGCGGACGGCCACACGCTGCTGTTCAACGCCTCCACCTTCGTGACCGCCCCCATGACCATGAAGTCGGTGCCGTATGCGGTGACGCAGGACTTCGCGCCGGTGGCGCTGGTCGCCAAGGCGCCGCTGTCGGTGGCGATCAGCAAGAGCCTGCCGGTGACCGACATCGCCTCGCTGCAAGCCTATGCCAAGGCCAATCCCGGCAAGATGACCTTCGCCGTCGGCTCGATCGGATCGGCCGGGCACCTGGCCACCGAGCTGTTGAAGCGCTCGGCCGGCATCGACTACCTGGTGGTGCCCTACAAGGGCACGGCGCCGGCCTTCCAGGACCTGATCGGGGGCCAGATCGGCGGCTTCATCGACCCGATCCTCGGCTCGCTGCAATACCACCGCTCGGGCATGCTGCGGGTGATCGCCGTGACCTCGGACAAGCGCGCCGCCAGCCTGCCGGAGGTGCCGACCGTGGCCGAGAGCCTGCCGGGCTTCGAGTTCTACAGCTGGTACGGTTTCTGGGCGCCGGCCAAGACGCCGCCCGAGATCGTGAAGCGGCTCAACGCCGAAGTGAACAAGGCGCTGGCCTCGGAACTGCGCGAGCGCTTCACGCAGCAGGGGCTGGTCTTCACGCCGGGCTCGGTGGAGGACTTCGCCCGCTTCCAGGCGGCCGACATGGCCAAGTCGCAGAAGATCATCACCGAAGGACAGATCCGTGTCGAGTGAGGAACGGCGGGCACTGGTGAGCGGCAGCAGCTCGGGCATCGGCCTGGCCATCAGCCGTGCGCTGCTGGCCGAGGGCTGGTCGGTGACCGGCCTCGACCGCGCGCCGGCGCAGATCGAGGATCGCCGCTTCCGTTCGGTCGAGCTGGACCTGTGCGACGCCGCCGCGACCGAAGCCGCTCTGCATGCGCAGGGCCCGGTGCAGGCCTTGGTGCACGCGGCCGGCGTGCTGCGCGTCGGCCGGCTCGGCCAGCTCGACGGCGCCGCGGGCGAGCAGATGTGGCGGCTGCACGTGGACGCCGCCGCCCGCCTGGCCGACCGGCTGGTGCCCCGGATGGTGGGCGCCGGCGGCGGGCGGGTGGTGCTGGTGGGCAGCCGGGTGGCGCGCGGCATCGCCGGCCGCAGCCAGTACGCGGCCACCAAGGCGGCCCTGGTTTCGCTGGCGCGCAGCTGGGCGGCGGAGGTCGCAGCCGCGGGCGTCACGGTCAACGTGGTCTCGCCGGCGGCCACCGAGACCGCCATGCTGCAGGACCCGCGGCGCCAGTCGTCGCAGCCCCGGCTGACGCCCATGGGGCGGCTGATCCGGCCCGAGGAGGTCGCGGCGCTGGTGGCCTTCCTGCTCTCGCCGCTCGCCGCGGCGATCACGGGGCAGGACATCCAGGTCTGCGGCGGCGCATCCCTGGAGGCCTAGATGCAGCCCGCCACCATCGGCATCGTCGGCCTCGGCCTGGTCGGCCAGGCCCTGGGCCTGCGCCTGCGCGCAGCCGGCTGGCGCACGCTGGGCCATGACCTGCGGCCGGAGGCGGTGCAGGCCTTCGAGGACGCGGGCGGGGAGGGCGCCGGCTCGCTGCCGGCGCTGGGCCGCTCGGTCGACACCGTGGTGCTCGCCGTGTTCGACACCCACGGCGCGCTCCAGGTGCTCGAAGGCGAGCCGGGGCTGCTGGGGCCCGGCAGCCGGGTCGGCCTGGTGATCGACTGTTCCACCGGCTCGCCGGACCAGCTGGTGGCGCTGGGGCGCCGGCTGCATGCGCGCGGCATCGACCTGGTCGAGGCGCCGCTCTCGGGCTCGAGCCAGCAGATCGGTGAGGGCGAAGCGACGGCCCTCGTCGGCGCCGATGACGCCAGCGTGGCGCGGGCGGCGCCCGTGCTGTCGGCGCTCGCCAGCCGCTGGATCCATGTCGGTGCGCCCGGCATGGGCGCCAAGGCCAAGCTGGCCACCAACCTCGTGCTGGGACTCAACCGCGCGGTCTTCGCCGAGGGCCTGGCCTTCGCGCAGAGCCTGGGCCTCGACCCCCGCCGGTTCCTCGAACTGGTGCTGGCCAGCCCGGCGAGTTCCGAGGCGGCCAGGATCAAGGGACCGCTGATGGTCGAAGGCGACTTCGCGCCGCGTTCGCGCATCCGCCAGCACCTGAAGGACGTGCGGTTGATGCTCGACAGCGCCGGTGCCGCGGCGCTGGAGCTGCCGTTCTCGCGTGTCCACGCGCAGCTGCTGGAGGAGGCCGTGGCGCAGGGCGAGGGCGAACTCGACAACGCGGCGATCCTGCTGCGGCTGCGCGGGCGCACGCCGCGACCCTAGCGCGCCAGGGCCGACGCCAGCACCGCGCGGTCGAGCTGGTAGGTGCGGTCGTCGCGATGCCGCGCGAAGCCCAGCCGCTCGTTGATCGACAGCATGGGCGCGTTGGCGTGCGCGTTGTGGGTGATCATCGTTCGAACGCCGGGGTGCCGCGTGTGGACGAGCTCCAGCATGGCGGCCTTCACCGCCTTGGCCAGGCCACGCCCGCGCCAGGGCCTGGCCACGGCGGTGAGCTGCTGGTAGACGCGTTCCGGAAAGCGCGCGTCCCAGCTCGCATCGCACATCGCGGCCACTTCCTCGCCTTGGCACAACAGCACCAGGAAGTGCTCGCCGCCCCGGCGGTCCATGTCCTCGTACCAGGTCACGTAGCCCGGCAGCTCGTAGCGCATGCGGGGCACGTCCAGCGCGCCGAGCGGCTGCTCGTTGATCAGCGCCGAGAAGGGCGCCATCAACTGGCCCAGCCGCGCCATCGGCACCCGCCCCGCGTGCACCTCCCAGCGCAGTCCGTCGGCGGCCAGCGGCACCGCCTCGCGCCAGCCCGCGAGCGACGGCCAATCGAGTGCATCGAGCCGCAGGCGGTTCTCGGCACTGTGGTACTTGCCGACGGCGCCGAGTGCCGCCATGAACGCGTTGCCATCGGGCAGGTGCACCTTGAAGGTGGCGGTCGTCCGGCCCTGCGCCTGCATGAACGCGAGCAGTGTCCTGGCCAGCGCCCTGCCGATGCCTTGGCGTCGACAGCCACGCAGCACGCCGCCGGCCGCGTCCACGTGGGCCGCGAAGTCCTCGCAGCCGGGCGAGCCGTCGCGGCGAAACATCAGGATCAGGTTGCCGACGAATTCGCCCTGCCGGGTGGCGATGAAGCGGCGCGACTCGCCGAGCGGGCGATGCAGGCGCAACTCGCGCTCGAAGTCGGCGTCGGGCAGCACCGGCTCGCCGGGAAGGTCTTCGGCATGGCGGGCGCGGCGGAATGAATGCAGCTTCGCCCAGTCCTCGGGTGAAGCGGCCTCGGGATCGAAGTAGTGGACCGCGATCGAATCTCTCTCGTTGTCAAACATGGGGCTTGCCTTGATTTCTAAAGACGACAGGGCCGCTGCCGGCACGTGCCGGCAGCGGCAGCTGGGACTCAGGCGGTTCGAGGCGGCGAGGCAGTGGAGCGGCGCAGGGCCGCCAGCTTCAGCCAGCCAGGTGGGACGCGACGGACCGGGTGAGCGCAATGGATGGGGCGATGTGGCTTTCCATGGTGACCTCCGGTCGGTGGTTGAAAGAGGCGCCGATCTTAGTCCGCGCAGCGCGATGTCATCGTCGCTTCATCGCGACGTCACGGCGCTCGCCTAGCCTGCTGAACGCCCCACGATTCCAAGACACGGAGTGTTCCCCTATGTACCCATGGCCCACCTTTCGCGCACTGGCTGCGCTGTCGACCCTGGCCTGCGCCCTGACCGCCTGCGGCGGCGGCAGCAGCGGCGCCGCGGGCACCGGCACGTCGGCCGCCGCGGCCGGCACCGCCGCCAAGACCACGACCGACACCGCGTCGACGGCCGCCGACGCCAGCAGCCAGCCCAGCGTCAGCTACGCCCCCTGACCCCCCGCTCGATATTCCCCGACACTCGCCCTGACATGACCTCACGCCGCAACTTCCTCCAGAGTTCCGCCACCACCGGCATCGCCGCCGCCACGCTGGCCGCCTTTCCGCCCAGCATCCGCCGTGCGCTGGCCATCCCCGCCCATCACGACACCGGCACCATCAAGGACGTCAAGCACGTGGTCCTGCTGATGCAGGAGAACCGTTCCTTCGACAGCTATTTCGGCACCTTCAGGGGGGTGCGCGGCTATGGCGACCGCATGGCGGTCCCGGCGCCCAACGGCAAGAACGTGTTCCACCAAAGCTATACCAAGACCACGCCGCCCAGCACCTACGTGCCCTACCGGCTCGACGAGAGCAAGGGCAACGCGCAGCGCGCCGGCAGCACGCCCCACACCTGGGCCGATTCGCAGGCGGCGTGGGACCACGGCCGCATGTACAAGTGGCCGGATGCCAAGAACCTGCTGTCGATGGGCTACTACGACAGCGCCGAAGTCCCGTTCCAGCGGGCTCTGGCCGAAGCCTTCACGCTGTGCGACCACTACCACTGCGGCATGCACACGGGCACCATCGCGAACCGCCTGTTCTACTGGAGCGGCACCAACGGCCCGAACGGCATCAGCCCGGTCGACGGCAGCAAGGTCCAGGTGGCGGCGCTGAACAACCAGTTCAACGGCGGCAACGACATCGGCCCGTCGACCCAGGGCTGGACCTGGACCACCTATGCCGACCGGCTCGAGAAGGCCGGCGTCAAGTGGAAGGTCTACCAGAGCCTGATCGACAACTACGGCTGCAACGAGATGATGGGCTTCCGCCATTGGCGCGCCGCCATCGAGCAGATGCCGCCGGCGCGGCGCCCGGTCTACGTGGCGGCCACCGACATCACGCAGCCGGTCGATGCCGCCGGCCCGCTCTACGACGCGTCGGTCGACGATGCGCTCAGCCCGCTGGCCAAGGGCTTCGGCAACACCATGCCGCAAGGCTTCCTGGAGACCTTCCGCGAGGACATCAGGAACGGCACCCTGCCGGCGGTGTCGTGGATCATCTCGCCATCGGCCTACAGCGAGCACCCCGGGCCGTCGAGCCCGGCCAAGGGCGGCTGGTACGTGCAGGAGGTGCTGGATGCGCTGACCTCCAACCCGGAGGTCTGGAGCAAGACCGTGCTGCTGGTCAACTTCGACGAGAACGACGGCTTCTTCGATCACCTGCCCTCGCCGGCCGTGCCCTCGCGCAATGCCGACGGCACGCTGGCCGGCGCCTGCACGCTGGCCGATGCCGACGTGGCGGTCGAATACCACGACTTCGCACCCGCCACCACCAGCCAGCCCGCGGTCGACGGCCGGCCCTACGGCCCCGGCCCGCGGGTGCCGATGTGGGTGGTCTCGCCCTGGAGCCGCGGCGGCTGGGTCAACTCGCAGGTCTGCGACCACACGTCGACGCTGATGTTCCTCGAGAAGTGCTTCGGCGTGGTCGAGCCGCAGATCAGCAAGTACCGCCGCGCCGTCTGCAGCGACCTCACCAGCGCCTTCAACTTCGAGCGCCCCAACAACGAGCCGCTGCCGACCCTGGCCGGGCACACGACCAAGGGCGACGCCGACGCGCTGACCGCCGCGCAGCAGGCGCTGCCGAAGATCACCCCGACCGCCGACGCCGCGCTGCCGGTGCAGGCCACCGGCGTGCGGCCCTCGCGGGCGCTGCCCTACGAGCTGCACGCCAGCGCGCGCACCGACGCGCTCAACGGCCGCGTGCAGCTGTTGTTCGCCAACAGCGGCCGGGCCGCGGCGGTGTTCCACGTCTACGACAAGCTGCACCTGTCGGACCGGCTGCCGCGCCGCTACGTGGTCGAGCCCGGCAAGCAGCTGGCCGGCGACTGGGCGTCGATGACCGACGACGCCGGCCTGTACGACCTCTGGGTGCTGGGGCCGAACGGCTTCCACCGCCACTTCAAGGGCGACCTGAACCGGCTGCGCGCCGGCGGCGTGGCGCTGCCGGAGATCCGCGTGGGCTACGAGCGGCGCCAGGGCGACCTCTACCTGCAGCTGCGCAACGACGGCCGCCGCGATTGCCGCTTCACCGTGCAGTCCAACAAGCTCTATGCGCGCCCCGAGGCCTTCGAGGGCGGCGGCAAGGACCGCCACGACGACCACGGCCATGGCAACGACGACCGCGACGAGCGCGGCCGCTACAACGGCAACAAGGACGGCTCTTGGAGCGTCCGGGTCAAGGGCGGCGACGACACCCGCATGCGCTGGAGCCTGGACGCCAGCGGCCAGTGGTACGACTTCGTCGTGACCTGCGATGCCGACCCCGCCTTCTACCGCCGCCTGGCCGGCCGGCTGGAGACCGGCCGGCATTCGGTCAGCGATCCGGCGATGGGGCTGGCGGACCGCTTCTGAGCGAGCGAGGGCGGGCGAGGGGCTTGCCCCTTCGCCCGCAGCGTCCAGGCGCCCGACGTATGCTCCCGCCTCGTATCTCTTTGACAGCCTGGAGCATCCCCATGATCGTCGAGCGCATCTGGACCGGCAACGCCTACCGCAACTACAACTACCTCATCGTCTGCCCGGAGAGCGGCGAGGCCCTGGCCATCGATCCGCTGGACCACCAGAAATGCCTGGCGGCCGCCAAGGACAAGGGCTGGGAGATCACGCAGATCCTCAACACGCACGAGCACCACGACCACACCGGCGGCAATGCGGCCGTGGTCGCGGCGACCGGGGCCAAGCTGATCGCGCACCACCAGTCGGGCTCGCGCATCGCCGGCGTGGACCGCGGCGTCAAGGCCGGCGACGTGATCAAGGTCGGCCGGACCGTCGAGCTCGAATGCCTCGACACGCCCGGCCACACCATGTGCCACATCTGCCTGCGCTCCCATACCGACAGCCCGGCCCTGTTCTCGGGCGACACGCTGTTCAACGCCGGTGCGGGCAACTGCCACAACGGCGGCAACGTCGAGGACTTGTACGCCAGCTTCGTCGACCAACTCGCCAGGCTTCCCGCCGACACGCGCGTCTACCCCGGCCACGACTACATCGAGAACAACCTGCGTTTCACGCTCGCGCGCGAGCCCGACAACGCGGCCGCCCAGGCGCTGCTGCCGCAGGTGGCCGCGCAGGACCCGGCGACGGCCCGGGTCACGACGCTGCAGGAAGAAAAGCAGATCAACACCTTCCTGCGCCTGAGCAGCCCGAGCGTCATCGCTGCGCTGCGCGAGGCCTTCCCCGATCTGCCCGACCAGCCGGACCCGAAGACGGTGTTCACCAAGCTGCGCGAATTGCGCAACAGCTGGTGACCTGGCTCAGGCCCGCGCGCGTGCAAGGGACGGGTTTCCCGCCGTCCGCCGTCGCGCTATGCTTCGATTCGGTCCCCTTTCCGCACCCGAACCACTGGAGCCAGCCATGTCCCTTCGCATCAACGACACCGCCCCCAACTTCACGGCCCTCACCACGCAAGGCAGCATCGACTTCCACGAGTGGATCGGCGACAGCTGGGCGATCCTGTTCTCGCATCCCAAGGATTTCACGCCGGTGTGCACCACCGAGCTGGGCTACATGGCCAAGATCGAGCCGGAGTTCACCAAGCGCAACTGCAAGCTCATCGGCCTGTCGGTCGATCCGGTCGACAGCCATGGCAAGTGGGTCGCGGACATCGAGGAGACCCAGGGCGCGGTCGTCAAGTACCCGATGATCGGCGACACCGACCTGGCGGTGGCCAAGCTCTACAACATGCTGCCGGCCGAGGAGCCGGGCACCTCCGATGGCCGGACGGCCGCCACCAACGCCACGGTGCGCTCGGTGTTCATCATCGGGCCGGACAAGAAGATCAAGCTGATGCTGACCTACCCGATGACCACCGGCCGCAACTTCGACGAGATCCTGCGCGTGCTCGACTCGATGCAGCTGACCGTCAAGCACAGGGTGGCGACGCCGGTCAACTGGAAGAACGGCGAGGACGTGATCATCACGACCGCGGTCACGAACGAAGAGGCCGAGAAGGCCTTCCCCGGCTTCAAGACCATCAAGCCCTACCTGCGCACCACCAAGCAACCCGGTTGAAGAGCGGCCGAAGCCAGCCGGCCGCGGTGTCGTAGCCGCGGCAGGCCCCGCTGGCCAGCAGACCGGTGACGGCCAGCATCGCGGCGCCGTGGACGCCGACGGCGGCCAGGGCCAGCGCCAGCGGCCCGGTCGCGCCGGTGCCACTGCCACTGCCTGGCGCGGCGCCGATGCACAGCGGCATCAGCGCCGGGACCAGCATCAGGCCGGCGCCATGGGCGGTGGACATCATGAACGACCACAGCGCCAGCCCGGCATGTCCGGTCGGCGCCCAGGCCCGGGCGGGCCGGCGGCGCCAGAGCCGAAGGCCCGCGACCAGCACCAGCGCGCCGCCCGCCAGGGCCTGCAGCAGCTGGCGGTCTAGCGACAGGCCGAACGCCACCGCCGCGGCCACCAGTGCGACCGATGCGGCGTGACCGGCCGCGATCGGCAGCAGGGCCCGCAGCGCCTGCGTCCGGTCATGCGAACGCAGGCCCCAGGCGGCCGCGAGCATCCAGCCGTTGGCCGGGTTCAGGCCGTGCAGCGCGCCGATGCCGGCGATCGCCAGCCATGGCCAGAGGCTTGCCATGATCCGCTCGCCTGTTCAAGGGTGCGACCCGCAGCACGAGCCGGCCGCGGCAGTTTCGTAGCGGTCGTGGTGGCGCACCCAGTCCATGGTGTGGCCCGGGTTGTGTTCGTCGCGGCCCTTGGGCGTGAGGTCCAGCAGGTCGTAGGTCCCCATCATCACTTCCACCCCGCGCCCGTAGGTCGAGTAGGTGTGGAAGACCTGGTCCGCGTCGTCCTTGTAGAACACGCTGATGCCGGGTGCCTCCTCGGCCGGAAAGGCCTGCGTCACGTAGTTGTAGCGGACCTTGCCGCTGGCGATCTCTTCCTGCGTGAACGAGACGCCGAAGTCGCGGTTGAAGTCGCTGCCGTGCGAAGACACCCACTGGAATCGCCAGCCCATGCGGGCGCGGAAGCGCTCGATCTCGGCCAGCGGTGCCCGCGACACCACCCGCAGCGTGACGTCGCGCTGCATCAGGTGCACCTGCATGCCGTCGAGGTGGTCGGCCATGTACGAGCAGCTCGGGCAGCCCTCGGCCCAGCCCGGGCCGAGCATGAAGTGCTGAACCAGCAGCTGCCGGCGGCCTTCGAACAGCTCGGCCAGCGTGCGCCGGCCCTCGGGCGTGTCGAAGGCGTAGTCCTTCTGGATGCGTACCCAGGGCAGCGCGCGGCGCTCGCGGGCGAGCTGATCGCGCAGCCGGGTGATTTCCTTCTCGCGCGCCAGCAGCAGCTTGCGCTCGGCGAGCCATCGGTCCCTCGACACGACGGGATGGTGGGTGGTGCTGATCTCGGCGGCGGCGGTGTTCATGGTGTGCTCCTGGGGGTTCAGTTGGCGGCCGTCCCGGCCTTGCGCATGGACGCCGGGCGGCGCACGGCGCGGACCTTGCCGCTGTTGCCGCCGCCGCAATAGAAGAGATCCGCACCGTCGGACTCGAGCCCGCTGATGCCGACGCCGTGCGGCATCTCGAGCCGCTCGAGCACGGCGCCGCTCTGCGGGTGGATGCGGCGCAGTTCGCTCTCGTCGCCTTCCCAGGTGGCGTGCCAGAGCTCGCCGTCGACCCAGGTCACGCCGGTGACGAAGCGGTTCGACTCGATGGTGCGCTTGACCGCGCCGGTCGCCGGGTCGATCTGGTGGATCTTGCGATCGCGGTACTGCCCTACCCACAGGCTGCCCTCGGCCCACGTGAGCCCCGAGTCGTAGCCATGGCCGGGGGCCGGGATCGACGCCACCACCTCGCCGGTGGCCGGGTCGATCTTGTCGATCCGCGACTCGGCGATCTGGTAGAGGTAGGTGCCGTCGAAGGCGGTGCCGGCATCGCAGGCGTGGTCCAGCGTGCGCGCGGGTTCGCCGCTGGCGGGGTCGAAGGCGACCAGCCGGGCGCCGGTGGCGGCCCACACGTGGCGGCCGTCGTGGGTGACGCCGTTCACCTTGTCGGCACCGGGGAACGGGCCGTACTCGCGCACGATCTCGGCCGCTTGCACCGTGGCCTGGGGACTGTCGTTGCCTGTCTGGCGGGTCATCGCTCTGGCTCCTTGTGAAGGGCCTCGAACCGGGGCCTTGGGCCGACTCTATTCAATCGGGAGCGCGCTGGGGAGTAACAAGATCGTCGTGAAACCCGCCAGCGGCGGCGACAGCCAGCGCCGCGCCCGGGCCTGCCCGATCGAGCGCACACGGCCTTCGGCCTCCAGCTCGGCCAAGGCGCGCTGGACGGTGCGCTGGCTGGCCCCGAGCGCCAGCGCCAGGGCCGAGGTCGACCAGGCCGCGCCGTCGGACAGCAGCGCCAGCAGCGAGGCCTGGTCGCCATCGATGGGCGGCGCCAGCACGACGGCCGGGCGCTGGTCGCGCGGCTTCAGGACGAAACCGCGCGGGGTGGCCTCGATCTGCGCCAGCGCCGCGACCAGTGCCCGCAGGCGCCCGATCTCGACCCGCAGCCGAGCCCGGTGCGTCTCGTCGGGGTGGCGGGTGCGGAACGCATCCGCGATCAGGGCTTCCCGATCGGCGGCGTCGGGCCAGGCTTCGGCGAGCGTGCGCGCCAGCGCGAACAGCACCGGCCGGCGCGCCAGCGGCAGCCAGGCGTCGCGGGTGCGCAGTCCGTGGCGGCAGGCATCGATCACCAGCGCGCCGGAGGCCAGCAAGGCCGCGACCTCGCCGAGGCGCAGCGCCTCTTCGCCGTCGCGGGAAAGGCGCCGGGCGGCCGGATGTTCGAGCGCCGCCCGCGCCTCCGCCACCTCGGCCAGCAGTGCCGGCACGCGCGCGCGGCCGGCCGCCTCGTGGGCGCGCGCCAGCGCCGCCTGCGCCGGGCCGATGCGCAGCGAGCGCAGCGCCAGCTCGGCGATGGCCAGCTCGGCCACGGCCGCCAGCGACGCCGGCAGGCCCTGGGCATCCAGCTGGGCCAGTGCCGCCGTCGCTTCGTCGAGGCGGCCGAGCAGCAGCATCCGGCGCGCCGCGATCAGCCGCGCCTGCAGGGCGTTGGCGGGGTCGGCATGCGCGTCGAGCGTGGCCGCCGCCGCCGCCAGCGCGCGCGTCGAGCCGCCGAGGTCCCGCATCGCCAGCGCCACTTCGGCCTCGGCGACCACGCAGCGGGCCCGCGCCAGCGCTTCGTGGGCGCCGAAGCCGCGGGCCGCCAGCCGGAGCAGCTCGCGCGCCCGCGGGTGCTCGCCGAGCTGGGCCATGGCGATGCCGCGCAGTGCCAGCGCGGGCGGGTCGTCGCGCAGCGCGATCCGCTTGAGGGCACCGAGCGCATCGCCGGCGGCGAGCGCCCGCGCCGAAGCGGAAATCAGGGAATCCATGGCGACAGGCTACCGCGATCGTGGTGGACGGCGGCAGGCGCATCGCTTCACAATCGTCCGATGGACAAACGACATTTCCTGGGCAGCGCGGCGCTCGCCGGGCTTTGGCCCGTGGCCGGCGTGTCGGCGGCGGAGCCGGCGCGAGGCGGCCCGGGCCTGCTGACCGTCAGCGGAATGGTCGGCAAGACCAACCGGGGGCCGGTCGATCCGGCGCTCGACCAGCTGATGGTCAAGCACGGCGTCAAGTTCGACCGGGCCTATGTGCTGGACGCCGAGGCGCTGGGCCGCCTGCCGGCGGTCGGCATCAAGGCCACGCTCGAATACGACGCCAGGCTGCATGCGCTCGCCGGGCCGCTGCTGGCCAGCGTGCTGGAGGCCGCGGGCGTCAGCGGCGACGTGATGCTGGGCCTGCGGGCGGTCGACGGCTACGTGGTGCCGCTGCGCCTGGCCGACGCGCGCAGCTGGCGCATGATCGTGGCCACCGAGATGGACGGCAAGCCGCTCGCCCTGGGCGGGCTGGGCCCGCAATGGGCCATCTACGAGGCCGACACGCTGGCCGCCTTCAAGGACAAGCCGCTCAAGGAGCGCTTTGCCCTGTGCCCCTGGGGCCTCTACAGCATCGAGGTCTCGCGCGCCTGAACCCGAGGAAACATCCCATGGCCAAGCTTTGCGTCCGCAGTTTCGCGGTGTCCCTCGACGGCTACGGCGCCGGACCGAGCCAGGATCTCCAGCATCCGCTCGGGCTGCGCGGCCCCGAGCTGATGGAGTGGTTCTTCCCCACGCGCCTGTGGCAGACCATGCAGGGCGGCCAGGCCGGCGGCGAGACCGGCATCGACAACCGCATGGCCGAGCAGGGCTTCGAGGGCATCGGCGCCTGGATCCTCGGGCGCAACATGTTCGGGCCGGTGCGCGGCCCGTGGCCGGACGACAGCTGGAAGGGCTGGTGGGGCGACGAGCCCCCGTACCACACGCCGGTGTTCGTGCTCACGCACCATCCGCGCGCGCCGCTGGCGATGGCCGGTGGCACCGAGTTCCGCTTCGTCACCGAAGGCATCCACGCCGCGCTCGAGCAGGCCAGGGCGGCCGCGGGCGGCCTGGATGTCCGCGTCGGCGGCGGCGTGTCGACCGTGCGGCAGTACCTGGCCGCCGGTCTGCTCGACGAACTGCACCTGGCCGTCCGGCCGGTGCTGCTCGGCGCCGGCGAGGCGCTGTTCCAGGGGCTCGACCTGCCGGCCCTGGGCTATGAGGTCGCCGAGAGCATCGCCGGCGAACGCGCGACGCACGTGTTCCTGCGCCGGCGCTGAGGCTCATTGGCGAGGCAGGCGGTCGAGCTCTTGCCGCATGCGCTGCATGAGCATGTCGACCAGCGCTTGCGACTGCAGGATCGAGCTGTGGTCCTCGTCGAAGCCGTAGACGAAATCGGCCCGCGACTGCATCTCGCCGCCCAGCATGCTTTGCATCGACACCACGCCGTCGTTGTTGCCGGAGACGAAGCGGGAGCGGCCGCTGTAGCCGAAGAAGAGCGTGTAGCGGATGTCGGCCGGCCGCGGCACCACCGCCAATTCGCGCAGGTACGGGGAGTCGGGCGCCATGTCGAGCCACGATCCGGGCACGCGCGTCGGTCCGATGTCCGCCCAGCGCGCCGCCGCGTGGCCCTCCCACGGCGTGGAGATCGTCACCACGTGGTGCACCGGCGGCGTGCGGCCCTCGCGCTGGATGACGTTCAAGGTGCCGCGCGCCACCACGCCGCCCATGCTGTGGGCGACCACGATGCTGGTCGGGAACGCGTACCGATAGTGCAGCTCGTCGACCGCGTTGTTGAGCAGCAGCGTCGACAGCCCGATGGAAACGCCCGACGGGTAGAAGAAGACCCAGGGCTGGAAGCGCGTGCGGTCGAGATGCTCGATGACGTATTCCCAGTCGCGCGGCGACCCGCCGATGCCGTGCACGAAGATCACCGGCACGCGCTTCGGGTCGAAGGGCTCGAGCATGAAGAGGCCCGCACGACCCTCCTCGAGGAAGCGCAGGGGCTGGAACATGCCCTCGCGCACCCGCGCCGGGGCGAACCGCCCCTCGTCGATGACGGCGGGGGCGCCGAGTTCTTCGTTGCGCCGCCGGGTCAGCGCGGCGTAGGCATCGCCGAAGATGGCCGGCAGGGCGACGTCGGGCGGCTTGGATGCAATCTTGATGCGGCCCAGGCCGGTCGCGGCGGTGGGGGGCTCGTCGACCGCGCTCAGGGGGAGGGCGGCGCCCTCGTAGAGAGTGGCGGGCTCGCCGGCTTCGTAGGCCAGGTCGCGGTTGACGTCCTCGAACGCGAGGATGCCGTAGCTGCCCGGCGGGGCCGCCAGGTGGTAGACGCCCCGGGTGCGCGGAACGACGTCGATAAACACCGGCTCGGGCGGGTTGTCGAGCTTGTACAGCACGACGACGATGGGGCCCCGGGCCTCTTTCTCGGTCTCGACGATGCCGGTGAAGTACATCGCTTCGCCGAGCCGCTTCATGTGACTGTCGGCCTGCAGCAGCGCGCAGCCGCTGGACATCGCGCAAAACGCCATCGGGAGAAGGAGCGCGCGAGCCAGACGCATCGGTGTCGGAGTTGCCGTGATGGCGAAAGTCTCGGCGGCGGCGGCGCATCGGTCAAGCCGCCGGGCGACCGAGCGACAATCCACCCCATGAATTTCGGAAGACTCCTCGTTCCCGTCGGCGGCCTGGTGCTGCTCGGCCTGGCCTGGCGCAGTTACGGCTGGGGCGGCGTGGCACTGGTCGGTGGCGCGATCGTCATGTTCCTGCTGATGCATTTCAACCGCACGATGCAGGTCCTGAAGCGCGCGGCCGACCGGCCGATCGGCACCGTCGCCAGCGCCGTGATGCTCAATGCCAAGCTCAAGCCCAAGGCGACCTTGCTGCACGTGATCGCGATGACGCGCGCGCTCGGCGAGCTGCGTTCGCCGAAGGACACGCAGCCCGAACTGTTTCGCTGGACCGATGCCGGCGGCTCCTGGGTCGATTGCACCTTCGCGGGCGGCAAGCTGGTCGAGTGGAAGCTGACCCGGCCGGAGGTGGCCGAGGACGAAGCCGCGGCGGACGCACCGAGCGCGGATGCGGTCAAGCCCGGCGCGGCGGACGCGCTGCGCCCGCCGGTGTGAGCTTGCCGGCCTTAGAACGGCGCTGAGTCGTCGACCAGCGCTTCTTCGGCGCCGGCCCTGGCGGGCGCTGCGGCGGCCGATTCCGCGGCCGCGGTCCCCAGCTTCATCTCACCGCCCAGGGCCTCCAGCAGTTCGGGCACCAACTGGCCCAGCTCGCCGGTCGCGATCGCCGCGTTGGCGTCGAAGTCGTCTTCCTTGCCCGACGAGGCCGGCGCATCGTCCAGCGTGCCTTCCAGGAACACGATCTTGCGGATCTGGAGCCCCTCGGTGAGCTCGAACGAGACCCGGTCGTCCCAGGTCATCGCGAGCCGGGTCGGGCGCTTGCCGGCGGCGATGTGCTCGCGCACCTCGTCGATGTCCAGCGGGTGCTTGGCGTAGCGCACCACGGCCTTCGATTCGTCGGTGGCCTTGAGCTCGCACTCGCGGTCGATCGTGAAACCCGCCGGCGGCTCCTGGCTGGACAGCCATTCGGACATCGCCGCCGCCGGCTCGACCTGCGAGTTGACCAGCGCCACCGCGAAGCCGTCGAGCGACTTCACGAGGCTGGTGACCACTTCGTCGGCGCGCGCGGCATTGCTCGAATTCACGACCAGGCGCCGGGCCTTGGGGTCGATCCACACCGCGACCCGCGCATGGCGCGTGAAGGCCAGCGGCAGCAGTTCGTGGGTGACGTCTTCCTTGAGCTCCTTCTTTTCCTTCTTGCCGGGCTTGCGGCCGGTGGTGGCCTCGATCTGGGCGGCGCGCTCATCGACCTTGCGGCGCACCACCGAGGCCGGCAGGGTCTTGGTCTCGACCATGTATTCGAGCAGCCACTGGCCGGCGACCGATTCGGCCAGCGGGCCGTGTTCCTGGCCGCGGGGCTCGACCCAGCCGGTGGCCTTTTCCTGCGACGGGCTGCAGGGGACGAAGCGCTGCGTGGCCAGCCCCTGCTCGACCTGGTCGAGCGACTGCGACCACGTGGCTTCGATGCGGTAGACGATGACGTTCTTGAAGACGGACACTGAAACCCTTTTATCTGGCTGGTTGGCAAAACCCACCATTGTCGGCCCGACGCTGGCGGCCCGCCGCCGTAAAATCGAAAGCTTTTGCGACATACCCCCCGGTTGAAGGACAAAGACATGAGCGCACTGCCCCCCGCACTGGACGACCGTGACGGCAAGATCTGGATGGACGGCGATCTCGTGGACTGGCGCGACGCCAAGATCCACGTGCTGAGCCACACGCTGCACTACGGCTGCGGCGTCTTCGAGGGCGTGCGCGCCTACAACACGGTCAACGGCACCGCCATCTTCCGGCTGGCCGAGCACACCGAGCGGCTGTTCAACAGCGCCAAGATCCTGCGCATGAAGATCCCGTTCAGCCAGGAACAGGTCAACGAGGCCCAGAAGCAGGTGGTGCGCGAGAACAAGCTCGACAGCTGCTACCTGCGGCCGCTGGTCTGGATCGGCTCCGAGAAGCTCGGCGTCAGTCCCAAGGGCAACAAGATCCACGCCATGGTCGCGGCCTGGGCCTGGGGCGCCTACCTGGGCGACGAGGGCATGAAGCGCGGCATCCGCGTCAAGACCTCGAGCTACACGCGGCATCACGTCAACATCACGATGACGCAGGCCAAGGCGGTCAGCAACTACAGCAACTCGATCCTGGCCAACATGGAAGCGCTCGACGACGGCTACGACGAAGCGCTGCTGCTCGATGCCAGCGGCTTCGTCTCCGAAGGCGCGGGCGAGAACATCTTCGTGGTCAAGGGCGGCGTGGTCTACACGCCCGACCTGTCGGCCGGTGCGCTCAACGGCATCACGCGCAACACCATCCTGCACATCTGCAAGGACCTCGGCATCGAAGTCGTGCAGAAGCGCATCACGCGCGACGAGGTCTACATCGCCGAAGAAGCCTTCTTCACCGGCACCGCGGCCGAGGTCACGCCGATCCGCGAACTCGACCGCGTCGAGATCGGCATCGGATCGCGCGGGCCCATCACCGAGAAGATCCAGAGCGCGTTCTTCGACATCGTGAACGGCCGCAATCCCAAGTACGCCCACTGGCTCACCAAGGTCTGAAAAAGCGATGTCCACCCCCAAGAGCACCATCGAACTCCTCGCCCGCGACCTGAACGACCAGGGCGGCGTGTTCTGCCCGAACCCCAAGGCCGACATGCAGCTCTGGAGCGCGCATCCCAAGGTCTACCTCGACGTCGCGCGCACCGGCGAGGCCAAGTGCCCCTATTGCGGCACGGTCTACCGCCTCAAGGCGGGCGAAGCCGCCGGCAGCCACCACTGAGCCTTCCGGGGTTTCCGTGCGGGGCTTGTTCCTGGTCAACGTCAAGCTCGGCCGAGGCTCGAACGGCACCCTGCCGTCGACCCTCGCGGGTGCCTACGTGTCGGCCTACGCGACGGCGCCGGACCCCGAGTCCGCCACCCGGCTCGCGGTCAGCAAGCTGACCTCGAAGGGCTTCGAGTTCCTGGCCACCCAGGGCCCGATCAGCCGGCTCGACCCGCGCGAGTGGTCGCGCCATGTCGCGCAGTCCTGGCCCGAGTTCATCGACGAACTCCCGAAGCAGGACGACATCGAGGCCGGCCTCGAGCGCGAGATGGTCTTCTTCGGCCCCTTCGTGGGCTACGAACGGGCGCCCGAGGGCAGCAGCCCGCGCCACGAGTCCCCCGGCGCCTGCGCCAGCCGCAGGTAGACCATCGCCACCCACAGCAGCGCGAGCCCGATCTGGGCATCGCGCAAGGCCGAGTTCACGCTGGTGGCGATCAGCATCACGAGGGTCGCGACGAAGGCCTGCCGGCCGGCGAAGTCGTCCCGTCGCCAGGCGATCCAGACCGCCACCCCCATGATGACCAGCAGGCTCAGCGCGCCGGGAAAGCCGCTTTGGGCGCCCATCCACAGGAAGTCGTTGTGGGGCATGTTCTTGTAGTCGAGCAGCTTGGGGCCGCGCAGGTGCCATTGCTCGGTCCAGCCGCCGATGCCCCAGCCGGCGAAGGGCCGGTCGATCATCATGCGGGCGGTGTCGCGGTACATGTAGTAGCGCACCACCCAGCTGGCCTCCGAGATCTCGCCGGCCTGGGCGGCCTCGATCTCCTGGATGCCGACCGCGAATTTCTGCTGCACCACGGGTGAGTTCCACAGCACGCCGGCCGCGATCACGCCGCCGACCATCAGCACCAGGGCCAGCACCTTGAGCTGGCGCCGCCATTGGTGCACGCAGGCGGCCGGGATGACCAGCAGCAGCGCCAGCAGCGAGGTCCGCGAAGGCAGGCTGAAGGTGATGATCGCCATCACGACGGGCACCAGCGCGAACGCGGCGATGGCCTGCCAGCGGCGATGCCCGGCGAGCGCCTGGAGTCCGTACACCGCGGCCGTGGCGGCCATGATCGTGAACAGGAGCGCGTTGCTGATCGACTTGTTGCCGACCAGCACCAGCACGCCGCGCCAGGGCTCCAGCATCGGGAAGCCCACCGAGTAGTACAGCGCGATCATCACGATGTTGACCAGTCCGATGATCCAGAAGCCGCGCACGGCCCAGATCGCCTCGTCGCGGGTCAGGGCCAGGGCCATCAGGATGGTGGCCGCGATGCGCAGCCCATGGAACAGGTTGGAGCCGGTCTCGGGGTAGTGCGGCTCCAGCGCCAGCACGGCCAGCGTCCAGACCACGTAGGCCATCACCGGCCACCACATCGGGTTGTCGCGCAGGCGGACGGCCCGCTCGCGCCAGCCGCCAGCGATCAGCAGCGCGACCATCAGCAGCAGGAAGGACACATAGGTCACGCCGACCGGCATGAACACCGTGAGCCCCCAGAACATGGCTGCGGCGCGAACGATGTGCGATCTCTGCATAGGGGGCGGATTTTAGAGGCCGGCGCAGCCAGGCCCGCCGGCGTTGCGCCCCGGCAGGAAGGGCGAGCCTAATGCGGCAACGTGATCACGAAGCTCGCGCCGCCGCCCGGCCGGTCTTCGCAGCGCACGCTGCCGCCGTGGCGCTCGGTGATCGATTTCACCAGCGCCAGGCCGAGCCCGACGCCGCCGTTGCGCTCGCTGGCGCCCGGCAGCCGGTAGAAGGGCTCGAAGATGCGCTCGCGCTGCGTCACCGGCACGCCGGGCCCGCGGTCGTTGACGCGGATCTCGGTCTGGCCGGCACGGCTGCCGATCTCGACGCTGGTCTGTCCGGCGCCGTAGCGCCCGGCGTTCTCGAGCAGGTTGCGGATCGCGCGGCGCAGCAGGCGCGGCACGCCGAGCACCGTCAGGGCGCTGCTGTCGGTGCCTTCCTTGACCTCGAGGTCGGCATCGACACGGGCGCACTCCTCGGCCGCGAGGCCGGTCAGGTCGACCGTCTCGACGGTGCCCATGTCGGCCTCCTTGGCATCGAGCCTGCTGGCCAGCAGGATCTCGTCGATCAGCTGGTCCAGCTCGGCGATGTTGCGCGTGATCTCTTCGCGTGCGCCCGGGTTGGGCCGCTCGCCCATCAGCTCGACACTCATGCGGATGCGGGTCAGCGGCGAGCGCAGTTCGTGCGAGGCATTGGCCAGCAGCGACTTGTGCGATCGCACCAGTTGTTCGATGCGGGCCGCCGCGGCATTGAAGCCGTTCGAGAGGTCGGCCACTTCGTCCTGCCCCTCCTCGGGCACGCGCACCGACAGGTCGCCTTCGCCCCAGCGCTGGACGCCGCGCTGCAGCAGTTCGAGCCGTTTGGTGAGCCGGCGCACGATCGGATAGACGCCGAGCGCGACGATGAAGCCCACGATCGCCACCATCCAGCCGAGGCCGAAGGGCGTGCGCCAGGGCAGGATGCCCGGCGGCGGGCCGCCCGGCGGACGGCTGCGTGGTGCCACCTGCATGGTGAGGGCGCGGCCGTCGTCGAGCGTGACGTCGAAGGTGAGCCCGGCGCCCGGCACGCGGGTGGCCGTGCCCGAGCCGATCGGCTTGTCGTTCGAATCGAGCACCGAGACTTCGCGCGGCAAGGGCGCCAGCCGCTCGCGCTCGCTCTCGGCCGCTTCGCGCACGATCCAGTTGGCGGTCAGCGTGAGGATGAAGACGCCGGCCACCACCGCCAGCCAGATACGGACATAGAGGTGGCGGCGGTAGAGGTTGAGCAGCATGTCGGCGCCCGCGCGCTAGTCCTGTTGCTTGGCGAAGACGTAGCCGACGCCGCGCACGGTGAGGATGCGCTTCGGGTTCTTGGCGTCGACCTCGATCGCGGCGCGGATGCGGCCCATGTGGACGTCGATCGAGCGGTCGAAGGCCTCGAGTTCGCGGCCGCGCACGGCCTCCATGATCTGGTCGCGGGTGAGCACGCGGCCGGCGCGCTCGGCCATCGCCACCAGCAGGTCGAACTGGTAGGAGGTGAGGTCGGCCGGCTCGCCGCCGACCGTGACGCTGCGGGCGTTGCGATCGATGTCCAGCGAGCCGAAGTGCATGACGGCCGGGCCTTCGGTCTCGCTCGGGGTCTCGCCGCGGCGCCGCAGCACGGCGCGGATGCGCGCCAGCAGCTCGCGCGGTTCGAAGGGCTTGGGCAGGTAGTCGTCGGCGCCGATCTCCAGGCCGATGATGCGGTCCATCGGGTCGCCCTTGGCGGTCAGCATCAGCACCGACACCTTGGCCTGGCTGCCGGGCAGCGCACGGATGCGGCGGCAGACTTCGAGGCCGTCGGTGTCCGGCAGCATCAGGTCGAGGATCACGAGGTCGGGCGAGCGCTGCTGCAGCAGCTCGAGTCCGCTCGCGCCGTCGAGGGCATGCGCGAAACCGAAGCCCGACTGGGTCAGGTATTCGCCCACCATCTGCGCCAGGCGGGCGTCGTCTTCGATCATCAGGAGTTGGGGGGTGCTCATCGGTAGGTCTCCGTGCGGCGTGCCACGGTGGTTGTGCTCAGGTGGGTAGCTTGGTCCCACGCGGTCGCGTGGGCTTGAACGCTTCGTAAAGTTGGGTAAACCTTGGTGACGGCGGTTTCGTTTTCATGCGGGTGCAAACAGCAGCGTCCCGGTCTGCGTGCCCTCGGCCGCCGCGGGCGCCCGCGCCAGCAGGGCGGCCAGCGCCGCCCCGTCCAGGCCCGGATGGTCGCGGGTCGCGCGCCCCAGCAGCTCGGCGGCCAGGGCCGTCAGCCGGTCGACCGACTGGCGCATGCGGCGCACGAAGGCGTCGTCGTCCAGCCGGTCGTTGAGGCTGCGGTTGAGCTCCGCGAACCACGGCAGCGCGGCGTGGTCGAGCATCACGGCCGGGTTGCGCCGATGGCTGACGGCCGACCAGGCGCGAAAGAAGGCCTGCACCGCGAGGTTGAGCTGCTGGCAGTGCTGGAGCTCGTCGCGGACCCGCCCCAGCACGGGCAGGTCGGTGAGCCGGTGCTGGAAGAAGATCTGCGCCAGCACGCCCCAGTAGTAGGTGTAGTCCCAGATGACCTTGGGCGGCAGCACCTCCGGGTCGCCGAACAGCGGGTACTGGTCGGTGTAGAGCGCCAGCGTGCTCTCGTAGAACGAGTGGTAGATCTGGTCGTAGAGCCGGGCCCGGGCCTCCAGCGCGTGGCCGGCGCGGTCGTGCGCGACCAGGTCGCAGATGTAGGTGTTGCCGACCGCGATGAAGTCGCTGCCCGGCGAATAGAAGGGGTCGAGGAACAGCCCGGCCTCGCCGGTGAGCGCCCAGCGCCGGCCCGAGAACACCTGCTTGCAGCCGTACGAGAAGTTGCGCATGAAGGCGAAGTCCTGCAGCAGGTGGCACTTGTCGGCGAGCGCATCGTGCAGGCGCGGCTGCCAGGTCTCGAGCCACTGCATCGCGCGCTCGAAGCTGTCCATCCGCTCGAGCGGATGCAGCCGCGGGTCGGCCACGATGCCGACCGAATGCGAGCCCGAGGCCAGCGGGATCAGCCACACCCAGTAGCCGGCGCCGACCAGGTGATTGGTCGACAGCCAGCGCGAACCGGGTTCGCAGCGTGCCCGCCAGCCGGGGTCGTCGGACCAGTCGTCGATCGCGATGCGTTCGCCGATGCGGAACCACACCGCGTTGCATTCGTGCGCGTTGGGCTGCTGCAGGCCGAGCTTGCGCTTGAGCATGCCGGCGCGGCCGCAGGCGTCGACCAGCCAGCGGGTGTGCAGCGCCTGCGTCCGCTCGCCGTCAGACCATTCGAGGCGGTGCGGCGCGCTGGCGTCGTCGGCCAGGTCGATGCGGCGCACGGTCGCGCCGTCGATGAAGCGCACGCCCTGTCGCGCGGCCTCCTCGGCCAGGAAGTTCTCGAAGATGCCGCGGTCGATCTGGTAGCTCGGCACCGAGAGGTAGCGGCTGGCGCCGATTTCGGTCACCTGGTCGATGTCGCGCCGGCCTTCGCTGAAGAAGAAGCGGAAGCCGAACTTGCGCAACTGGGCACCGTGCAGGTGCGGCTTGAGGCCCAGCACGGTGTCGAAGTAGTGGGCCCCGATCTCGACCGAGGATTCGCCCACCTTGTGGGCCGCGTGGGGCACCGGATGGGCGCGCCGCTCGAGCACCACGACATCGATGCCGGGAAAGCGCTGGCGCAGCTGCAGCGCCAGCGTCAGCCCCGCCAGACCGCCGCCCATGATGGCGACGTCGTGCGCGGGGCGGTTCGGGTCCATGGCCGTCAGCTCAGCGCTTCGAGCTGGAGTTCGGGTTGCAGCTGGACCTGCAGCGACAGCGTGGCCGACAGCGGCAGCGAGAGCGATTCGGATTCGCCGCGCGCCAGGGCCTCGAACAGCGGCAGCGCGTCGGCCATCGCGTTGACCCGCAGCGCGCGCGCCGCGTCGCTGCGCACCGGCGTCGCCGGCAGCGCGCCGGCCGCCAGCGACCATTCGAAGGACGCCACGGTGCGCGCGCTGCGCGTCGGCGAAATCACCAGGGCCACGGCCAGCATCTCGCGGCTGGTGGTCACCGAGGCCAGCGCGCCCACAGCCGGCATGTCGTAGCCGGCCAGCAGCACGGCGCGCTGGTCGGCCGCGCACTGCGCCGCCGCCTCGAGCAGCCCCGAGGCGAAGCTGCTCTCGTAGGCGGCGAGCGAATTGCTGGCCGCCATGCAGCCGGTGCCGATGGTCCAGTAGCCGACCGCGGCGTTGTGCACCGAGTTGTGGAACTTGATCGGCGACAGCAGCAGCGGGTCGGCCGCCAGCGTGCCGCACATGTAGTCGTTGATGCCGAGGTCGCCGTGGGCCGAGGCGAAGACGCAGGGCAGGTCGGCCGCGTTGCGGCCGGAGGCCGCGACCGCGGCGCCTGCCACCTCGAGCGCCAGCGCCACCGTGTCGGGCGCGCGACGGCGCTCGGCCGGTGCCAACAGCTGCGGCGATGGCCGCTTGGCCGGCGGGTCGGCCGGCGCACCGTCGCCGCGGAAGACTGCGCTGGCGATCTCCCAGCCCGGCAATGTCGCGGCCCAGAAGGCCGGGCCCTCGATGTAGAGCGTGGGGGTCTTGTTGGTGGTGGTCATTCTGCGGCTCCCTTGCCGAAGACCAGCGAGCAGTTGTTGCCGCCGAAGCCGAAGGAGTTGCTCAGTGCATGGCGCACCTCGCCGCGGGCCGGCCGCAGCTTGATCTGCGGGCCGCACTCGGCGTCGAGCGTGGTGGTGTTGACGTTGCCCGGCTTGAGGCCGGTCTCGATCGCCAGCAGGCTGATCACGGCCTCGACGATCCCGGCCGCACCCAGCGTGTGGCCGGTGAAGCCCTTGGTCGAGCTGGCGTGCGTGGTGCCGGGAAAGCGGCGTGCCACCAGGGCCCCTTCGACCTCGTCGTTCTTGGTGCTGGCGGTGCCGTGCATGTTGATGTAGTCGATGGCGGCGGCGGCCAGGCCGGCGCGGGCCAGTGCATCGTCGAGCGCCTTTTCGGCGCCCAGGCCTTCGGGATGCGGGGTCGACATGTGATGGGCGTCGCTGGCCTCGCCGTAGCCCAGCAGTTCGAGCGGGCCGCGGCCGCGCTCGAGCAGCGCGAATCCCGCGGCTTCGCCGAGGCTGATGCCGTTGCGCGCGGCGTCGAAGGGCCGGCAGGGCTCGGGCGACACGAGTTCGAGGGAGTTGAAGCCGAACAGCACGCTGCCGCACAGCGTGTCGACGCCGCCGACCACCGCCGCGTCGACCAGGCCCAGGCGGATCAGCCGCTCGGCCGAGGCGAACACCTTGGCGCTGGACGAACAGGCAGTGGAGATCGTCTCGGACGGGCCTTCGAGGCCCAGCGCCTGCTGCACGAAGAGCGAGAGCGAATGCGGCGTGTGCACCTTGGGGCGCTGCTGGTCGGCGGGGAAGGCGCCATCGGCCAGCTGCGTGTAGGCCAGCTCGGTCTCGCCGATGCTGGAGGTCGAGGTGCCGAGGATCAGCGCGATGCGGGTCGGGCCGTAGCGCTTGCGGGCGGCCGCGACCGCTTCCATGAAGCCGTCGGCCTGCAGGCCGAGCCAGGCGAGCCGGTTGTTGCGGCAATCCCAGGCGGCGAGTTCCTCGGGCAGGCGCAGTTCTTCGAGGCCGTCGACGCGGCCGATCCAGGTCGGCAGCGGCGAGGCGCCGAAGTCATTGGCCCGCAGGCCGCTGCGCGATTGCGCGAGCGCGTCGGCGAGGGCGGTCTTGCCCACACCGACGGCCGAGGTCGCGGTGAAGGCGCTGATCTTCAAGGGGGGGATGCGTGAAGGTGTCACGTTGGGCGGGGTGTGATGGCCAAAACACGACAGCCTACCAGCAGCACGGCGCCCACCGCAGTCGGCCAAGGCCTCGACCCTGCACCGCCGGGCGGTTCAGGGCAGGGCGCTCAGGTGCGCCTGCGCGGCGGCGGCGAGCCTGGCGTCGAAGGTGGCCAGCGGCGCCTTGAGCTCGGCTGCGAGGCAGAGGTAGGCGGCGTCATACGCGGAAAGCTGATAGCGCACGGCCAGTTCGTACTGCGCGCCGAGATCGACCGGGTGCAGGTCGATGGCGTAGCCGGCGTAGTCGGCCAGCGCCAGCGCCAGGGAGTCGGCGGGCCAGGACTGCCGCCGTTTCTTGAGCGCGACGCTGACGATCTCGTGGTCGAGCAGGTTGGGTGCATGCAGGGCATGTCCGGCCAGGCGCGCCAGCGCGGCGTCGCGCGCCGGTTCGTCGAACAAGATGGCAACGATCGCGCTGCAGTCCACCACCATCGGCGGGCGCAGGCGATAGGCGGCCGGCGGCTCGGCCACGTGCAGCGCAGGCGCGCTCAACGGGCGTCCCGGTCGGCGCGGACGATGTCGACCCCGAGCGGGCCGGCGTCGATCGGCGACGGGAAGCGGGCGCGGTGCTCGGCGGCGATCTGCTCGATCGGCTTGCCGCCGCGCCGCACGATGGCGCGGCCGCCCCAGCCCACGCCCACCTCCTGTGCCTGCGCGGATGCAGGCCGCGGCGCGTCATCCGCGTCGCGCACCGCCTGCTCGATGATCGCCATCAGTTCGCCCTGCAGCGAGCGATGGTTGCGGGCCGCGCGTTGACGCAGGCGCTCGGCCAGGTCATCCGGAACGTCCTTGACTGACAGGTTGGCCATGCAGCTTCCTCCAAATTGGAGTCATTATGGCGCCAATTCAGATCTTGGCGCAGTTGCCTGGCCCGCGGCTTTGCCGTTCGCGGCCGCTCGCGATGCCAGCGCCACCAGCACCAGCACCGGCAGCCCCAGCGCTGCGGTGCCGATGAAGAATGCCTTGTAGCCGAAGGCGTCGACGAAGACCCCCGAGTAGCCGGCGATGAATTTCGGCAGCAGCAGCATCAGCGAACTGAAGAGGGCGTACTGGGTGGCCGAATAGCTGATGTTGGTCAGGCTCGACAGGTAGGCGATGAAGGCCGCCGAGGCGATGCCGCCGGCCAGGTTGTCGGCCGACACCACCAGCACCAGCGCCGTGAGGTCGTGCCCGCGCGAGGCCAGCCCGGCGAACAGGAGGTTGCTGGCGGCGCTCAGCACCGCACCCAGCATCAGCACCCGCATCACGCCCAGGCGCATCGAGAGCACGCCGCCGACGAAGGCGCCGGCCAGCGTCATCACGACGCCATAGATCTTGCTGACCGTCGCGACCTCGTCCTTGGTGAAGCCCATGTCGACGTAGAAGGGGTTGGCCATGATGCCCATCACGACGTCGCTGATGCGGTAGACCGCGATCAGCGACAGGATCAGCGCCGCCTGCCAGCGATAGCGGCGGATGAAGTCGGCGAACGGCTCGATCAGCACGCTCTGCAGCCATTCGCCGGCGTTCTTCGGTTTCGGCAGCGCGACGCGCACCGGTTCGGGCGACAGCAGCACCGTGACGACCCCGATCGCCATCGATGCCGCCATGACCAGGTAGGCGGTCTTCCAGGCGCCGTCCTGGTAGCCCGCGAGGCCGGGCAGTTCGGCCCAGGCAGCGACCCACAGCACGCCGGCGCCGGCCCAGATCATCGCCAGCCGGTAGCCGGTCTGGTAGCAGGCGGCCAGCGCGGCCTGCTTGCGGGTGGCGGCCGACTCGATGCGGAAGGCGTCCAGCGCGATGTCCTGGGTGGCCGAGCCGAAGGCCGTCAGAAGTGCGCACCAGACCAGCGGCGGCAGGCCGTCGCGCGGGTCGTTGAAGGCCATGCCGGCCAGGCCGGCGACCACCGCCAGCTGCGCCAGCAGCAGCCAGCCGCGCCGGCGCCCGAGCAGGGTGGTCAGCGGCGGTATGGGCAGGCGATCGACCAGCGGCGCCCAGACCCACTTGAAGCCGTAGGCGAGGCCGACCCAGCTCAGGAAGCCGATGGTCGACCGGTCGACGCCGGCTTCGCGCAGCCGGAAGCTCAGCGTGCCCAGCACCAGCAGCAGCGGCAGGCCGGCCGAGAAGCCGAGCGCCAGCATGCGCAGCGAGGCGGGTTCGAGATAGACCTTGAGCGCATCGCGCCAGGGCAGGGAAGGAGGGGCTTCGGCAGCCTGGGGTGCGGACATTCGGTGGCGGAGGTTGAGGCCTCGCATTATTCCCGCATGCGCAGGCGTCGCTTCGGGACCGAAGCCGTCGTCCGCCGGGCCTGCGCGCCTGGCGAGGCGCTTTTCATGCGGGGGAAGCGCTGACCGTGGCCTTCGCCTCGGCCAGGTACGGCGCCATCGAATGGTGCCGATACGCCACCTCCCCGATCTCGTCGTAGCTGCAGTTTCCGCACTCGAACGACGAGGCCGCCGCGGTGCCGTCGGCAAGCTGGTTCAGCGTCTCCTCGCTCACCAGCAGGTACTCGGACTCGGGCACCTGATTCTTCAACAGCCGGTGCGCGACGATGATGCTCTTGCCGATGAATTTCGAATGTCCCTTGACCTGCATGGTCCTGGCCGGCCCGCAATGGGCGACGAACTTGAGCGACAGGCAATGGACGCTGGAACACGCGCCGCACGCGCAGGTGCGCAAGATCTCGATCCGCTTGATGTGTGAATGGAAGTCCACGAACATCTTCCGTGCCTGCGCCAGAAGCTCGTCCAGCGACGGCGGCGCGCCGGGACGAACGAACAGCACCGCATCGCCTTCGAACTCGGACACCTCCAGCCCGAGCTGGTTGGCGTCCACGATCAGCTCCAGCAGTTCCTGGATGATGTGCTGGCTATGGCTCACCTCGGTCTCGGTCACGAACTTCGTGAAACCGCTGATGTCCGGGATGAAGAAGAGCACGTTGTCGGGATTGTCTGTCGCCACGGCTTGCTCCAAGCATTTGCGTCATCGCATTCAACCACGCGCCCGCGCAGGCCAGGCACGGCCACCACAAGACCCCGAAGGCAGCCCCGACTAGGGTTGCCATCGCGCCTGTGCCTGTAGCGGCTGCGGCTGGCACATCCTTTGCAAGGCATCTTGTACACAAGACAGGATGCTTGATGATGGTGCATGAACAGGCGGTGCGCCCCGGCGATGCCGGGCCGCGGGTGGAAGGACGAGCGAGTGCGGCGTGGATCACGCGGCTCGCGTCGCCGCTGGCCGGTGCCGGCGCGGGGCCGCTGGCCGGTCTGCGCTTTGCCGCCAAGGACAACATCGACGTCGCCGGCGTGCCGACCACGGCGGCCTGCCTCGCCTTCACCCGCACGCCGACGGCCCACGCCCACGTGGTGCAGCGCCTGCTCGACGCCGGTGCGTCGCTGCTCGGCAAGACCAACCTGGACCAGTTCGCCTGCGGCTTGAACGGCACCCGCTCCCCCTACGGGCCGGTGCCGAACAGCTTCGATCCGCGCTATGTCTCGGGCGGGTCGAGTTCGGGGTCGGCCTATGTCGTGGCCACCGCGCAGGCCGACTTCGCGCTCGGCACCGACACCGCGGGCTCGGGCCGGGTGCCGGCCGGGCTCAACAACATCGTCGGCATCAAGCCCTCGCGCGGCCTGCTCAGCGCCCGCGGCGTGGTGCCGGCGGCGCAGAGCGTCGACTGCGTCTCGATCTTCGCCCGCACGGTGGCGGTGGCGGCCCGGGTGCTGCAGGCGGCGATGGGCTTCGACCCCGAGGACCCCTACGGCCGCAGCCTGGCGCTCGCCACCGCGCCGCTGCCCGCGGGCTTCCGCTTCGGCGTGCCTTCGACGCTGAACTTCTTCGGCGATACGCTGTCGCGGGCGGCCTTCGAGCAGGCCGTCGGCCAGCTGTGCGTGCTCGGCGGCGAACCGATCGAGATCGACTATCGGCCGCTGGCCGAAGCCGCGGCGCTGCTCTACGACAGTGCGCTGGTGGCCGAGCGCTACGCCGCGGTGCGCGATTTCTTCGACACCCACGAGGCCGAGGTGGTGGAGCCGGTGCGCAGCATCCTGGCGCAGGGCCGCGCCTACAGCGCCGCCGATTTCGTCGATGCCCGCACCCGGCTGCAGGCGCTCGGCCAGCAGGCCGCGGCGATGTGGAACGACATCGACGTGCTGGCGGTGCCGACGGCGCCGGCCCACTACACGATCGAGGCGATGCAGGCCGACCCGGTGGTGCTCAATCGCAACCTGGGCGAATACACCAACTTCGTGAACCTGCTCGACTACGCGGCGATCTCGGTGCCGGCCAGCCTGCGCGCCGACGGCCTGCCCTTCGGCATCACGCTGATCGGCCGCGCCGGCAGCGACTTCCAGCTGGCCGAGCTGGGCCAGCGCTTCCACCACGCCACCGGGCTGCCGCTCGGCGCGACCCGCGAGCCGCTGCCCGCGATCGAGCCGCTGCCGCTGATCGCGGCGCCGCCCACGGTGCAGGTCGCGGTGGTCGGCGCCCACCTGTCGGGCATGCCGCTCAATGGCCAGCTCACCGAGCGCGGCGCCCGGCTGATCGCCGCCACCCACACCTCGCCCGACTACCGCCTTTATGCATTGCCAGGCACCGTGCCGCCCAAGCCCGGCCTGCTGCGCGTGGCGGCCGGCGAGGGCACGGCGATCGCGGTCGAGATCTGGGAGATGCCGCTCGCGCACTACGGCAGCTTCGTCGCCCTGATCCCGGCGCCGCTCGGCATCGGCAGCCTGCGGCTGGCCGACGGCCGCAGCGTCCAGGGCTTCGTCTGCGAGGCGCTGGCGGTTGCCGGCGCCGACGACATCACCGCGCTCGGCGGCTGGCGCGCCTACATCGCGGCGCGCAGCGCAGCGGCGACCTGAATCTCTTCGTCAATCTTTCATCCGGAGTACGCCATGGCCCTCAGCAAGAAACCCCTGACCCTCGCCAACCCGGCCTCGCGGCGCCAGCTGCTGCAGGCCGGCGCGGCCGGCCTGGCCGTGCTCGCCGCGCCTGCGATCGTGCGGGCCCAGGGCGCACCGAAGATCCGCATCGGCTACTGGCCGATCGCGGCCGGCCTTCCTTTCTACTCGGCCGTCGAGCTGGGCTACTTCAAGGCCGCGGGCCTCGACGTCGAGGTGCAGCGCTACGCCGGCGCGCAACAGATCATGGAGGCGATGCTGGCCGACCGCTGCGACGGCAGCGCCAACGGCACCGGCTCGGCCAACATCGCGATCGGCGAGATCGCGGCGCCGGGCAGCTTCAAGATCTTCTGCTCCAACCCCAGCAACGCGCGGAACGTGCTCGACCAGGTGCTGGTGCCGACCGCCAGCACCGCCAAGGTCATGGCCGACCTCAAGGGCAAGCGGGTCGCCTCGGGCCCGGGCATCCAGAACGTGACGCTGGCCAAGGCGGTGCTCGAGCGCGGCGGCGCCACCGGCGCCACGGTGGTCGAGCTGCCGATCGGCCAGCATGTGGCAGCGCTCGCCGCCGGCCAGGTCGACGGCTGCTACACGCTGGAGCCGACCGGCACCATCGGCCGCCTGAACGGCAGCACGCGGGTGCTCGAGGCCGGCGTGATCGCCAAGTACGTGCTCGGCGATCCGATGGCACCGTGGTTCGGCGGCTCGGCCTCGCTGACCTCGGCGCTGATCAAGAAGAACCCCGAGGCGGCGAAGAAGTTCATCGGCGCCTACGGCCAGGGCGTGGCCTTCGTGCGCAGCAAGCCGGCCGAGGCGCGCCAGTACCTCAAGGGCTACACCGCGATCGAGGGCCCGCTGACCGGCGAGGTGCCGCTGGCGGCCTACACCATGTACAACGAGTTCACACCCGGCGACATCGCCTACTTCCAGAAGTTCTTCGACCTGTTCTCGGACAAGGGCATCTTCTCGTCGCGCCTGATGGTCGACTCGATGCTCTACAAGGGCTGAGGCCATGAGCACGCCTTCATCAGCGGCGCCCTGGTCGCCTCCGGCTGCAAATGCTGCCGCCGCCGCGCCGCCGCGCGAATCGCACTGGGTCAAGGCGCTGCCCTTCATCGGCCCGGTGGTGCTGTTCATCGTCTGGGACCTGGTGGTGCGCTTCGGCCTCATCAAGGCCATCCTGCTGCCGATGCCGGGCGCCACGCTGCAGACGCTGCTGTCGGGCCTGGCCGGCGGCGCGCTGCTGGGCGACTTCGCGGTCACGGTCTGGCGCACGCTGCAGGCCTTCCTGATCGCCGCCGTCGTCGGCGTACCGCTTGGCGTGCTGCTCGGCAGCAACGAGCGGGCCTACCGCAGCGTCGAGTTCCTGATCGACTTCTTCCGCTCCACGCCCTCGTCGGCGCTGATCCCGCTGTTCCTCATGATCTTCGGCGTCTCGGACGTCAACAAGGTGGCGATCGCGGCCTTCGGCGCCTTGCTGATCGTGGTCTTCAACAGCGCCTACGGCGTGATGAACGCGCGCAAGCAGCGGGTCATGGCGGCCAAGGTGATGGGGGCCTCGCGCTGGCAGATCTTCCGCGACGTGCTGGTCTGGGAAAGCCTGCAGCCGACCTTCGTCGGCCTGCGCTCGGCGGTCTCGATGGCGCTGGTGATCGTGATCGTGGCCGAGATGTTCATCGGCTCCGACAGCGGCCTCGGCCATCGCATCATCAACTCGCAGCAGGTGATGAACGTCAAGGACATGTACGCCTCGATCATCGCGGCGGGCGCGCTGGGCTATGCGCTCAACATCCTTTTCCTCGTGGCCGAGCGCCGCATCGTGCACTGGAGCGGAAGATGAGAGCCACCGTCGAGAACGTCATCAACGGCCCGGTCTATGCCGACGTGCCGAAGCCGGCCTTCGTCCCGGGCCCTGCCGGCACCCACATCACGATCCGCGGGCTGACCAAGTACTTCGCCGGCTGGCCGCTGTACGAGAACTTCGACCTCGACATCCCGAAGCAGAAGATCGTCTCGGTGTTCGGCCCCAACGGCTGCGGCAAGTCGACCCTGATCAACATGATCGCCGGCCTGATCCCGATCGATTCGGGCGAGATCCTGTTCGACGGCAAGTCGCTCAAGGACACCAAGATCGGCTACGTGTTCCAGAACTACCGCGAGGCGATGTTCCCGTGGATGCGGACCATCGACAACATCGCCTATCCGCTCAAGCTCGAAGGCCGCTCCAAGGCCGAGGTCGATCGCCGCATGGAAGAGCTGGTGGCATCCTTCGACGTCAAGTTCGACCTCAAGCGCTACCCCTACGAGCTGTCGGGCGGCCAGCAGCAGACGGCATCGATCATGCGGGCGCTGGCCCCCAACCCCGAGGTGCTGTTCCTCGACGAGCCCTTCTCGGCGCTCGACTTCGAGATGACCCTCTTCATCCGCGAAAAGCTGCAGGAGGTGTTCATGAAGACCGGCACCACGATGCTGCTGGTGTCGCACGACCTCGAGGAAGCGGTGTATCTCGCCGACCAGGTGCTGCTGCTGACCAAGCGGCCGACCAGGGTGGCCGAGATCCTCGACTACCGCGACGAGCGGCCGCGCACGCTCGAGACCTTGAGCTCCGCCAGCTTCGTGGCCATGAAGAAACTCAGCCTGGAGATCTTCCAGCGCGAAGTACGCCGCTAGGAGATGCCAGCATGACGCCTTCGGAGATCGAAGCCTATGTCGATGCATCGGCGGCCGCGCTCGGCTTGAAGCTCAGGCCCGACCATCGCCCCGGCGTGCTGCGCTACTTCGCGCTGGCGGCGGAGTTCGCCGCGCTGGTCGAGGCCGTGCCGCTCAGCGAGCGCGACGAGCCGGCGCTGAGCTTTGTGCCGGTGTCGCCGCGGGAGAAAACGCAATGAGCGCGTCGGAGCTGCTGCGCCAGGACGCATCCGCGATGGCCGCCGCGGTGCGCGGCAACGCGGTCGGCGCGGTGGCGCTGGTGCAGGCCAGCCTGGACCGCATCGAGGCCACCGATCGCCGCGTCAACGCCTTCACCGCGGTGCTGCGGGAGCGGGCGCTTCGGCGCGCGGCGCAGGTCGATGCCTCGCTGGCCTCGGCCAACGGCCCGCGAACGCGCGAGCTGCCGCTGCTGGGCGTGCCCTTCGCGGTCAAGAACCTGTTCGACATCGCCGGACTCGCGACCCTCGCGGGCTCCAAGATCGAACGCGAGCACACGCCGCCGCGCGACGACGCGGCGCTGGTGCGGCGGCTGGAGAACGCCGGCGCGGTGCTGGTCGGCGCGCTCAACATGGACGAGTACGCCTACGGCTTCACGACCGAAAACAGCCACGTCGGTCCCTGCCACAACCCGCACGACCTGACCCGCATCGCGGGCGGCTCGTCGGGCGGTTCGGGCGCCGCGGTCGCTGCCGGCCAGGTGCCGCTCACGCTGGGCTCCGACACCAACGGCTCGATCCGCGTGCCCGCCTCGCTGTGCGGCGTGTTCGGGCTCAAGCCCACGTTCGGGCGGCTGCCGCGCACCGGCAGCTTCCCGTTCGTCTCCAGCCTCGACCATCTGGGGCCGTTCGCGCGTTCGGCGCGCGACCTGGCCCTGGCCTACGACGCGATGCAGGGCCCCGAGGGCCGCGGCCCGCACGACCCCGGCTGCGCGCAGCGGGCGGCCGAGCCGGTCGGCGCGGCGCTGGCGCTGGGCACGCAGGGCCTGCGCATCGGCGTGCTCGGCGGCTACTTCCGCCAGCACGCCCAGCCCGAGGCGCTGACCGCGGTCGACGCCGTGGCGCAGGCGCTCGGCGCCAGCCGCACGGTCGAGTTGCCGATGGTCGAGGCCGGCCGGGCCGCGGCCTTCCTGATCACCAATTCCGAAGGCGCGGCGCTGCACCTGCCCGACCTGCGCCGCCGCGCGCAGGACTTCGAGCCGCTGTCGCGCGACCGCTTCCTGGCCGGCGCGCTGCTGCCGGCCGCCTGGGTGGCGCGCGCGCAGCGGGTGCGGCGGCTCTATGCCGAGCAGGCGGCGCGTGTGTTCGAGCAGTACGACGTCTTGCTGGCCGCCGCGACGCCCTCGGCGGCGACGCCGATCGGTGCCGAATTCTTCGAGATCAACGGCCACCGGCTGCCGGTGCGGCCCAACATGGGCCTGCTGACCCAGCCGATCTCGTGCATCGGGCTGCCGGTTTGCGCGGTGCCGGTCTGGGGCGCCCACCCCGACCTGCCGATCGGGGTCCAGGTGATCGCCGCGCCCTGGCGCGAAGACCTGGTGCTGCGGGTGGCCGCGGCGCTCGAATCCGCAGGGCTCGTGCATGCGCCCGTGGCGGCGCTGGCCTGACATGCGAAGCGCCCCGCGAGCACAAAGACGGGGCGCCGGGGCCGCGGTGGCGCGCGCGCCGCACAAGGCTGGCGCGCCGCAGGCTGATTTGGCCGCCCAAGCGCTGGTACGGTTTATGCACACCATCTTGTATCCAAGACAGGACATCCCGGCCCCTTGATTCCTCACCCATCACCTGGAGTAAGCACCATGAGCCAGTTCAACCGTCGCGATTCCCTCAAGTCCCTGGCCGCCCTGGCCTCCGCCACCACGCTGGGCGGCTGGAGCGCGCTGGCCAATGCCCAGAAGCCGCTGACCGTCGGCGTGATCTACGTCGGCCCGCGCGACGACTACGGCTACAACCAGTCGCATGCGCTGGCGGCGGCCGAGCTCAAGAAGATGCCGGGCCTCAAGGTGGTCGAGGAAGAGAACGTGCCCGAGACCGCGGCGGTGCAGAAGACCATGACCGGGATGATCTCGCAGGACGGCGCCAAGCTGCTGTTCCCGACCTCGTTCGGCTACTTCGATCCGCACATCCTGGCCGTGGCGCCGAAGAATCCCGACGTTCGCTTCTCGCACTGCGGCGGCATGTGGACCGAGGGCAAGCACCCGAAGAACGTCGGCAGCTTCTTCGGCTACATCGACGAGTGCCAGTTCCTCAATGGCGTGATCGCCGGCCACATGACCAAGAGCAACAAGATCGCCTTCGTCGCCGCCAAGCCGATCCCGCAGGTGCTGCGCAACATCAACGCCTTCACGCTCGGTGCGCGCTCGGTCAAGCCGGGCATCACCTGCAGCGTGATCTTCACGGGCGACTGGTCGATGGCGGTGAAGGAGGCCGAGGCCACGAACAGCCTGGCCGACCAGGGCTGCGACGTCTTCACGATGCACGTCGACGGCCCCAAGGTGGTGGTCGAGACGGCGGCCAAGCGCGGCAAGATGGTCTGCGGCTACCACGCCAGCCAGGCCAAGCTGGCGCCCAATGCCTACCTGACCGGCGCCGAATGGAACTGGATCACGGCCTACAAGACCATCGTCGACGCGGCCCAGGCCGACAAGCCGCATCCGAACTTCCTGCGCGGCGGCCTCAAGGAAGGCTACGTGAAGATGTCGCCCTACGGCGCCATGGTGACCGACGCGGCGAAGAAGAACGCCGACGACATCAAGGCCAAGATGCTGGCGGGCAGCTTCGACATCTTCACCGGCGGGCTCAAGGACAACAAGGGCGCGGTCGTGATCCCGGCCGGCAAGGCACTCAAGCAGACCGACCTCGAACTGGAAAAGATGAACTACCTCGTCGAAGGCGTGGTGGGCTCGGTCGGCTGACCGGCGACCGCTTTCACCCCGCGAGCCGACGATGCGCAACGCATTGAAAGAGATCGCGCTGCCGGTGTTCGCCATTGCGGCGGCACTGCTGCTCTTCGGCGTCTTCGTCTGGTTCGCCGGCGTGAGTCCGCTGGAGGTCTGGGTCATCCTCTTCAAGGGAGCCTTCGGCGACTGGTTCTCGTGGCAGAACACGCTGCAGCGCGCCGCGCCGCTGATGCTGACCGCGCTGTGCGTCGCGATTCCGGCGCGCGCCGGGCTGGTGATCATCGGCGGCGAGGGCGCGCTGGTGCTCGGCGGGCTGGCCGCCGCGGCGCTGCCCTATGCGCTGCCGCTGCCTGCGAACCTCGTCGGCACGCTGGCCCTGTGCGTGGCCGGCGCCATGGCCGGCGCCGCCTGGATCGCGCTGGCGGGCTGGCTGCGCCAGTACCGCGGCATCAACGAGACCATCAGCAGCCTGCTGCTGGCCTACATCGCGATCGGGCTCTTCAAGCACCTGGTCGAGGGCGTGCTGCGCGATCCGGCCAGCCTCAACAAGCCGGCCACGCGCTCGATCGCCGAGGGCCTGGGGATCGGCGGCATCGGCGGCTCCGACGTGCACTGGGGGCTGGTGATCGGCATCGTCGCCTGCCTGGTCTCCGGACTCTGGCTGCGCGCCACCGCATCGGGATTCTCGGTGCGGGTGGTCGGCGGCAATCCGCGCACCGCGCAATTGGTGGGCCTGCCGGCCAGCGGGCTGATCCTGACCGCCTGCGGGATCGGCGGCGCCTGCGCGGGCGTGGCCGGTGCGGTCGAGGTGGCGGCGGTCCACACCAACGCCAACGCCTCGCTGATCGCGGGCTATGGCTATGCCGGCATCCTGGTGTCCTTCATTGCGCGCCACAACCCGGTGGCGGTGATCCCGGTGGCGATCCTGTTCGGCGGCTTCGGCGCCGCGGGCAGCCTGCTGCAGCGCCGCCTCGGCCTGCCCGATGCCTCGGTGCTGGTGCTGCAGGGCATGGCCTTCGTGCTGATCCTCGCCAGCGAAGGGCTGCGCATGATCGACTGGAAGACGCTGCTGAAGAACCGCATGCCGCGCGCCGTGCAGCCGCGCATGACCAAGGAAGCCACATGACCGCCGACCAGTGGATCGCGCTCGTGGCGGGGATCGTCGGGGGCGCCTTGCGCGTCGGCGCGCCGTTCCTCTTCGTCAGCCTCGGCGAGTGCCTGACCGAGAAGTCCGGCCGCATCAACCTCGGCCTCGAAGGCGTGCTGGTGCTCTCGGCGATGGCGTCCTTCGGCGGTTCCTGGCTCACCGGCTCGGCCTGGCTCGGCGTGCTGATCGGCGGCGCCGCGGGCGCGCTGCTCGCGCTGCTGCACGGCCTCTTGTGCTCGCTCGACCGCGTCAACGACGTCGCCACCGGCATCGCGCTGATGCTGTTCGGCACCGGCCTGGCCTTCTATCTGGGCAAGCCGCTGATCCAGCCGCAGGCCCCGCAGCTGCCCGCGATCCCGCTCGGCGACTGGAGCGACAACCCGGTGATCCGTTCGGCGCTGCAGGTCAACTCGCTGGTGCCGGTCGGCATCGTGCTGGCGGTGTTCCTGTGGTGGGGCTTCGCGCGCACCCGCGCCGGCCTGCTGGTGCGCATGGCGGGCGATTCGGCCAATGCGACGCGGGCACTCGGCTACTCGGTGGCCGGCCTGCGCATCGCGGCCACCACCGCGGGCGGCTTCATCGCCGGGCTCGGCGGCGCCTCGCTCACGCTCTTCTATCCGGGCAGCTGGAACGAGGGCATCTCGAGCGGGCAAGGTCTGATCGCGGTGGCGCTGGTGATCTTCGCGCGCTGGAGCCCGCTGCGCTGCATCGGTGCGGCGCTGCTGTTCGGCGGCGCCGGGGCGATTGGGCCGGCCCTGCAATCGATCGGTGTCGGCTGGGGCTACCACCTCTTCAACACCGTGCCCTACGTGCTCACGCTGGTGATCCTGGTGCTGACCTGCAAACCGGGCAGCGTGGCGGTCGGCAGCCCGGGCGAACTCTCGTCCACGCGATGAACAATCAAGGAAACTGATCGATGAGCGGTCTCGGGGGTCTCAACAAATCGGCGCAGGGCGTGGTCGTCGGCCTGGTGCAGCTGCAGCTGCCGGTGGTCAAGACCGCGGCCGACCTGGCGGCGCAGACCCGGCGCATCTGCGAGCTGGTCGCCAAGGCGCGGCGCAACCAGGGCACGATGGATCTGGTCGTGTTCCCCGAGTACGCGCTGCACGGCCTGTCGATGGACACCTCGCCCGAGATCATGTGCTCGCTCGACGGCCCCGAGGTCGAGGCCTTCCGGCAGGCCTGCGTCGACAACCGGATCTGGGGCTGCTTCTCGATCATGGAAGCCAACCCCGAGGGCAACCCGTACAACAGCGGCCTGGTCATCGACGACCACGGCGCCATCCGGCTCTACTACCGCAAGATGCATCCGTGGGTGCCTGTCGAGCCCTGGGAGCCGGGCAACCTCGGCATTCCGGTGTGCGACGGTCCCAACGGCAGCAAGCTGGCGCTGATCATCTGCCACGACGGCATGCTGCCCGAGATGGCGCGCGAGGCCGCGTACAAGGGGGCCGAGATCATCCTCCGCACAGCAGGCTACACGGCGCCGATCCGTCACGCCTGGCGCATCACCAACCAGGCCAACGCCTTCTGCAACCTGGCGTACACCGCCAGCGTCTGCATGTGCGGCAGCGACGGCACCTTCGACTCGATGGGCGAAGCCATGTTCTGCAACTTCGACGGCACCGTGCTGGTCGAGGGCGGTGGCCGGCCCGACGAGATCGTCACGGCCGAACTGCGGCCCGACCTGGTGCGCGAGGCCCGCACCGGCTGGGGCGTCGAGAACAACATCTACCAGCTCTATCACCGCGGCTACGTGGCGGTGAAGGGCGGCGCGCAGGACTGCCCCTACACCTACATGCAGGACATGGCGGCCGGCCGCTACCGGCTGCCCTGGGGCGAGCAGGTCAAGGTCACCGACGGCAGCGGCTTCGGCTTCGCGGCGCCGGTCCGCGGCTACAAGGGCCCCGAGGTGCATCCCCTGGTGCCGCAGGCGCCGCTGACACCGGATTCATCGTCATGAGCACCACCTACGTTTCCGCCGACCCCTACCGCTGGCCCTACAACGGCGCGCTCCGGCCCGACAACACGGCGCTGATCGTGATCGACATGCAGACTGACTTCTGCGGCAAGGGCGGCTATGTCGACGTGATGGGCTACGACCTCGCGCTGGTGCAGGCGCCGATCGAGCCGATCGCACGCACGCTGGCGCGGCTGCGGCCGCTGGGCTTCCACATCATCCACACGCGTGAAGGGCATCGCCCCGACCTCGCCGACCTGCCGGCCAACAAGCGCTGGCGCTCGCGGCAGATCGGCGCCAACGGCGTCGGCATCGGCGACGACGGCCCGTGCGGACGGATCCTGGTGCGCGGCGAACCCGGCTGGGAGATCATCCCCGCGCTGGCGCCGTTGCCGGGCGAGGTGGTGATCGACAAGCCCGGCAAGGGCTCCTTCTATGCGACCGACCTCGAACTGGTGCTGCGCACGCGCGGCATCGAGAACCTGATCCTGGCCGGCATCACGACCGACGTCTGCGTCCACACCACGATGCGCGACGCCAACGACCGCGGCTTCGAATGCCTGGTGCTGTCGGACTGCACCGCGGCCACCGACCACGGCAACCACCTGGCGGCGCTGAAGATGATCACGATGCAGGGCGGCGTGTTCGGCGCCCATGCGACGTCGGCGGCGCTGCTCGAAGCGCTGCCCGCCCAGTAGAACGGAGAGCCGCAAGATGATCGCACCGGTCCACCCCGCGCCCGCCGCCACCGGCGCGCTGGCGCTCGACACCTACGAGCTGACCAAGCGCTTCGGCAGCTTCACCGCGATGGACCGCGTGACCATGCACGTGGCGCCCGGCACGGTGCATGCGCTGCTTGGCGAGAACGGTGCCGGCAAGAGCACGCTGGTGAAATGCGTGGCGGGCTTCCAGCGGGCGGAGGAGGGTTCCATCCTGATCGACGGCCGCGAGCAGGACATCGCCAACCCGGTGGTGGCGCGCATGCTCGGCATCGGCATGGTCTACCAGCACTTCACGCTGGCCCCTGGCATGACGGTGGCCGAGAACCTGCTGCTGGCCGGCGGCAAGACGCCGGCGCTGATCGACTGGAAGCGCAAGCGCGCCGAACTCAAGGACTTCCTGGCGACCACGCCCTTCAGCCTCGACCTCGACATGCGGCCCTCGGAGCTCGCGGCCGGCGAGAAGCAGAAGCTCGAACTGCTGAAGCAGCTCTACCTGAAGCCGCGTCTCCTGATCCTCGACGAGCCGACCTCGGTGCTGACGCCGCAGGAGGCCGACGAGGTGCTGGGCCATGTGCGCGAGTTCGCGAAGAGTGGCCTGTGCACGGTGCTGATCATCACCCACAAGTTCCGCGAGGTGATGGCCTATGCCGACAGCGTCACGGTGCTGCGGCGCGGCAAGGCGGTGCACCACTGCCAGGTGGCCGACACCAACCCGGCGCGGCTCGCGGCGGCGATGATGGGCGAAGGCGAGGCGCCGCCGCCTGCCGAAGGCGACACCGCCGCGCCGACCGGCCGTGCGCTGCACGCGATGCAGCCGACCGCGGCCAACGCTGCCATTGCGCTGCAGGTCGAGGGTCTGCGAGCGCTGGGCGACCGTGGCACGCTGGCGGTGCACGACCTGAGCCTGTCGGTGCGCTCGGGCGAGATCCTCGGCGTCGCGGGTGTGTCGGGCAACGGCCAGCGTGAACTCGTGGAGGCCCTGGTCGGCCAGCGGCCGCGGCTCGCGGGTCGCGTCACGGTGATGGGCGAACCCTACGAGGCCAGGCGCGAGGAGAACCGTCGCCTCAAGGTCCGCAGCCTGCCCGAGGAGCCGCTGCGCAATGCCTGCGTCGGCGACCTCAGCGTGGCCGAGAACATGGCGCTGCGCGATTTCGACCAGCCGCCGCTGGCCTGGCCGGCGCTCGGCGCCGACGTGCTGAACTTCCCGCTGTGGCGCAGCCGGGCCCGCGAGTGGATCGCCGAATACGGCGTCAAGACCCAGGGCGAGGGCGCGCCGATCCGCAGCCTGTCGGGCGGCAACGTGCAGCGCGCGGTGCTGGCGCGCGAGTTGGCCGGTGACATCAACGTGCTGATCGCGGCCAATCCGGTGTTCGGGCTGGACTTCGCGGCGGTGGCGGAAATCCACAGCCGCATCGTGCAGGTGCGGGCACGCGGGGGCGCGGTGCTGCTGATCAGCGAGGACCTCGACGAACTGCTGGAGATGGCGGACCGGATCGTGGTGATGAGCGAGGGGCGGGTGGTTTACGAGACGGATGCGTCTACCGCTGAGCGTCATGTCCTGGGTGCGCACATGGGTGGGGGCGATCATCATCATGCTCCGGTGGCTGCATGAAGTCCTCCTGGTCTTTGGGGCGGGCGCCCGGCACGCGGTGCGGGCCGAGCGACCCCACTGCGCCGGCCCTTCGGGCTCCCTTGCGGTGCTCGCTCCAGGCGGGGTCCACGCGAAACTCGCTTCGCTCAAACACGCGCGGCCCTTATCCGCCTGAAGCTGCGCTCCTCAGCGGCGCAGAGGGGATCGCCCGTCCCGCACCGCATGCCGGGCTTGGGGGTTATCAAAGATCCGTGTCGTCTCCAACGCCGATGGAACCCCAACCTGTCAGCGGTGGCGGGCGGTATGCCCTGGGCCGGCCGTTGAGGCACCGCCGAGCAGCGGAGCGGTGCGCGGAAAAAGGGCCGCGCGTGTTTGAGTGGAGCGAAGCGGAGCGAGTTTGCGCGGACCCCGCGTACCGTGAGCAGCGCAGGGCAGCCGCGAAGCGGCCGGTGACGTCGGCCGGTCCAGGGCATACCGCCTGCCATCGCCGCCCACCCCGCGTCCAAACCTGAACGCAAGGAAAGCCCCAAATGCAGATAGAAGCCCAGCCCTTCACCTACGAATTCGACCTCGCCAAAACCGCCCTGGTCCTGATCGACATGCAAAGGGACTTCATCGAACCCGGCGGTTTCGGCGAAACCCTGGGCAATGACGTCTCGCTGCTCGAAGCCATCGTCCCCGCGACAAAAACAACCCTCGAAGCCTGGCGAGCAGCGGGCGGCCTGGTCGTCCACACCCGGGAGGCCCACAAACCCGACCTCTCCGACTGCCCGCCCGCCAAGCGCAACCGCGGCAACCCCACATTGCGCATCGGCGACGCCGGCCCCATGGGCCGCATCCTTGTCATGGGCGAACCCGGCAACCAGATCATCGACGCGCTGGCGCCAGTCGAAGGCGAGATCGTGGTCGACAAGCCCGGCAAGGGCGCCTTCTATGCGACCGGCCTGCACGAGACGCTCAAGCGGCGCGGCATCACCCACCTGCTGTTCGGCGGCGTCACGACAGAGGTCTGCGTGCAGACCAGCATGCGCGAGGCCAACGACCGCGGCTACGACTGCCTGCTGCTCGAAGACTGCACCGAAAGCTACTTTCCGGCCTTCAAGGCGGCTGCCGTCGAGATGATTCGCGCCCAGGGCGGCATCGTCGGCTGGACCGCGCCCAGCGCCGCCTTGCTGGCCGCGCTCGGCACCCACTAACATGGCCTGCGTGTCGACCGTTCGAATTCCTCCCGAGCCCTCAGCCCCCGATCCCGTGTTCCGCACCCGGGCCGACGAGGTCTATGCGCAGCTCAAGCGCGACGTCGCCGAATTCAGCCTGGTCCCCGGCGACCGCTTCACCGAAAACGAGATCAGCGAGCGCCTCGGCGTCTCGCGCACGCCGGTGCGCCAGGCGCTCTTCCGGCTGCAGCAGGAGGGCTTCGTCGAAGTGCTGTTCCGCAGCGGCTGGCGCGTGCTGCCCTTCGACTTCGACCAGTTCGAGCAGCTCTACGACCTGCGCATGGTGCTCGAGACCACCGCCGTGCACCGCCTGTGCGAGAGCGACCACCGCGTCGACCGCAGCCTGCTCGACACACTGGCCGGAATCTGGCTCGTGCCGGCGGCGCAGCGCAGCGCCGACACCGTGCAGGTGGCGCAGTGGGACGAGGCCTTCCATTGCTCGCTGGTCGCTGCCGCCGGCAACGGCGAGATGGCCCGCGTGCACCGCGACGTGACCGACCGCATCCGCATCATCCGCCGGCTCGACTTCACCAAGCAGCCGCGCATCGACGCCACCTACGACGAGCACGCCAAGATCCTGAAGGCGATCCGCGCCAACCGCGGCGACCAGGCCGCGATGCTGCTGCGCGCCCACATCGAGACCAGCCAGGCCGAGGTGCGCAAGATCACGCTGCACCAGGTGCATATGGCGCGCCATGCCGGGCGCACCCCGATACGCGGAGGCTGAGCGCCGTCTACAGCGTGAAGTCGTAATCCACCGTGATCGGCGCGTGGTCGCTGAACTTGATCGTCTTGAAGATCTGCTCCTGGCGCGCCAGCGCCGCCAGCTTCGGCGTCGCCAGGTGGTAGTCGAGCCGCCACCCCACGTTGTTCGCGTAGGCCTGGCCGCGGTTGCTCCACCAGGTGTAGGCGTCGCCCGTGGTCTCGGGCTTGAGCATCCGGTAGACGTCGACCAGCCCCGCGCCATCGGCGCCGGCGTCGAGCAGCTTCGTCATCCAGGCCCGCTCCTCCGGCAGGAAGCCGCTGTTCTTCTGGTTGCCGCGCCAGTTCTTGAGGTCGATCTCCTTGTGGGCGATGTTGATGTCGCCGCAGAGGATGAATTCGCGCTCGCGCTTGAGCGCGTTCAGGTGCGGGAAGAAGCCCTTGAGGAAGCGGAATTTCGCCGCCTGCCGCTCTTCGCCCGAGGACCCGCTCGGGAAGTAGCAGCTGATGATCGACAGCTTCCGCTTCGGGGTGTCGAAGCGCAGTTCGAGGTAGCGGCCCTCGGCGTCGAACTCGGCGTCGCCCCAGCCCACCACCACGTCGCTGGGCGCATGCTTCGAGTAGATCGCCGTGCCCGCGTAGCCTTTCTTCTCTGCGAAGTGGAAGTGCCCCTTGAGCCCCGCCATCTCCTCGAAGCGGCCCTCGATATCGCTCGCCTGGACCCGGATCTCCTGCATGCAAATACAATCCGGCCCCAGTCCGCCGACCCAATCGGCGACGCCCTTGGTGGCAGCCGATCGCAGGCCGTTGAGGTTGAGGCTGGTCAGTTTGAACACGAGGAATTCCTATGGCTGAGAAGATTGAAGAGGGCGGCGCACTGGCGCAGGCTTTCGTGCAGTTCGCGCTGGAGTCGGGGGTTCTGCGCTTCGGCCAGTTCAAGACCAAGGCCGGCCGCATCAGCCCCTATTTTTTCAATGCGGGCCTGTTCGACGATGGCGCCAAGCTCGCCCGGCTGGCGGAATTCTATGCAGACCGGCTGATCGCCAGCGGGCTCGAGTTCGACATGATCTTCGGCCCGGCCTACAAGGGCATTCCGCTGGGCGCCACGGTGGCGGCCGAACTGGCGCGCCGCGGCCGCAACGTGCCCTTCGCCTACAACCGCAAGGAAGCCAAGGACCACGGCGAGGGCGGGACCCTGGTCGGCGCCCCGCTCAGGGGCCGGGTGCTGATCGTCGACGACGTGATGTCGGCCGGCACCGCGGTGCGCGAGTCGATCGCGGCCATCCGTGCCGCCGGCGCGACCCCGCACGCGGTCGCGATCGCGCTCGACCGCCAGGAGAAGGCGACCGAGAACGGCGCCGACGTGGACCACAGCGCCGTGCAATATGTACGCAATCAGCTCGGCCTTGCAGTTATTTCCATCGCAACTCTTGACGACTTGTTACAGTATCTGTCAGGCCGCGCGGACGACGAACTGGGCGCCCACCGCCAGAACGTGCTGGCGTACCGGGCGCGTTACGGCGCGGGCTGATTCAACCCGTCTGAAGGACTGATGTTGGCGAGCACCCAAGCACTGAAGGCATTCCTGGTCCTTTCGCTGGCCGCAGCCGGCATCGCGCACGCGCAACAGGGGTCCGGCGCGCGCGGGGCGCCCAATGCCGCGGGCATCTACAGCTGCACCGACGCCAAGGGCCGGACGATCACCGCCGACCGTCCGATTCCCGACTGCCTCGACCGCGAGCAGCGCGAACTCAATCCGAGCGGCACCACGCGCCGCATGGTCGAGCCCTCCTACACGGCGCGCGAGCAGGCCGAGCGCGAGGACCGCGAACGGGCGGCGCAGCTGCAGGCGGCCCGGCTGGTCGAGGAGCGGCGGCGCGAGCGCGCCCTGCTGGTGCGCTACCCCAACCCCGCGGCCCACGACCGGGAGCGGGCCGAGGCGCTGGTGCAGATCGACGTCGTGATCCAGGCCGCCCGCAAGCGGCTGGCCGAACTCGGCGAGGACCGCAAGCGGGTCGACGACGAACTCGAGTTCTACAAGAAGGACCCGGCCAAGGCGCCCGACGCGCTGCGGCGCCGGACCGAGGACATCGCCCGCAGCGTGGCGGTCCAGAACCGCTTCATCGGCGAGCAGGAAGACGAGAAGAAGCGCGTCAATGCGCGCTTCGACGAGGAGCACGCCAAGCTGGCGCCGCTCTGGGCCGCGAACACGGCGGCGGCCCAGAAGTCGAAGTGAGCCGCCCCAGGGCTGGCTAGCCCAGTTTCGACTTCAGCAGCGCATTGACCTGCGCCGGGTTGGCCTTGCCCTGGCTGGCCTTCATGACCTGGCCGACCAGCGCGTTGAAGGCCTTGTCCTTGCCGGCGCGGTATTCGGCGATGTTCTTCTCGTTGGTCGCGAGCACCTGGTCGATGATCTTTTCCAGTGCGCCCGAATCGCTCATCTGCTTCAGGCCCTTGGCCTCGATGATTGCGTCGACCTCCAGGCCTTCGCCGGTCCAGAGGGCGTCGAACACCTGCCGCGCCGCATTGTTCGAGATCGTGCCGTCGCCGATGCGCGCGACCAGCCCGGCCAATTGCGGCGCCGTCACCGGGGCCTCGGTGATCGCGATGTCCTGCTGGTTCAGGCGCCGGGCGATCTCGCCGGTGATCCAGTTGCTCGCCAGCTTGGCGTTGGCACCGGCGGCCACCGCACCTTGGAAGTAGGCGGCCAGGGCCGGGCTCTGGGTGAGCTGGGCGGCGTCGTAGTCCGACAGCCCATGCTCGCGCACGTAGCGCTCGGCCATCGCGCGCGGCAGCTCGGGCATTTCGGCGCGCACGCGCTCGATCCAGTCGGCGGCGATCGCCAGCGGCGGCAGGTCGGGGTCGGGGAAGTAGCGGTAGTCGGCGGCGTCTTCCTTGGTGCGCATCGCGCGGGTCTCGCCCGTGTCGGGGTCGAACAGCACCGTGGCCTGCTGGATCGTGCGGCCGTCCTCGATCTCCTCGATCTGCCAGCGGATCTCGTAGTCGATCGCCTGCTGCATGAACTTGAAGCTGTTCAGGTTCTTGATCTCGCGCCGGGTGCCGAGCTTGTCGCCGGGCCTGCGCACCGAGACGTTGGCGTCGCAGCGGAAGCTGCCTTCCTGCATGTTGCCGTCGCAGATGCCGATCCAGGTGACGATCTTGTGCAGCTCGCGCGCATAGGCCACGGCCTCGGCGGTGGAGCGCATGTCGGGCTCGGTCACGATCTCGAGCAGCGGCGTGCCGGCGCGGTTCAGGTCGATGCCCGACTGGCCGACGAAGTCCTCGTGCAGCGACTTGCCGGCGTCCTCTTCGAGGTGCGCGCGCACCAGGCGCACGGTCTTGGGCTCGTCGCCGACGAAGAAACTCACCGAGCCGCCCTGCACCACGGGGATCTCGAACTGGCTGATCTGGTAGCCCTTGGGCAGGTCGGGGTAGAAGTAGTTCTTGCGCGCGAACACGCTGCGCGGCGCGATCGTCGAGCCGAGCGCGAGGCCGAGCTTGATGGCGCGCTCGACCGCGCCCTTGTTCATCACCGGCAGGGTGCCCGGCAGCGCCAGGTCGACCGCGCAGGCCTGGGTGTTGGGCTCGGCGCCGAAGGCGGTCGAGGCACGGCTGAAGATCTTCGAGGCGGTCGAGAGCTGGGCGTGGGTCTCGAAGCCGATCACGACTTCGTAGCCCCGGACCAGCGGGCCGGTCGGCCGCCCGGCCTGCAGTTGTTCGGTGGTGCTTTGTTGCTGCTGGGTCATGTCAGTAGCCTCCCGGGGTGCGGAGGTGCCAGTCGGTGGCCTGCTGGAAGGCGTGTGCCGCGTTCAGCAGCTTCGCCTCGGCGAAGTAGTTGCCGATCAGCTGGAGGCCGACCGGCAGGCCGCCGTCGAAGCCGGCCGGCACGCTCATGCCGGGCAGGCCGGCGAGCGAGCCGGGCAGGGTGAAGATGTCGGCCAGGTAGTCGGCCACCGGATCGCCGCCGTGCTCGCCGAGCTTCCAGGCCACGCTGGGCGCGGCCGGGCCGGCAATGACGTCGCACTGCGTGAAGGCCTGCTGGAAGTCGTCGGCGATCATGCGGCGCACCTTCTGCGCCTGCAGGTAGTAGGCGTCGTAGTAGCCGTGCGAGAGCACGTAGGTGCCGATCATGATGCGGCGCTTGACCTCGTCGCCGAAGCCCTCTTCGCGGGTCTGGGCATACATGTCGGCCAGGTCGCGGTAGTTCTTGGCCCGGTGGCCGAACTTGACGCCGTCGAATCGGCTCAGGTTGCTCGAGGCCTCGGCCGCCGCGATGATGTAGTACACGGGGATCGACAGTTCGGTGCGCGGCAGCGTGATCTCGACGCGGCGGGCGCCGAGCTTCTCGTATTCGGCCAGCGCGGCATCGACCGCGGCGCGCACGCCCGGCGCCACGCCTTCGCCGAAGAACTCTTTCGGCACGCCGATGCGCAGGCCGTCGAGCGAGCCCGCGAGCTGGCGCGAGAAGTCTTCCGCCGGGCGGGCCAGCGAGGTCGAGTCGCGCTCGGGGTCCGGCCCGCACATGGCCGACAGCAGCAGGGCGCAGTCCTCGGCCGAACGGGCCATCGGGCCGGCCTGGTCGAGGCTGGACGCGAACGCGACCATGCCGTAGCGCGAGGCCCGGCCGTAGGTCGGCTTGATGCCGGTGACGCCGCAGAACGAGGCCGGCTGGCGGATCGAGCCGCCGGTGTCGGTGCCGGTGGCGCCCGGTGCCAGCCTTGCGGCCACGGCCACGGCGCTGCCGCCCGAGGAGCCGCCGGGAATGCGGCCGGTGTCCCAGGGGTTGCGCACCGGCACCGCGTGGTCGAAACCGATGGCCGGCACGGCGACGTTCTCGTTGGCCGAGCCCATCGCGAACTCGTCGCAGCTGAGCTTGCCCAGCGTCACGGCACCGGCCTCGCCCAGCTTGCGCACCACGGTGGCGTCGAAGGGCGAGCGGTAACCGGCCAGCATGCGCGAGCCGGCGGTGGTCGGCAGGTCGGCGGTGACGAAGATGTCCTTGTGGGCGATCGGCACGCCTTCGAGGGGCGCGGCCGAGCCGGCGGCGATGCGGTCGTCGGCGGCTCGGGCCTGGGACAGCGTCAGCTGTTCGTCGATCGCGACGAAGGCGCCGAGATCCTGGTGGGCGCGGATCCGCGACAGGTGGTGGTGGGCGGCCTCGACCGCCGAGACCTTGCGCTCGCGCAGGGCCGCGGCCAGCCCGGCCACGCCCATCTGGTGGATTTCGGCGCTCATTCGATCACCTTCGGGACCAGGAACAGCCCGTTTTCGACCGCCGGCGCGCTGCGCTGGTTGGCTTCGCGGTTGTCGGGCTCGGTCACCACGTCCTCGGCCAGGCGAAGCGTGATGTCTTCGATCGTGGCGACCGGATGGGCCAGGGGCTCGACGCCGGTGGTGTCGACCGCGCGCATGCGCTCGACCAGGTCGAAGAAGCCGTTGATCTGGCCGCGCATCCGCTCGCTTTCGTCGGGGGCCAGTTGGAGCCGCGCCAGCGAGGCGATGCGGGCGATATCTGTGGAGGTGAGGGACATCGAAAATTGGCGTTTCCGGACCGGATCGAGGTACTTTCGCACCCCGCAAAAGGGCTCGGAAACGCGGAGCTGTCAGGGGATTCGGTTATTATCCCGCCTTTGCCGCAACCCCCGCGAACGCGCCGGCTTTTGCCGCAAAAACCTTTCAAACCACCCGTCACACGACCAAAAATAAGGCGACGGCCTGCCGACGCGCATGCCGTGCCCCAGAGGATTCCACAATGTTTGGAGCTTTTCGTCGGTATTTTTCTACCGACCTGGCGATCGACCTCGGCACCGCCAACACCCTGATCTTCGCCCGCAACAAGGGCATCGTGCTCGACGAACCCTCGGTCGTCGCGATCCGCCACGAAGGCGGCCCGCACGGCAAGAAGGTGATCCAGGCCGTGGGTCGCGAGGCCAAGGCGATGCTCGGCAAGGTGCCCGGCAACATCGAAGCCATCCGGCCGATGAAGGACGGCGTGATCGCCGATTTCGTCATCACCGAGCAGATGATCAAGCAGTTCATCAAGATGGTGCACCCGCGCTCGCTGCTCACGCCGAGCCCGCGGATCATCATCTGCGTGCCCTGCGGCTCGACCCAGGTCGAGCGCCGCGCCATCAAGGACGCGGCTGAAGCCGCCGGCGCCACCTCGGTCTATCTCATCGAAGAACCGATGGCCGCCGCGATCGGCGCCGGCCTGCCGGTCTCCGAAGCCAGCGGCTCGATGGTGGTCGACATCGGCGGCGGCACCACCGAAGTCGGCGTGATCTCGCTCGGCGGCATGGTCTACAAGGGCAGCGTCCGGGTCGGCGGCGACCGCTTCGACGAGGCCATCATCAACTACATCCGCCGCAACTACGGCATGCTGATCGGCGAGCCGACGGCCGAAGTCATCAAGAAGAACATCGGTTCGGCCTTCCCGGGCTCCGAAGTCAAGGAGATGGAAGTCAAGGGCCGCAACCTGAGCGAAGGCGTGCCGCGCAGCTTCACGATCAGCAGCAACGAAGTGCTCGAAGCCCTGACCGATCCGCTCAACAACATCGTGTCCGCGGTCAAGAACGCGCTCGAGCAGACGCCGCCCGAACTGGGCGCCGACATCGCCGAGCGCGGCATGATGCTGACCGGCGGCGGTGCGCTGCTGCGCGACCTCGACCGCCTGCTGGCCGAGGAAACCGGCCTGCCGGTGCTGGTGGCCGAAGACCCGCTGACCTGCGTGGTGCGCGGCTGCGGCATCGCCCTCGAGCGGATGGACCGACTGGGAAGCATCTTCACCAGCGAGTGAAGGCCCGGCGGAGCCGGATCCGCCACCACACCTTTCCACCCCTACAAACAGCGCAGCTCTCGTGGCATAACGCGTCATGCCGCTCGGCACTCTGGACCGCACCGCTCCGCCCCTCTTCAACCAGGGGCCGTCGGCGCTGAGCAAACTGATCTTCTTCAGCGCGCTGGCGCTGTTCCTGATGGTGGCCGACGCCCGCTTTCACCTCGTGCAGCCGATCCGGCTGGCGATCGGCACGGTGCTGTACCCGGTGCAGTGGCTGGCACTCAAGCCGGTGCAGCTGGTGGTCGGCGGAGGACGCTACCTCGAAGACCTGCAGACCGCGCAGGGCAACGAGGCCGAGGCCCGCAAGGCGCTCGCGCTGCAGTCCGAGCGCGCCAGCCAGGCCGACACGCTGGCCCAGGAAAACGCCCGGCTGCGCTCGCTGCTCGAGCTGCGCCAGATGACGCAGACGCCGGGCCGGGCGGCCGAGGTGCTGTATGACGCCGCCGACCCCTACACCCGCAAGCTGGTGATCGACCAGGGCCTCATGAACGGCATCGCGGCCGGCTCGCCGGTGATCGACGAGCACGGCGTGCTGGGCCAGGTGACGCAGGTGCAGCCGTTCTCCAGCGAAATCACCCTGGTGATCGACCGCGATCTCGCGATCCCGGTCCAGAACGTGCGTACTGGTGCGCGCAGCGTCGCCTTCGGCGATGCCAGCGCCCACGGCGGCGGCCTCGAACTGCGCTTCATGCAGGCCAATTCGGATGTCCAGGAAGGCGACGTGCTGACCACCAGCGGCGTCGACGGGGTCTACCCGCCGGGCCTGCCGGTGGCCCGGATCGACCGCATCGAGCGCCGCGCCGATTCGGCCTTCGCCCGCATCCATTGCGAGCCATTGGCCAAGGTCACGGCCGCGCGCTACGTGCTGGTGCTGGCGCCCACGGGGGCCCAGTCGGTGCCGAAGCCCACGCCGGCCAACACGCCCTCGGCGGTCGCCGCCAAGAAGAAGGCCGACAAGGCCGACGCCAAGGCCGATGCCAAGGCGGACGCCAAGGCCGCCAAGAAGGCCGACAAGAAGGAAGCAGGTCCGCGATGATCATGCGCCCCGGCCAGCAGCAGCTCTTGCTGCCCGTCAGCCCGCTGTTCATGTGGACCAGCCTGGTCGTCGCGCTGCTGGTCAACATGGTGCCGATCGGCCGAGCCGCCTGGACACCCGACCTGCTGGCGCTGGTGATCGTCTTCTGGAGCGTGCACCAGCCGGCGCGCATCGGCATCGGCGCGGCCTTCGTGTTCGGCCTGCTGATGGACGTGCACCAGGCCGCCATGCTCGGGCAGCATGCGCTGTCCTACACCACGCTGGGCTTCCTGGCGACCATGATCCACCGCCGCCTGTTGTGGTTCCCGCTGGTCTCGCAGGCCCTCCAGGTGCTGCCGCTGTTCGCGCTGTCGCACCTGATCGAGCTCGCAATCCGGATGATCGGCGGCGGCGCCTTCCCCGGCTGGTCGCTGCTGGTGGCACCGGCGCTGGAAGCGGCCCTGTGGCCGCTGGTCAGCCTGGTTCTTTTGGCGCCGCAGCGCCGGACGCCGGAACCTGACGCCAACAGACCACTCTGACAGCCTGCCCGCCGCCGTTCCGCAGCCCATTGCCTGCGGCCGATCGGCGGCCTAAGCTCCAGTTCCCAAATGACCGAGATCCGCAACGTTGCCGCCGACCTCTCCCGCTTCCGGCGGCGGGTGTTCGTGATCGGCGCGGTCGTGCTGGTCTGCTTCGGGCTGCTCTGCGCGCGGCTGGGCTACCTCCAGGTGGTGCGCCACGAGGACCTCGCCGAGCAGGCCGAAAGCAACCGCACCGCGATCGTCCCGGTGGTGCCGAATCGCGGCCTCATCCTCGACCGCAACGGCATCACGCTGGCATCCAACTATTCGGCCTACACGCTCGAGATCACGCCGTCCAAGGCCGGCAACCTCGAGGACACGATCGACGCCCTGACCGAGGTGCTCGAGATCTCGCCGCGCGACCGGCGGCGCTTCAAGCGGCTGCGCGAAGACTCGCGCAGCTTCGACTCGGTTCCGATCCGCACCCGCCTGAGCGACGAGGAGGTGGCCCGCTTCGCCGCCCAGCGCTACCGCTTCCCCGGCGTCGAAATCAAGGCCCGGCTGTTCCGCAACTACCCCCATGGCGAACTCGCGAGCCACGTGCTCGGCTACATCGGCCGCATCAACCAGGCCGAGAAGACGGCCATGGAAGACTGGGAAGACGAGGACCTCGCCAACTACAAGGGCACCGAGTACATCGGCAAGCTCGGCATCGAGCAGAGCTATGAGAAGACGCTGCACGGCCAGACCGGCGTCGAGCAGATGGAAACCTCGGCCGGCGGCCGCGCGGTGCGCCGGCTGGCCGCCCATCCGGCGACGCCCGGCAACACGGTCATGCTGTCGCTCGACATCAAGCTGCAGAAGCTGGTCGAGGACATGTACGGCGAGCGCCGCGGCGCGCTGGTCGCCTTCGATCCCAAGACCGGCGAGATCCTGGCCTTCGTGAGCAAGCCGACCTTCGATCCCAACCTGTTCGTCGAGGGCATCGACGTCGAGAGCTGGAAGGAACTCAGCGAATCGCTCGACAAGCCGCTGCTCAACCGGGCGCTGCGCGGCACCTACCCGCCGGGCTCGACCTACAAGCCCTTCATGGCGCTGGCGGCGCTGCAGACCGGCAAGCGCGGCCCCAGCGTGCTGGTCAACGACCCCGGCTACTTCAATTTCGGCGGCCACCGCTTCGGCAGCCCCGAGGGCAACATCGGCAATGTCGACATGCGCCGCTCGATCCAGCTGTCGAGCAACATCTACTACTACTCGCTGGCCAACGAGATGGGCGTCGACCTGATCCACGACGCGATGAAGCCGCTGGGCTTCGGCCAGATCACCGGCATCGACATCGGCGGCGAGGTGCGCGGCGTGCTGCCGAGCACCGAGTGGAAGCGCAATGCCTACCGCCGGCCCGAGCAGCGCAAGTGGTATGCGGGCGAGACCATTTCGCTCGGCATCGGCCAGGGCTACAACGCGTTCACGATGCTGCAGCTGGCGCAGGCCACGGCGATCGTGGCCGACGGCGGCATCAAGCACAAGCCGCACCTGGTGCTCGGCATCCGCGACACCGTCACGGGCGAGGTCAAGCCGGTCGAGCAGCCGCCGGCCATCAACCTCGGCTACCGGCCGGCCGACATCGCCGTGGTCCGGGAGGGCCTGACCGCGGTCGTCACCGGCGGCACCGCGCGCGGCGTGTTCGCCGGCGCCGCCTACCAGGCGGCCGGCAAGACCGGCACCGCCCAGGCCGTGACGCAGGCGCAGAACACCAAGTACAACGCCAAGGCGCTCGAAGAGCACCAGCGCGACCACGCCTTGTTCATGGCCTTCGCGCCGGTCAACGACCCGAAGATCGCGGTCGCCCTGATCGTCGAGAACGCCGGCTGGGGCGCCGGCGCCGCGGCCCCGATCGCGCGCCGGGTGTTCGACTACTGGCTCATGAACCAGTACCCGAGCGAGGCCGACATGGCGGCGATCCAGGTCGGCAAGGCGACGGCGCCGATCGGCAAGCCGAGGGTCGCGAGCGAAGTCGCCTGGCCGCCCGCCGGCAGCGCCACCCAGGCCACGGCCGCTCCCTGAACCGTCAGCGCAGGAAGGCGTCGTACGCCGTTTTCAGGATCAGCGCGGCGACGACGCCGATGAAGACCTTGCGCACGAAGGTGGCGCCATGCTTGATGGCGACCCGGGCCCCGACCACGCTGCCGGCCACGTTGGCCACCGCCATCGTCAGCCCCAGCTGCCACAGCACGTGGCCCTTGAGCCCGAGCAGCAGCAGCGCCCCCAGGTTGGTCATGACGTTGAGCAGCTTGGCCGAGCCGGCCGCGTTGAGGAAGTCGTAGCCCAGCCAGCGAACGAACAGGAAGACGAAGAAGCTGCCGGTGCCGGGCCCGAAGAAGCCGTCGTAGACGCCGAGCAGGGCGCCGATGGTGGCGGTGGCGAGCAGTTCGGCGCGGCCGCTGAAGCGCGGCGAATGGTGCACGCCCATGTCCTTGCGCGCCAGCGTGTAGACGAGCAGCGCGACCAGGATCAGCGGCAGCAGCTTGCGCAGGAACTCGCCCGGCACCACCGTCACCGCCCAAGCCCCGGCCAGCGAGCCCGCGAAGGCCAGCACCCCGGCCGGCAGCAGGTTGCGCCAACGCAGGCCGACCCGGCGGTGGAACTGCGCAGCGGCCGCGGCCGTGCCCCAGACCGAGGCGCTCTTGTTGGTGCCCAGCAGCGTGGCAGGGGCGGTGCCCGGCAGCACGCTGAACAGCGCCGGCACCAGGATGAGGCCGCCGCCGCCGACGATGGAATCGATGAAACCCGCGAACAGCGAGGCGAGGGTCAGCACCAGAGTTTCCATGCGGGCGGGATTGTCTCATTCCGGGTTGCTATTCATTTGATAGCGCGCCCTCGGCGCCCCCGCTTGACGATCGCCCAAAGAAAAGGCGCCGACCAGCGGCGCCTTGTCAAAAAAACGGCATCTCGTGCGGATGCCTTGTGTGATCTTTTTCTGGTTCTCCGAAAGATTGTCTCCTCGGTCCCCCGCGCTGCGGGCTGGCCCGTTTGCGAGTACCGATACTTTAATTCGGCGCACCTTGGCAGTGCATCGGGGATTACCCGCCAACAGAAACTAATTGATACACCGCCAAGTCACACCGCGGCTTCGCGGACCCAGCCGGCGGCCTTCTCGGCCATCATCAATGTCGGGCTGTTGGTGTTGCCGCTGGTGATGGTCGGCATGGCGCCGGCGTCGACCACCCGCAGCCCCTGGATGCCGCGCACCCGCAGGCGCGAATCCAGCACCGCCATCGGGTCGCCGTCGGCGCCCATCCGGGTGGTGCCCACCGGATGGAAGATGGTGGTCGCGATGTCGCCGGCCAGCCGCGCCAGCTCCTCGTCGCTCTGGTATTGCACCCCTGGCTTCCATTCCTCGGGCGCGTATCTGGCGAGCGCGGGCTGGGCCGCGATGCGGCGCGTGACGCGCAGCGAATCGGCCGCCACCTTGCGGTCCTCGTCGGTGCTCAGGTAGTTGGGCGCGATCGCCGGTGCGTCGCTGAACTTGCCGCTCTTGATGCGCACCGTGCCGCGGCTGGTCGGGTTCAGGTTGCAGACGCTGGCGGTGAAGGCCGGGAAGCTGTGCAGCGGCTCGCCGAAGGCATCGAGCGACAGCGGCTGCACGTGGTACTCGAGGTTCGGCCATTCGTGCTCGGGGGAACTGCGCGTGAAGGCACCAAGCTGCGACGGCGCCATGCTCATCGGGCCGCTGCGCTTGAACAGGTATTCCATGCCGATCTTCGCCTTGCCATAGAGCGAGGAGGCCAGCACGTTGAGGGTCGGCGCGTCCTTGATCTTGTAGACCGCGCGGATCTGCAGGTGGTCCTGCAGGTTGGCGCCGACGCCCGGCAGGTCGGCGACCACCTCGATGCCATGCTGGCGCAGCAGGTCGGCCGGGCCGATGCCCGAGAGCTGCAGCAGCTGCGGCGAGCCGATGCTGCCGGCGCACAGCAGCACTTCGCGCGTGGCGTGCGCCGTGACCATCTCGTGGCCGTCCCAGACCTGCACGCCGGTGCAGCGCCGGCTGCCGTCGGCCTGGGTCTCGACGATCAGCTTCGTCACGTGGGCATTGACCCACATCTCGAAGTTGGGCCGGCCGTAGCAGGTCGGCCGCAGGAAGGCCTTGGCCGTGTTCCAGCGCCAGCCGTCCTTCTGGTTGACCTGGAAGTAGCCCACGCCCTCGTTGCTGCCGCGGTTGAAGTCGCTGCTGTGCGGGATGCCGGCCTCCTGCGCGGCCTGCGCGAAGGCGTCGAGGATGTCCCAGCGCAGGCGCTGCTTCTCGACCCGCCATTCGCCGCCGGCGCCATGCATCTCGTCGGCGCCGAGGTAGTAGTCCTCGTGTTGCCTGAAGGCCGGCAGCACGTTGTTCCAGCGCCAGGTGTCGTCGCCGGTGAGCGCGGCCCAGTTCTCGTAGTCGCGCGACTGGCCGCGCATGTAGATCATGCCGTTGATGCTCGAGCAGCCGCCCAGCGTCTTGCCGCGCGGGTAGCGCAAGGTGCGGCCGTTCAGTCCGGCATCGGGCTCGGTGCTGTAGAGCCAGTCGGTGCGCGGATTGCCGATGCAGTAGAGGTAGCCCACCGGGATGTGGATCCAGTGGTAGTCGTCCTTGCGGCCGGCCTCGATCAGCAGGGTGCGCTGCTGCTTGCTGCGGGTCAGGCGGTTGCACATCAGCGCGCCGGCGGTGCCGCCGCCGATCACGATGTAGTCGAAGGTCGTATCGCTCATTCGGGTCTTGCTTGTCTCTTGTCGTTATGGGGATGCGGCCACCGCCCGCGGCGGTGCGCGGCCTACTTCGCGGTCGGCATCACGAACTCGGCCCCCTTGCCGATGCTCTCCGGCCAGCGCTGCATGATCGACTTCTGCTTGGTGTAGAAGCGCACGCCTTCTTCGCCGTAGGCGTGCATGTCGCCGAACAGGCTCTTCTTCCAGCCGCCGAAGCCGTGCCAGGCCATCGGCACCGGGATCGGCACGTTGATGCCCACCATGCCGACCTGGATGCGCCGGCTGAACTCGCGCGCCACGTTGCCGTCGCGCGTGAAGCACGAGACGCCGTTGCCGAACTCGTGGGCGTTGATCAGGTCCACCGCCTCCTTGAGGTCGTGCACCCGCACGCAGGAGAGCACCGGGCCGAAGATCTCTTCCTTGTAGATCCGCATCTCGGGCGTGACGTGGTCGAACAGCGTGCCGCCCATCCAGAAGCCCTCGCCGCAGCCTTCGCCGGCGACGCTGGCGTCGAAGCCGCGCCCGTCCACCACCAGCTTGGCGCCTTCCTTCTCACCCTGGGCGATGTAGCCCGTGATGCGCTCGTGCGCCGCGCGGGTGACGATCGGGCCCATCTCGGCGTCGAGGTTCGTACCGTTGAGCACCTTGAGCGTCTTCGCGCGCTCGGTCAGCAGCGGCATCACGCGATCGGCCACGTCGCCCACCAGCACCGCCACCGAGATCGCCATGCAGCGCTCGCCGGCCGAGCCGTAGCCCGAGCCGATGAGGGCGTCGACCGTCTGCTCGATGTCGGCGTCGGGCATCACGACCATGTGGTTCTTGGCGCCGCCCAGGGCCTGCACGCGCTTGCCGTGGCGGGCGCCCGTCTCGTAGATGTGGTTGGCGATCGGGGTCGAGCCGACGAAGCTGACGGCCTTGACGTCGGGGTGCTCCAGCAGCGCGTCGACCGCCTCCTTGTCGCCTTGCACGACGTTGAAGACGCCGTCGGGCAGCCCGGCCTCCTTGAGCAGCTCGGCCATGCGCAGCGAGGGGCTCGGGTCGATCGGGCTGGGCTTCAACACGAAGGTGTTGCCGGCCGCGATGGCCACCGGGAACATCCACATCGGCACCATCACCGGGAAGTTGAAGGGCGTGATGCCGGCCACCACGCCGAGCGGCTGGCGCAGGGTCCAGTTGTCGATGCCGGTCGAGACCTGGTCGGTGAAGTCGCCCTTGAGCAGCTGCGGGATGCCGCAGGCGAACTCGACGATGTCGATGCCGCGGGTCACCTCGCCCTGGGCGTCGGTGAAGACCTTGCCGTGCTCGGCCGTGATCAGGTGGGCCAGCTCGTCCTTGTGCTTGTTGAGCAGCTCGAGGAACTTGAACATCACGCGGGCGCGGCGGATCGGCGGCGTGTCGGCCCAGGCCGGGAAGGCGGCCTGGGCGGCGGCCACCGCGGCATCGACGTCGGCGCGGTTGGCCAGCGCGACGCTGCCGGTGGCGGCGCCGGTCGCGGGGTTGAAGACATCCTGGGTGCGCGAGGATCGGGGGGCCGCGATGCGGCCGCCGACGAAATGGTGGATCGGGGTCTTGCTCATCTGCATGGCGTTCTCCTGCCGGCGCCGCCGGCGAGTGGGGGAAGAAAAATCGGAATCGGCGGCCATCCGGCCCAGCCGCCGATTGTGGCAAAGCGCCGGGGGTTGCGCGAAACGCCTACGCGCGGGGGCGGAAATCCGGAGCTTGGGCGCAGACGCACCCGGTTACGATGCTGCGTTCTTCCGTTCGCTCTACGCCTGCCGCCGCCCTCATGCCGACCGATTCGCCGATGCCCGCCGAAGCGCAAGAAGCGCAGGGCACGCAGCCGCGCGTCGACGAACGCGAGCAGGCGGGCGGGCGCTGGGCCGTCGCCAGCGGCCGCTGGACCGTGCTGGCGATGTCGTCGATGCCGGCCTGGACCACGCTGTCGGACAGTCTCAAGGGCGTCCCGGCCCAGCAGGGCCGGCCCTGGGACCTGCGGCCGATCGAGCAGCTCGACCACATCGGCGCCCAGCTGCTGTGGAACCACTGGGGCCAGGCCTGGCCGGCGCGGCTCGAAATGGATTCGCAGCACAAGGCGGTGCTGGACCAGGTCGCGCTCTACACCTGCAGCCCGCCGGTCGAACCCACGGTGACCTTCGCCGAGCGCTTCAGGCACTTCGCCCACAACGGGACGCGCATGATGTTCGTGGCGCGCGATTTCCTCGGCCTCATCGGCCAGCTGGTGCTCGACGTCGGCAAGCTGCTGCGGGCGCCGCTGCGCGGACCGTGGCGCGACTTCTCGGGCCAGATCTACCAGTTCGGCACCACGGCGCTGCCGATCACCGCGCTGGTCGGCCTGCTGATCGGGGTGGTGCTGGCCTACCTGACCTCGCAGCAATTGCGCCAGTACGGCGCCGAGACCTTCATCGTCAACATCCTCGGCCTGTCGCTGATCCGCGAGCTCGGTCCGGTGCTGGCGGCGGTGCTGATCGCCGGCCGCTCCGGCTCGGCCATCACGGCGCAGATCGGCGTCATGCGGGTCACCGAGGAACTCGACGCGATGCGCGTGATGGGCATCCCGCACGGTTTCCGGCTGGTGATGCCGCGGGTGCTGGCGCTGGCCATCACGATGCCGCTGATCAGCATGTGGACCTCGATGGCGGCGCTGTTCGGCGGCATGATCGCAGCCGACCTGTCGCTCGACATCTCGCCGGCCTACTTCCTGTCGGCGCTGCCGCGCGCGGTGCCGATGTCCAACCTGTACCTCGCGTTGTCCAAGTCGGCGGTGTTCGGCATCCTGATCGCGCTGATCGGCTGCTATTTCGGCATGAAGGTGAAACCCAACACCGAGAGCCTGGGCCGCGGCACCACGTCCTCGGTGGTGACCTCGATCACGGTGGTGATCCTGGTCGACGCGCTGTTCGCGGTGCTGTTCAAGGGCGTGGGGCTGCGCTGATGACCTTCGCGATTCCACCCGGCGCCGAGCGCGTGGTCGAGATCCGCAAGCTCTGGACCGTGTTCAGGTCGCCCGACGGCGACCAGGTCGTACACCGCGACCTCGACCTGACGATCGTGCGCGGCGAGGTGCTGTCGCTGGTCGGCGGGTCCGGCACCGGCAAGACGGTGCTGCTGCGCCAGATCCTCGGGCTCGAGCATCCGACCAAGGGCGAGGTCACCGTGCTCGGCCATGCGCCCGCGCGGCTCAGCGCGATGGGCGCCGCCAATGTCGGCATGCTGTTCCAGCACGGCGCGCTGTTCTCGGCCTTCAGCGTGCTCGACAACATCGCCTTCCCGCTGCGCGAACTCAAGCTGCTGCCCGACGACCTGATCCGCGACGCCGCGCTGGTCAAGCTGCAGATGGTCGGGCTGAGTCCTCAGCAGGCCACCAAGAGCCCGTCCGACCTGTCGGGCGGCATGATCAAGCGGGTGGCGCTGGCGCGCGCACTGATCATGGACCCGCCCCTGCTGCTGCTCGACGAGCCGACCGCCGGGCTCGACCCGGAGAGCGCCGACGGCTTCTGCGACCTGCTGCGCGGACTGCACCGCGAGCTTGGCCTCACGGTGGTGATGATCACGCACGACCTCGACACCCTGTTCGACCTCAGCAGCCGGATCGCGGTGCTGGCCGACCAGAAGGTGATCGTCTCCGGGACCACCCGCGACGTGATCGCCTATCCGCATCCGTTCATCCACGAGTACTTCCTCGGTGGCCGCGGCCAGCGCGCCATGGAAGCACTGCACGAAGGGGCGGCCAGCCGGCCGGTCCCGCTGTCTGAAAGGTAGCCGCCATGGAAAACAAGTCACATGCCATCGCCGCCGGGGCCTTCGTGCTCGGCCTGGTCGCCGTGCTCGTCGCGCTGGTGGTCTGGCTCACGCGCGACGACACGGTGCGCAACGTGTATGAACTGTCCACCCGCGACGCGGTGAGTGGCCTGCAGCCGCAGGCGATGGTGCGCTACCGCGGCATCGCGGTCGGCCGGGTCAGCTCGATCGACTTCGACCCCAAGGTCAAGGGCAACGTGCGGGTGCGCATCTCGGTCGACGAGCGGGTGCCGCTCACCACCTCGACCTTCGCGACGCTGAGCTACCAGGGCGTCACCGGGCTGGCCTTCATCGCGCTCGACGACAAGGGCGAATCGCAGGTCTCGCTGCAGCCCGACAACGCCAATCCGCCGCGCATCCCGCTCAAGCCCTCGCTGCTGGCCCAGTTGCAGGACCGTGGCGAGGTCATCCTCGGCCGCGTCGAGGAGGTCACCAAGAAGGTCAACCTGCTGCTCGGCGACGACAACCAGCACCGCATCGCCGACGCGCTCGAGAACATCGCCGCCGCCGCGACCAGCGCCAACCAGCTCACGAAGTCGCTCGACAACACGGTCAAGACCGGGCTCAATCCGGCGCTCAAGGCGCTGCCGCCACTGGTCGACCGTACCCGCGACACCATGGTCGCGGTCAAGGGCGCGGCCACCGACATCTCGCGGGTCGCCAACAACTTCAACGCGACCGCGACCCGCCTGAATGCCAAGGACGGCCCGATCGAGCGCCTCGGCGACGGCACCAAGTCGCTGGCCCTGGCCGTCGATTCGTTCAACAACGCGACCCTGCCGCGGGTGAACCGGGTCGCCGACGACACCTCGCGCGCGGTGCGCCGGCTCGGCCGCGCCGCCGACGGCATCAGCGACAACCCGCAATCGCTGCTGTTCGGCAACGGCGGCGTGGTCGCCGGCCCGGGCGAGCCCGGCTTTTCGGCGCCGGCGGCGTCCGCCAGTCCGTGAAGGCCCCTTCCATGACGTCCATGACCCTGAAGAAGAACTCCCTGGCCGGCCTCGTGGCGGCGATCTGCCTGGCCGGCTGCGGCGCGCTGCCCGACAAGCCCGCGCGCGCCGCCCTCTACGACTTCGGACCCGGCCTGGCGGCACCGGCCGCGCCGCCGGCGAGCGCCACCGGCTCGGCGCCGCGCGCCCTGCCGATGATCGCGCTGGCCGAGGTCGATGCCAATTCGCGGCTCGACGGCACCCAGCTGCTGTACCGCCTGGGCTACGCCGACTCGAACGAACTGCGACCCTACGGCCAGTCGCGCTGGAGCCAGCCGCCGGCGCAACTGCTGCGCCAGCGGCTGCGCGAGGGGCTGTCGGCCGGCCACACGGTGCTCGGCCCCGAGGAGAGCGCCACCATCGCCCGCACCGAAGGCCGCCTGCCCGATTCCCTGCGCGTGACGCTCGAGGAGTTCAGCCAGTACTTCGAGTCGCCCGAGCGCAGCGTCGGGCTGGTCCGCGTGAGCGCCACCCTGACCCGCAGCCAGCCCGGCGGCGACCGGGTGCTGGCCCAGCGCAGCTTCACCGCCCGCAAGCCGGCCCCGACCGCCGACGGTCCCGGCGGCGTCAAGGCGCTGGCCGCGGCCAGCGATGCGGTGGTGGCCGAGCTGGTGGCCTGGGTCGACCAGGCCCGCTGAAATCCGAGCCGTCGGCGGCCGCATGCGCATCGGCGTGATCTCCGACACCCACGGGCTGCTGCGGCCCGAGGCGCTGGCCTTCCTGCAGGGCAGCGACCGGATCGTGCACGGCGGCGACATCGGCGATCCGCGCATCCTCGACGTCCTGGCGGCGATCGCACCGCTGACCGTGGTGCGCGGCAACAACGACGGCGCCGCCTGGGCCGATGGCGTGCCGGAGACGGCGCTGCTGGAAGTGGGCGGCCTGCGGCTGTTGGCGATCCATGATCTGGCGCTGTTGCGCATCGATCCTGTGGCCGACGGCATCCAGGTCGTGGTCAGCGGCCATTCGCACCGCCCGCTGGCCGAGCAGCGCGGCCCGGTGCTCTACCTCAATCCGGGCAGCGCCGGTCCGCGCCGCTTCAAGCTGCCGATCTCGGTCGCCGAACTCCGGATCGAGGGCGGAACGATCACGCCGCGGCTGGTCTCGCTGTAGCGCTTCAGGCCGCGCGGTGCAGCACGGGGAAGAGGGTGCCCAGTCCGTCGGCCATCACCTCGACCGCCAGCGCCGCGAGGATCAGGCCCATCAGCCGTGTCATCACGTTGATGCCGGTCTTGCCGAGCACCCGCGCGATCGGCTCGGCCAGCGAGAAGGTGACGCCGGTCGCCAGGCCGATCACCACGCCGTAGCCGACCAGGATCGCCAGCTCCCAGACATGCTGCGTGCGGTCGGCGAAGATGACCACCGTCGACATCGTGGCCGGGCCGGTCAGGAGCGGGATGGTCAGCGGCACGACCGCGATCGAGGCGCCGAGCGAGGCCTTGACCTCGGTGGCGCGGATCTCGTCCTTGTTGGTCTTGGACTCCGCCGGCTCGGCGTTGAGCATCGACAGCGAGCTGATCAGGAGCAGCATGCCGCCGCCGACCTGGAAGCTCGCGATCGAGATGCCGAAGAACGACAGCAGCTGCAGCCCCAGCAGCGCGCTGACCGCGATCACGACGAAGGCGCTGAAGGCCGACACCCAGGCCGTGCGCTTGCGCTGGAGGTCGGTGCAGCCCTGGGTGTAGTGGATGAAGAAAGGAACGATCGCCAGCGGGTTCACGATGGCCAGCAGCGTGATCAGCGGCTTGATCATGTCCATCGCGGGCGTGGCCATCAGCGACCACCCGTGACGTCGAGGGCGGTGCCCGTCACATAGCTGGCCTCGGGCGACAGCAGCCAGACGATGGCGTTCGCCACCTCGTCGGCGCTGCCGGTGCGCTTCATGGGCACGGTGGCGGCGAGCTGGAAGGCGCGGTCGGGCAGGCCGCCCGAGGCGTGGATCTCGGTGTCGATCAGGCCCGGGCGCACCGCGTTGACCCGGATGCCCTCGCCGGCCACCTCCTTGGCCAGCCCGACCGTGAAGCTCTCGATGGCTCCCTTGCTGGCGGCGTAGTCCACGTACTGCCCCGGCGAGCCGAGCCGCGCGGCCGCGCTCGAGAGGTTGACGATCACGCCGCCGCTGCCGCCGTGCTGGGTGCTCATGCGCCGCACCGCCTCGCGGGCGCAGACGAAGCTGCCGATCACGTTGATGCGCAGCATGCGCTCGAGCCGCGCCACGCTCATCTGGTCGACCCGGGCCTGCATGTCGACCACGCCGGCGTTGTTGACCAGCGCCGTCAGGCGGCCCAGCTTGGCGTCGACCTTCTCGAACATGGCGATCACCTGGTCCTCGTCGCCGACGTCGGCCTGGACCGTGATCGCGGTGCCGCCGGCGGCGCGAATGCTGCGCACCACCTCGTCCGCGGCCAGCGAGTTGCTGGCATAGTTGACCGCCACGGCCCAGCCGCGGCGCGCGGCCTGCAGCGCGGTCGCCGCGCCGATGCCCCGGCTGGCGCCGGTGATCAGGAGTACCTGGTCCAAAACCCACCTCCTGCACGGAAGCCGTGCGTCAGTTAAAACCGTCTGCGTCGGATTACATCATCGAGGAGACGCTCTTGAGCCGCACCATCGACTACTACTTCACGCCGCACAGCCCCTGGACCTACCTCGGGCACGCGCGCTTCGCCGCCATCGTCAAGGCCGCCGGCGCCGCCGTGCGCGTCCGGCCGATCGACTTCGGCTCCGTGTTCCCGGTCTCGGGCGGCTTGCCGCTCGGCAAGCGGGCGCCGCAGCGGCAGGCCTACCGGCTGGTCGACCTGGCGCGCTTCTCGAAGCACCTCGACATCGAGCTCAACCCCAAGCCCAAGTTCTTCCCGGTGGCCAGCGACGACGCCGCCCGCCTCATCATCGCCACCGACCTGCACGACGGCACCGAGCGGGCCATGTCGCTGTGCGGCGCGGTGTTCGCCGCGGTCTGGGTCCAGGAGCGCAACATCGCCGATCCGAAGGTGCTGGAGGCGCTGGCGGCAGAATGCGGTCTCGACGCCCGCCGGGTCGACCAGGCGCAGAGCCAGGCGGTGCAGGAGCGCTACGAGGAGTACACGCAGGAAGCGATCGACTGCAAGGTCTTCGGCGCCCCCAGCTACGTCATCGACGGCGAGATCTTCTGGGGCCAGGACCGGCTCGATTTCGTCGAACGCGCATTGAAACAACAACCAACCTCTCAAGGAGCATGACCATGGGTCAATTCATCGATCTCACCGCCAAAGACGGCTTCACCTTTCCCGCCTACGTCGCCGAGCCGGCGGGCAAGCCCAAGGGCGCGGTGGTGGTCGTCCAGGAGATCTTCGGCGTCAATTCGCACATCCGCTCGGTGGCTGACGGCTACGCGGCCGAGGGCTACCTGGCGGTCGCGCCGGCCACCTTCCACCGCGTGAAGCAGGGCGTCGAGCTGGGCTACACCGAGGACGACATGAAGAACGGCTTCGGCCTCAAGACCGCGGTCGAGGCGCTGCCGGCACCGGGCGTGCTGCAGGACCTGCAGGCGGCGGTCGACTATGCGTCGAAGGCCGGCAAGGTCGGCATCGTCGGCTACTGCTGGGGCGGGCTGCTGACCTGGCGCGCGGCGGCCGAGGTGTCGGGCCTGTCGGCGGCGGCCCCCTACTACGGCGGCGGCATGACCAGCCCGGAGGAAACGGCGCGCAAGCCCAAGGTGCCGGTGCTGGCCCACTTCGGCAACAACGACCACTGGATTCCGCTCGACACCATCGACGCCTTCAAGAAGGCGCATCCGGAGGTCGAGGTGCATGTCTACGAATGCGGCCACGGCTTCAACTGCGACCAGCGAGGTTCCTACGATGCGGGGGCCGCCAAGCTCGCCCGGGAGCGCACGCTGGCCTTCTTCGCCAAGCACCTCGGCTGAGCGGCGCGCGGGCCGTGGCCGGCGGGCGCCTTCGCTTCGCACCGCTCGCCCTGGCGGCGGCGCTGCTGGCACCTTGCGCAGGGGCGGCCGACTACGCCGGCCCGCTGTTCGACACCCACCTGCACTACAACCAGGAAGCCTGGGACGGCCACGCCGGGCCCTATCCGCCGGCCGAAGCGCTGGCCCGGATGCAGCGCAACGGCGTCAAGGCGATCGTCGCCAACTCACGCCCCAACGCCGGCACCCAGACGCTCGCGGCCGCCCGCGAGACGCGCGCCGCCGGCGTGACGGTGGTGCCCTTCGTGCGGCTCTACCGCAACCGCGACGACTACGACAACTGGTTCCGCGACGACAGCATCTACGAGATGGTGCAGGCCGAGCTGGCCCGCGGCACGGCGAGCGGACCCTACCGTGGGCTGGGCGAATTCCATCTCTACGACAGCGCCAACGCCAACGGGCCGGTGGCCCGCAAGCTGATCGCGCTGGCCGAGCAGCGGCAGTTGGCGGTGCTGGCGCACGTCGACGACGTGGCGATCGACCTGCTGATGGCCAACGCGCCGTCCCGGGGCCGGTCGCTGCGCCTGATCTGGGCCCACACCGGCATCGGCGGACCGCCGATCGCGCGCGTCCAGGCGCTGCTCGAGCGCTATCCGCTGCTGATGGGCGAGCTGTCGTACCGGCCGGGCCTCACCTGCGACGGCGGCACGCTGTGCCCCGAATGGCGGGCGCTGATCCTGAAGTACCCGGAGCGCTTCCTGGTCGGTTCCGACACCTGGGTCAACCAGCGCTGGAGCGCCTACGACGAGATCATGCGCGGCTATCGCACCTGGCTCGGCGACCTGCCGCCCGAAGTCGCGCAGCGCATCGCCTGGGGCAATGCGGCGGGGCTGTTCGGAATCAAGTGACCGGTTCGGGGTCCCGCACCCGGGCCTCGAGGAAATCCAGCAGCGCCCGCAGCGCGGCGCTGTTGTGGCGGCGCTGCGAATAGGCCGCGTACAGCCAGAGATCGCGCGGCATGAAATCCTTCAGCACCGGCACCAGCGCGCCACGCTCGATGTGCGACTGCGCCATCATGACCGGCACGCAGATGGCGCCGAGGCCGGCGAGCGCGACGCCGATCAGAGGCGCGGCGTCGTTGGCGTCCATCCGGCTGGTCACCGGCACGCTGTAGGGCTGGCCGTCGACCTCGAACGGCAGCTGCGGCCCGCCGGCGGCCAGCGAGTAGGTCAGGACATCGTGCCGGCGCATGTCGTCGGGCTTCTTCGGCATGCCGCGGCGGGCCCAGTAGCCCGGTGTGGCACACAGCGCCAGGTCCATCAGGCGCAGCCGGCGGACGATCACGTTCTCGTCGCGGATGCGGCCCAGCCGCAAGGCGATGTCGACGCCTTCCTCCACCAGGTCGATCACCCGGTTGCTCAGGTGCAGGCTCACGTGCACGTCGGGGTAGGTGACCATGAACTCGCCGATCAGTCCCGAAAAGCTGCTGCTGCCCAGCCCGTGCGGCGCCGTCACCCGCAGCCGGCCGCGCGGGTGGCCAGCGTGGCCCTGCAGCTCGGACTCGGTGCGCTCGATCATTTCGAGCAGGGGCTTGCTGCGCTCCAGCAGCAGGTGGCCGGCATCGGTCAGGCTGACCGAGCGCGTCGAGCGATTCAGCAGCCGGACACCGAAGCGGGTTTCCAGCTGCGCCACGTACTTGCTGGCGTTGGCCTTGGACATCCCGAGCGACGTGGCGGCGCGCGAGAAGCTGCCGCGCAAGGCGACCTCACGAAAGGTTTTGAGCAGTTCGAGACCGTCCATGGCACTCCATTGTTTCGATTTGATGAACACCTTGATTCGATTTCATAGGGTTTATACCTATCAATCCGAGGCAAACTCTATCCCACTGAGCCAAGGCTCCCCTCACTCCATGAAAGACATCGAAATGAAGACCTCGAAGATCATCGCCGCCGCCGCCCTGTCGATCCTGGCCGCCGCCGCTGCCCAGGCCGAAACCTACCAAGGCGTGCAAGCCCCGGTGTCGGCCAACAGCCGTGCCGAGGTGAATGCCCAGGCCGTGGTCGCCGCCCGCAGCGAAAACCCGTACGCCGACGGCGTGTCCTCGCGCGTCGCCCCGGCGCTGACCGCATCGGCCGACCGCGCCGTGATCCGCTCGCAAGCCGTCGCTACCGCGCACGAGCCGAACCAGAACCTGGACCGCAAGGCCTTCGTGAACAGCGTGGTGCCGTCGCAATACAACATCACCCGCCCGGTGACGCAGCAAGCCGGCCTCTGATCCGATTCTTGTCTTGCCAAGGGCCGGCCGCGCGAAAGTGCGGGCCGGCTTTTTCCTTGGATGTCGTGGGAGGCGTCATTGTTTCGAATAAGGAAACTCGGTGTCTCTTTTCCTGGTGTTTTCCCCTAGGGATTCGCCTGGACACTATCCCGCACAGGCCAGCGACAGCGAGCCTGGTTTGAAGACAAATCCGACGAACTCCAAGGAACTTGAAATGAAGACCTCCCGCATCCTCGCCGCTGCCGCCCTGTCCTTCCTCGCCGCCGCAGGCGCACACGCCGAAGCCTACCAAGGCGTCCACACCGGCGCTTCGGCCAAGAGCCGCGACGAAGTCAGCGCCGAAGCCGCCCGCACCGCGGCCGCTCCGAACCAGAACGTGGTGCGCGGCTCGCGCGGCGCCGAAGCGTTCAACTCGGTCGCCAACCCGGAAGCCGTGCGCGCCCAGGCCGTTGCCACCGCCAACGCACCCGACCAGAACGTGAGCGCCGGCTCGCGCGTCAACAGCCGCGTGATCTCGACCATGAACAAGACGGCCGAGCCGCGCGTTCAAGCGGGGAAGTAAGTACTCCCCCAGGTTGGCTCACTGCGTGTAGCCGCCCACCCCCTCGCCGGGGGCAACACCAGCGGCCCGGCGAAGCCGGTTCCGCGGTGTTTCACCAACTAAGCCCGGGCTTCGCCGGGCTTTTTTGTTTTCGGCGGCAGCTCTTTTCTTATCGGGTTCTTGCCAGGTAGCGCTTGCGCCAGAAGATCAGGACCAACGCGATCGCGATGGCGCCCATCGAGCCCATCGCGATCCAGAAGCCGTCGGCCTTGTGCACCAGGGGGATGAACTCGAAGTTCATGCCGAAGATGCCGGCGATCAGGTTGAGCGGCAGGAAGACGGCGGTCAGCACGGTCAGGACCCGCATGATGTCGTTGGCGCGATGGCCCTGGACGCTGAAATGCATCTGGACCGCGGTCTCGGCGTTCTGCTCCAGGCGCCGCACGTGGTGGACCACGCGCTCGATGTGCTCGAGCACGTCGCGGCTGCGCACCATGATCAGCTCGCGTTCGCGCTGCTCGCCGGCGCCGGCAGGCGCCGGCAGGGTCTCGAGCGAGTCGATCCAGTCCTGTATGGCCGCCCGCTGGTCCTCGCAGATCTCGTCCAGGTGGTAGAGCGATTGGCGTGAATCCATCAGCGCGCTCCAGTTGGTGAAGCGGCTGTGCGGGTCGATCAGTTCGGCCTGCCAGTGGTCGAGCTGGCGGGTCAGTTCGCGTCGCAGGTCGAGGTAGGCGTCGACGATCTGGTTGATCACCCGCAGCATCAGGTCGGCCGGCCCCGAAGGGAGGCGCGCCGAGACGGCGCGGACATCGAGCGCCGGGACCGCGCCGCGGCCGTCCGGTACCGCCGCGGCCAGCAGCTTGGCGGCGAAGGTGTCGCGCACGGAGCCGTCCTCGGGGTGCACCGACAGCAGCACCCGGTCGAACACCGCGAAGCCCACCGGCCGCGTGTCGACCCGGCGCAGCACCGGCGGACCGCCCCGCGGGGAGGGGTCGGCCTGGGGTGCCGGCTCCTTGCCGTTGGCGGCCGCCAGCCGGCGGAACACAAGCAAGTCGTACTGCGAGGTGTAGTCGAAGCGCGAGGGCAGCTGGTCGTTCAGCAGGTCACTCACGTGCAGGTCGAGCAGCAGGGTGCCGCACAGCGACTGCAGCACCTCCTGCACCTGCGGCAGCGAGGCCTGGAACTCCTCGCGCGTCAGCGACAGCCACAGGTAGCCGCGCTCGCAGGCGCCGGGCGCGGCCATCGGGGCCAGGGCGTCGTGCTCGGTGACCTGGGTGCCGTCGATCTTGAAGATGCGCATGAAAGCGGCCGGTCTCAGGACTGCTTGAGCAGCCTGGCAGCGTCCAGCGCGAAATAAGTGAGGACGCCGTCGGCGCCGGCGCGCTTGAAGGCCAGCAGGCTTTCGAGCATCACCGCGTCATGGTCCAGCCAGCCATTCTGCGCCGCCGCCTTCAGCATCGCGTACTCGCCGCTGACCTGGTAGGCGAAGGTCGGCACGCGAAACTCGTCCTTCACCCGGCGCACGATGTCCAGGTAGGGCATGCCGGGCTTCACCATCACCATGTCAGCGCCTTCGGCGATGTCGATCGCGACCTCGCGCAGCGCTTCGTCGCTGTTGCCAGGGTCCATCTGGTAGACCTTCTTGTTGCTCTTGCCGAGGTTGGCGGCCGAGCCGACGGCGTCGCGGAACGGGCCGTAGAAGGCGCTCGCGAACTTGGCGCTGTAGGCCATGATCCGCGTGTGGACGTCGCCGCGCGCCTCGAGCGCGGTTCGGATCGCGCCGATCCGGCCGTCCATCATGTCGCTCGGCGCCACGATGTCGACGCCGGCGCGCGATTGCGCGAGCGCCTGCTTGACCAGCACTTCGACGGTCGGGTCGTTGAGGATGTAGCCGCTGTCGTCGAGCAGCCCGTCCTGGCCGTGGCTGGTGTAGGGGTCCAGCGCCACGTCGGTCATCACGCCCAGTTCCGGAAAGCGCGACTTGATCGCGGCGACGACGCGCGGGATCAGGCCATCGGGATTGAAGGCCTCGTCGCCGGCCGGTGTCTTGAGCCGGGCGTCGATCACCGGGAACAGGGCCATGACCGGAATCCCGAGTGCCACGCACTGCTCGGCGACCGGCAGCAGCAGGTCGAGGCTCAGGCGCTCGACGCCCGGCATCGAGGCGACCGGGTCGCGCCGCTTCTCACCCTCCTGGACGAAGACCGGATAGATCAGGTCATGGGAAGAGAGCGAATGCTCACGCACCAGGTTGCGCGTGAAGTCGTCCCGGCGGAGTCGGCGGGGGCGACCAGCGGGGAAAGGGGCAAGGAGGGTCATGGCGAAAATTGTGCCCCAAGAGCGTGCCGCTGCCGGATGAGGGCGCGTTGGAGGGGGCTGCTGTCTGTTTCTGTTTATAACCAGTCAAGAACGAGTCTGTTTGTACTAAGGATTTCAGCCATAAGTTCAAAAAAATGGCAAACCTTGCTTGATAGGTTGTTTTGCCTTTGTTAAATTCTGTCTTGGGCGGCTTGCTGCCCCCCGCTTTTCCTCCCTGAGCGGGTGCCTTGATGTGTGACAGCAAAAGGGCTTCCCAAGCCCGACGTTTTGACGTCGGGCTTTTTTTTGCGCGTCCGCCAGCGGACGGCCGCGACCGCGCGGCGAAACGCGACCACCTAAACTGCCGCCATGCTCTGGGTCAAATCGCTGCACATCGTCTTCATCGCCAGCTGGTTCGCCGGGCTGTTCTACCTGCCGCGCATCTTCGTCAACCTGGCGCTGGTGGCGCCCGAATCGGTCGCCGAGCGCAGCCGCCTGCTGCTGATGGCGCGCAAGCTGTTTCGCTTCACCACCTTGCTGGCGCTGCCCGCGCTCGCCTTCGGCCTCTGGCTCTGGCTTGGCTACGGCATCGGGCGCGGACCGGGCAACGGATGGATGCATGCCAAGCTGGCCCTGGTGGTCTTGGTGCTCGGCTACCACCACGGCTGCGGCGTGCTGCTGCGCCGCTTCGTCGCCGGCACCGATCGTCGCAGCCACCGCTTCTACCGCTGGTTCAACGAACTGCCGGTGCTGCTGCTGCTGGCGATCGTGATCCTGGTGGTCGTCAAGCCGTTCTGAGTGCGGTGGCCACGCAGCACAAGTCCGTCGCCTTGCCCCTGGCGCTGGCCTATGCCGCGCTGATCGTCTACGCCAGCCTCTACCCGTTCGCCGACTGGCGCGACCAGGGCATCGCGCCCTGGGCCTACCTGGCGGCGCCGTGGCCCAAGTACTGGACCGCCTTCGACTTCGGCATCAACGTCGTCGGCTACATGCCGCTGGGTTTCCTGGCCGCCATCGCGGTGATTCGCAACCGGCCGGGCACCGGCGCCGTCGGCGCGGTGCTGCGAGCCACCGCGGTCGGGGCGGTGATCTCGTTCGCCATGGAGACGCTGCAGAGCTACCTGCCGGCGCGCATTCCGTCCAACGTCGACCTCGGGCTCAACATAGCTGGCGTCCTGGCCGGCGCGGTGACGGCGGCGGCGCTCGAGCGGCTCGGCGCCGTGGCGCACTGGCAGCGGACCCGATCCAACTGGTTCTTCGAGGATTCGCGCGGCGGCCTGGTGCTGCTGGCCCTGTGGCCGGTCGCGCTGCTGTTTCCGGCCGCGGTCAGCTTCGGCCTGGGCCAGGTGTTCGAGCGGCTCGAAGCCGCCATCGCCGACTGGCTGGTCGACACGCCCTTCATCGACTGGATGCCGGTGCGCCAGTTCGAGCTCGAGCCGCTGGTGCCGGGGGTCGAACTGCTGTGCGTCATGTTGGGCGCGCTGGTGCCTTGCCTGCTCGGCTTCCTGATCACGCGCTCGGTCGCCCGGCGGGCGATCCTGCTGCCCTCGATCCTGCTGGCCGGGGTGGTGGCCTCGGCGCTGTCGGCGGCCCTCAGCTACGGCCCCCCGCACGCCTGGGCCTGGCTGAGCCTGCCGGTCCAGGTCGGGATCGCGGCGGCACTGATCGTCGGCGTGCTGCTGCTCGGCGCGCCGCGGCGGCTTTGCGCGGCCCTGCTGCTGATCGCGCTGGTGGTGCACCTGAGCCTGCTGAACCAGGCGCCTGAGAGCGCCTATTTCGCCCAGACGCTGGCGACCTGGGAGCAGGGGCGGTTCATCCGCTTCCACGGGCTGGCGCAGTGGCTGGGATGGCTCTGGCCGTTTGCAACCCTCGCTTACGTGCTGGCCGTGCTCTCGCGCCGCGCGCCGGGGGCGCCGGCTCCCTAAAATCGGGCGATGTCGAGTTCCAGCACGCCCCCGCCGACGGGTTATTACGGCCGCCACATCTTCTTCTGCCTGAACGAACGCAAGGGCGACGAGGACTCCTGCTCCAAGCACCAGGCGCAGGCCGGCTTCGACCGCTGCAAATCGCGCGTCAGGGAGGCCGGCCTGGCCGGGCCGGGCAAGGTCCGGGTCAACAAGTCCGGCTGCCTGGACCGCTGCGCGGGCGGCCCGGTCGCGGTGGTCTATCCGGAGGCGGTCTGGTACACCTTCGTCGATGCCGACGACATCGACGAGATCGTCGAGTCGCACCTGAAGAACGGCGAAGTGGTCGAGCGGCTGCTGCTCGCGCCCGACGTCGGGCGCTGAGGGGCGGCCGGCCATGAATTCGCAGACCGAGAAGCTCCGGATCCAGGGCGCCGCCGGCGCCATCGAGGTGTTGCGCGACCGTGCGGCCGACGCTGTGCCGGCGCTCGGCGTCGCGGTGATCGCCCATCCGCATCCGCTGTTCGGCGGCACCATGGACAACAAGGTCGTGCAGACCCTGGCGCGCGCCTTCGTCGGCTGCGGCTGGACCGCGGTCCGCTTCAATTTCCGCGGCGTCGGCGCCAGCGAGGGCGTGCACGACGAAGGCCGCGGCGAATGCGACGACATGCGCGAAGTGGTCGCGCAGCTGGCACCCGAGGGGCCGCTGGCGATCGCCGGCTTTTCGTTCGGCGCCTTCGTCGCCAGCTGCGCCATCGACAAGCTCTGGACGGCGCGCGACATCCGCCAGGTGGTGCTGGTCGGGACGGCGGCCTCCCGCTTCTCGGTGGCGAGCTTGCCGCCCGCGGCCCACGAGCGCGCGCTGGTGGTGCACGGCGAGCAGGACGACACGGTGCCGCTGGCCGCCGTCATGGACTGGGCGCGGCCGCAGTCACTTCCTGTCACAGTCGTTCCCGGGGGCGGCCATTTCTTTCACGGACAATTGCCGCTGCTCAAGAATCTGGTCGTCCGCCACCTGCGCGCGGGCTAGTCTTTCCCCCATGAATCGTTTCGTTGAAGCGCTGCGCGCCTTCGCAGTGGCTGCTGCCGCATTTTCGTGTCTTGCCGCCGGGGCCCAGGTGCCGACGCCGCCCGAGGTGGCGGCCCGCAGTTTCCTGTTGCTGGATGTCACGGCCAACCAGACGCTGGCCCAGAAGGACATCGACGCCGCCGTCGAGCCGGCCTCGCTGACCAAGCTGATGACGGCCTACCTGGTCTTCGACGCGCTGCGCGCCCAGAAGATCACCCTGACACAGACCTTGCCGGTCAGCGCGCGGGCCTGGAAGATGCCCGGCGCACGGATGTTCATCGACCCGAAGATGCAGGTCCCGGTCGAGGACCTGCTCAAGGGCCTGATCGTGCAGTCGGGCAACGACGCCACGGTGGCGCTGGCCGAAGGCGTGGGCGGCACGGTCGAGCACTTCGTCGAACTCATGAACGAGCAGGCCAAGGCCCTCGGCATGAAGAACACGACCTACAAGAACCCCGAAGGCCTGACCGAGCCGGGCCACACCACCACCGCGCGCGACCTGGGCATCCTGGCGACCCGCCTGATGCGCGACTTCCCCGAGTACCTGCATTACTACGCGATCAAGAAGTACCGCTTCCCGGGCACGCCCTCGACCAACGAGACCAACCGCAACCTGCTGCTGTTCCGCGACCCGACGGTCGACGGCCTCAAGACCGGCCATACGCCGGCGGCCGGCTACGGCATGGTCGCGACCGCCAAGCGTGACTTCCCGAACCTGACCGGCGGCCGCCGCCTGCTGTCGATCGTGCTGGGCACGGCCAGCGAGAACGCGCGCGCCAACGAGTCGCAGAAATTGCTGAACTGGGGCTACACCGCCTTTGACGCGGTCCGCCTGTTCGAAGCCAACCAGGCCGTGGCGACGCCCGCCGTCTGGAAGGGCAATCAGAACACCGTCAAACTGGGCCGCCCCGACGCCATCGTGGTCGCCGTGCCGGCCGGCGCGGCAGCCAGGATCAAGACCCAGGTGGTGCGCCCCGACCCGCTGGTCGCGCCCTTCACCAAGTTCCAGCCGGTCGGCTCCCTGAAGGTCACGCTCGGCGACGAGCCGGTGGCCGAAGTGCCGCTGGTGGCGCTGGATGCAGTCCAGCAAGCCGGTGTCCTGGGGCGGGCCTGGGACGCCGTCCGGCTCTGGATCAAGTAGTTCAAGCAGTGCCGGGCCGGGCTACACAAAGTTAGCCCAATCTGGTAACGGGTGTTGTATACTCGTGGGCTTTTCGGAATTTCCGAAGGGATTCACGTTTTCGACCAGTTCTTGGTCGTTTCCCCGTCCGGCCGGTTCACGCCTAGGGCCTTCGGGGCAGTTTTGGGACTTATTCATTCATGCCAACCATCAATCAACTGGTGCGTCAGGGTCGGACGGTCGAAAAGATCAATTCGAAGAGCCCTGCCATGCAGAACTCGCCGCAACGTCGCGGTGTCTGCACCCGGGTCTACACCACGACCCCGAAAAAGCCGAACTCGGCGCTGCGCAAGGTCGCCAAGGTGCGCCTGACCAACGGCTTCGAAGTCATTTCCTACATCGGCGGCGAAGGCCACAACCTGCAGGAACACAGCGTCGTGCTGGTTCGCGGCGGTCGTGTCAAGGACTTGCCCGGTGTTCGCTACCACATCGTGCGCGGTTCGCTCGACTTGCAAGGCGTGAAAGACCGCAAGCAGTCGCGTTCCAAGTACGGCGCGAAGCGCCCCAAGAAGGCCTAAGCCTTCTGTATTTCATTCAGCGGTGTTCGGGTGCCCTGGCCGGCGCATCGAACGAAGTGACCCGATATTGGGTCGAGTAAGTGAGAGTTCTTGTTGGCTCTCGCGGTGCCTGCAAAGGCGCCAACTGAAGCAAAGAGGTTAGTAACATGCCACGTCGTCGCGAAGTCCCCAAACGTGAAATCCTGCCGGATCCCAAGTACGGCAATGTCGAGCTGTCGAAGTTCATGAACGTGATCATGGAAGGCGGCAAGAAGGCGATCGCCGAGCGCATCATCTACGGTGCGCTCGACCAGATCGAGAAGAAGAACCCGGGCAAGGACCCGCTGGAAGCTTTCACCATCGCCATCAACAACGTGAAGCCGATGGTCGAAGTGAAGTCGCGCCGCGTCGGCGGTGCGAACTACCAGGTGCCGGTCGAAGTTCGCCCGGTCCGTCGTCTGGCGCTGTCGATGCGCTGGATCAAGGAAGCCGCTCGCAAGCGCGGCGAAAAGTCGATGGCCCTGCGTCTGGCCAACGAACTCATGGAAGCCACGGAAGGCCGTGGCGGCGCCATGAAGAAGCGCGATGAAGTGCATCGCATGGCCGAAGCCAACAAGGCCTTCAGCCACTTCCGCTTCTAAAGAGCTCGTCCCCCCAAATCAGACAGGCTGGAAGCCCGACCCACCGAGAGCGGTGGGCGGGCTTTCATCCGTTAACGGAGTAAATTTCATGGCACGCAAGACCCCCATCGAGCGCTACCGCAACATCGGTATCTCGGCGCACATCGACGCCGGCAAAACGACCACCACCGAACGCATCCTGTTCTACACCGGCGTGACCCACAAGCTGGGCGAGGTGCATGACGGCGCCGCGACCACCGACTGGATGGAGCAGGAACAAGAGCGCGGCATCACGATCACCTCGGCGGCCGTGACCTGCTTCTGGAAGGGCATGGACCACTCGATGCCCGAGCACCGCATCAACATCATCGACACCCCGGGCCACGTGGACTTCACGATTGAAGTCGAGCGCTCGATGCGCGTGCTCGACGGCGCCGTGATGGTGTACGACTCGGTGGGCGGCGTGCAGCCCCAGTCCGAAACCGTCTGGCGCCAGGCCAACAAGTACCAGGTGCCCCGTCTCGCGTTCGTCAACAAGATGGACCGCGTCGGCGCCAACTTCTTCCGCGTGCGCCAGATGATGGTCGACCGCCTGAAGGCCAACCCCGTGCCGATCGTGATCCCCATCGGTGCCGAAGACAAGTTCCAGGGCGTGGTCGACCTTCGCAAGATGAAGGCCATCTACTGGGATGAAGCCTCGCAAGGCATGAAGTTCGACTACCGCGAAATCCCGGCCGAACTGCTCGAGTCCGCCAAGGAATGGCGCGAGAAGATGGTCGAGAGCGCCGCCGAAGCGTCGGAAGAGCTCATGAACAAGTACCTCGAAGAGGGCGACCTCTCCGAAGCGGAGATCACGCTCGGCCTGCGCACCCGCACCATCGCCGGCGAGATCCAGCCGATGATGTGCGGCAGCGCGTTCAAGAACAAGGGCGTGCAGCGCATGCTCGACGCCGTGATCGAGCTGATGCCCTCGCCGATGGACATCCCGCCGGTCGAAGGCACCGACGACGACGAGAAGGAAACCAGCCGCAAGCCGGCCGACGAGGAAAAGTTCTCGGCGCTGGCATTCAAGCTCATGACCGACCCCTATGTCGGCCAGCTGACCTTCGTGCGCGTCTACTCGGGCGTTCTGAGCAAGGGCGACACCGTCTACAACCCGGTCAAGGGCAAGAAGGAACGCATCGGCCGTATCGTGCAGATGCACGCCAACGAGCGCCTTGAAATCGACGAAATCCGCGCCGGCGACATCGCCGCCTGCGTGGGCCTGAAGGACGTCACGACCGGCGAAACGCTGTGCGACCCCGACGCCATCATCACGCTCGAGCGCATGGAGTTCCCCGAGCCCGTGATCTCGCAGGCCGTCGAGCCGAAGACCAAGGCCGACCAGGAAAAGATGGGCATCGCGCTGCAGCGCCTGGCCTCGGAAGATCCGTCGTTCCGCGTGCGTTCGGACGAAGAATCCGGCCAGACCATCATCTCCGGCATGGGCGAGCTTCACCTCGAAATCATCGTCGACCGCATGAAGCGCGAGTTCGGCGTCGAAGCCAACGTCGGCAAGCCGCAGGTGGCCTACCGCGAAACCATCCGCAAGACGGTCGAAGATGCCGAAGGCAAGTTCGTCCGCCAGTCGGGCGGCAAGGGCCAGTACGGCCACGTGGTGCTCAAGCTCGAGCCGAACGAAGCCGGCAAGGGTTTCGAGTTCGTCGACGCGATCAAGGGCGGTGTGGTGCCGCGCGAGTACATCCCGGCGGTCGAGAAGGGCGTGATCGAAGCGCTGACGCAAGGCGTGCTGGCCGGCTACCCGGTCGTCGACGTCAAGGTCACCCTGCACTTCGGTTCGTACCACGACGTGGACTCGAACGAAATGGCCTTCAAGATGGCCGCGATCTTCGGTTTCAAGGAAGGCGCCCGCAAGGCTTCGCCGGTCATCCTGGAGCCGATGATGGCCGTGGAAGTCGAAACGCCCGAAGACTACGCCGGCAACGTGATGGGCGACCTCTCGTCGCGTCGCGGCATGGTGCAGGGCATGGACGACATGATCGGCGGCGGCAAGCTCATCAAGGCTGAAGTCCCGCTGTCGGAAATGTTCGGCTACTCGACCACGCTGCGCTCGGCCACGCAAGGCCGCGCCACGTACACGATGGAATTCAAGCACTACTCCGAAGCACCGCGCAACGTGGCCGAAGCCATCGTGGCGTCGCGCTCGAAGTAATTCATCAAGGGGCTTGCGCCCCGCCGTCTGCGACCTTGTGCCTTCCGCTGCCCGTGGCGGAAGAACCAGCAACAGGGTGCAGACGTTAAACCCCACACGGGCACTGCTCTTTCAAGGATAGAAAATGGCAAAAGGAAAATTCACCCGCACGAAGCCGCACGTCAACGTGGGCACGATCGGTCACGTGGACCATGGCAAGACGACGCTGACGGCGGCGATCGCCACCGTGCTGTCGGCCAAGTTCGGCGGCGAAGCGAAGGCCTACGAC